>NZ_JAXCHR010000005.1:0-230469 GCF_035984465.1 Polaromonas sp. CG_9.5
CCCTTGAGGTCTACCGCAATTTGTTGCTCAACTACCACCCCTCGCCCGCTACTATTCAATGATCCCTGTGTTGCGCTTGGACTTGAAACTGCCCATACAGATCGGGCGCAAGCTGCTATCAATTTTGATGAATTTTAGCTTGCAAGATGATTGAAGAGTCACCGCAAAGGCGGCTCTGTCCTATACGCACTGCCAGCAACAAAAAAGGGCCTTATCGGCCCTTTTTGTTCAATGCATCAACCCACCCATTTGCGCGCGTTGTGCCACAGCTGCATCCACGGGCTGGCGTGGCCCTTGTCCAGGTTCGTCCAACTCATCTGCACATTGCGAACGACGCGCTCGGGGTGTGGCATCAGCGCCGTGAAGCGCCCGTCTGCCGTGGTCACTGCTGTCAGACCGCCTGCGCTGCCGTTCGGATTGGCCGGATAGGCGTCGGTCGGCTGGCCGTGGTTGTCGGTAAAACGCATCGCGGCAATCGCCTTTGACGCATCGCCCCGATGCGCAAAGTTCGCATAACCCTCGCCATGCGCCACGGCAATCGGCAGTCGGCTGCCGGCCATACCGGCAAAGAACAGGCTTGGGGATTCCAGCACTTCCACCATCGACAGGCGGGCTTCAAAACGCTCGCTCTGGTTGGTGGTGAAGCGTGGCCAGGCTTCAGCGCCGGGAATGATGTCGGCCAGTTCGGCAAACATCTGGCAACCGTTGCACACGCCCAGACCAAAGGTGTCGCTGCGGCCAAAGAACCCGCTGAACTGCGCAGCCAGCACCGGATTAAAGGTGATTGAACGTGCCCAGCCAATGCCCGCGCCCAGCGTGTCGCCGTAGCTAAAGCCGCCACAGGCGACAACACCGGCAAAGTCGGCCAGTTGCGCACGGCCCGTTTGCAAGTCGGTCATGTGAACGTCGATGGCTTCAAAACCCGCTTGCGTGAAGGCATAGGCCATTTCCACATGCGAGTTCACGCCCTGCTCGCGCAGCACCGCCACTTTGGGCCGCGACAGCATCAGCGCCGGCGCGTTCAGGCTCACAGCTTGCGGCAAGAAAACATGCAGACCCGGATCAGCCGGTTCACCAGCGGCGGCGTGTTCCGCGTTGGCGCAGGCCGGGTTGTCGCGCTGCTGGCAAATCTTCCAGCTCACGGCATCCCAGACCTGATGCAGGTCTTGCAGCCTGGCCTTGAACACCGCTTTGGTGTCGCGCCAGACCTGCACTTCGCCTTTGCCGACTTCCAGCGACGCGTGGTCGGGACGGGTCTTGCCGACAAAATGACTGAACTTGGACAGCCCGTGCGTGCGCAGCGTCTGCATCACGTCATTGCGGGCCGAGGTGGCGACCTGAATCACCGCCCCCAGCTCTTCATTGAACAGCGCTTTCAGCGTCAGCTCATCGCGGCGGCCACCGACTTGCGACGCCCAGTTTTTGCTGTCGCCGGTGTCCATGCGGCTGTCGCTGATGCCGTCGCCTTCCAGCAGCAGCATGTCGATGTTGAGCGACACGCCGACATGGCCGGCAAACGCCATTTCGCAGGCGGTGGCGAACAAGCCGCCATCGCTGCGGTCGTGGTACGCCAGGATTTTTCCCTGAGCGCGCAATTCGTTGATGGCGTTGACCAGATTGACCAGGTCTTTCGGGTCATCCAGGTCGGGCACGTCGCCGTCTTCCAGGTTCAAGCTTTGCGCCAGGATGGAGCCGCCCATGCGCATCTGGCTCTTGCCCAAATCGATCAAAATTAGCGTCGTGTCGGCTTCGACCGTGTTCAGCTCGGGCGTGAGCGTGCCGCGCACGTCGGCCAGGGTGGCAAAGGCGCTGACGATCAGCGACACCGGCGAGGTGACTTTCTTGGCTTGGCCGCTGTCGTCTTTCCAGACGGTGCGCATCGACAGCGAATCCTTGCCGACCGGGATCGACACGCCCAGCGCCGGGCACAGTTCCATGCCCACGGCCTTGACAGTGGCGTACAGCGCGGCGTCCTGCCCCGGCTCGCCACAAGCCGCCATCCAGTTGGCTGACAGCTTGACGCGCGGCAGTTCAATCGGTGCGGCCAGCAGGTTGGTGATGGCTTCGGCCACCGCCATGCGGCCCGACGCGGCGGCATTCACGGCAGCCAGCGGCGTGCGTTCACCCATGCTCATGGCCTCGCCGCCAAAGCCTTTGTAATCGGCCAGCGTGACGGCGCAATCAGCGACCGGCACTTGCCACGGGCCGACCATCTGGTCGCGGTGCGTCATGCCGCCCACGGTGCGGTCGCCGATGGTGATGAGGAAACGTTTCGACGCCACGGTCGGGTGACTCAGCACGTCGATGCAGCTTTTTTGCAGATCAACACCGGTCAGGTCAATCGGCTTGATCGTCTGCGCGACAGTTGACACGTCGCGGTGCATCTTGGGTGGTTTGCCCAAGAGCACATTCATCGGCATGTCCACTGGCGCGGGCGCATCGTTGTCCGACAGCACGAGCTGCTTTTCTTCAGTCGCCACGCCAATCACGGCAAACGGGCAGCGCTCGCGCAGGCAAAAGGCTTCGAACTGCGCCAGCGATTCAGGCGCAATCGCCATCACGTAGCGCTCCTGGCTTTCGTTGCTCCAGATTTCTTTGGCGCTCAGGCCGCTTTCTTCCAGCTTGATGGCGCGCAAATCGAAGCGTGCGCCGCGTCCAGCGTCGTTGACCAGTTCGGGGAAGGCGTTGGACAGGCCGCCCGCGCCCACATCGTGAATCGCCAGAATCGGATTGTTCAAGCCCAACTGCGCGCACTGGTTGATAACTTCCTGCGCGCGTCGTTCGATTTCAGGGTTGCCACGCTGCACCGAATCGAAGTCGAGCTGGGTGGCATTCGCGCCCGACGCCATCGAGCTGGCTGCGCTGCCGCCCATGCCGATGCGCATGCCGGGGCCGCCGATCTGGATCAGCAGCGTGCCGGCGGGGAACAAAATCTTGTGGGTCAGTTCGGCATCGATGGTGCCGACGCCGCCGGCAATCATGATGGGCTTGTGGTATCCCCAGCGCTGGCCGCCCACGGTTTGCTCGTATTCGCGGAAGTAGCCGTTCAGGTTGGGCCGGCCAAATTCGTTGTTGAACGCCGCGCCGCCCAATGGGCCTTCCGTCATGATCTGCAGCGGGCTGGCGATGTGGCCGGGCTTGCCGTAATCGCCATCAAACAGTTTAGACACCGTGAAGCCCGTCAAACCGGCCTTGGGTTTGGAGCCGCGTCCGGTCGCGCCCTCGTCGCGAATCTCGCCGCCCGCGCCGGTTGATGCGCCGGGGAACGGTGAAATCGCCGTCGGGTGGTTGTGCGTCTCGACCTTCATCAGCACATGCGTCAGCACGTCGTCACTGGCGCTATAGGTTTGATAGCTGGTAGCGCCCGTCCCGTCTGCGCCAGAGGCTGATTTGGCATAAAAACGCTGGATTTTTGCGCCTTCCATGACAGACGCGTTGTCGGAATACGCCACCACCGTGTGCTGGGGATTCAGCTTTTCGGTGTTGCGGATCATGCCGAACAGGCTCATGTCTTGGCGCACGCCGTCAATCGTGAAGTCGGCGTTGAAGATTTTGTGGCGGCAATGCTCGCTGTTGGCCTGCGCGAACATCATCAGTTCGACATCGGTCGGGTTGCGCTGCAGCTGGGTGAAGGCGTTGACCAGGTAGTCGATTTCGTCAGCGGCCAGCGCCAGGCCGAACTCGGTGTTGGCTTGTTCCAGCGCGGCTTTTCCGCCCTGCAGCACGTCAATGGTTTGCAGCGGCTCGCCGTGCAATTCGGTAAACAGACCCACGGCGGCTTGCGCCCGCTCGGTCATCACGCTTTCGAGCATGCGGTCGTGCAGCAACGCGGCGACTTGCGCGCGCTGCGCCTCGTTCAGGGCCGACTTGCTGAAAAAGCCTGATTTCAGGCTCAAGCGGTATTCGGTGATGCGCTCGATGCGCTTGACGCCCAAGCCGCAGTTGTGCGCAATGTCAGTGGCTTTGGACGCCCACGGCGACACGGTGCCAAAACGCGGCGAGACGATGAACAGGATGTTGTCGGCGGCATTGGCGGCGGGTTGCTCGCACGGTTCGCCATAGCTGAGCAAGGCCGCCAGCTGGGTTTTCACGGCCTCGGGCGGAATCGCTTCTGTAGCCACCAGATGGACAAACCGGGCGCTGATGCCCACGATCTTGTCGTGAATGGCTTGCAGGCGAGGAAGAAGTTGCTGGACGCGAAAGTCGCTCAGGGCACTGATGCCGTGGGCTTCGCCCTCAAAAGTCGTCAAGTGCAGAGTCACAGTAGCAATAGCCTTTTGGTGGAGGAATGGGTGGCAGCTGGCAAGCTGAATGTTGAGTTTGGCGCACCCGGTCGGGGCAAATTTCAGGCAACTGAATCAACGTCTGCGGGCGCGCGCGTCAGCGGGCAATTTTATCAGCGCCCCGGCTGCGTCGCTGAAACGGCTCGCCCGCCCCTTTTTGCCCCATTTCTCGCGCCAATAGGGTGCCAAAAACCTTTGCCAAGCAGAGTTAAAGCAGGTGCTGGAGTCCGGTGGGATAATTCCGGCATGAGTATTACTTACAAAAATGCAGCAGAAATCGAAGGTCTGCGGGTGGCGGGCAGGCTCGCTGGTGAATTGCTGGACTACCTGACGCCCTTTGTCAAACCCGGCGTGACCACCAACGAAATTAACCAGTTGACGCACGACTACATGGTCAATGTGCAGCACACCATCCCGGCGACGCTGGGTTATGGGCCGCCGAGCTATCCGCCTTATCCCAAATCACTGTGTACCTCGGTCAACCATCAGGTCTGCCACGGCGTGCCGAACGACAAGCCACTCAAAAAGGGCGACATCGTCAATCTGGATGTCACGGGCATCAAGGACGGCTGGCATGGCGACAGCAGCCGCATGTTTTTGGTGGGCGACGTATCGATTGCGGCCAAGCGGCTGTGCCAGGTGACTTATGACGCCATGTGGAAAGGCATCATGTGCGTCAAGCCCGGCGCGCACCTGGGCGATGTGGGCCACGCCATCCAGACGTTTGCAGAAAAGCAGGGTTACTCCATCGTTCGCGAGTTCTGCGGCCACGGCATCGGTGCCAAGTTCCACGAAGACCCGCAGGTCATGCATTACGGCCGCCCCGGCACGCGCGAAGAACTCAAGCCCGGCATGGTGTTCACCATCGAGCCGATGATCAACATCGGCAAGCGTGACATCAAGGACGGCCCGGAAAAAGACGGCTGGAGCATCGTGACACGCGACCATTCGCTTTCGGCCCAATGGGAGCACATGGTGCTGGTCACCGAAACCGGCTACGAAGTGCTGACACTGTCCGCTGGCAGCCCGCCGATTCCGGACTTTGTGCCACAAACTGCGACCGCACCCGCCAAGACCTGATCCGGCTTTGAGTCGCCATGCTCAGCGCTTTGCCGGGCAGCCCTTTCGTATTTTCAAGTCAGGTGTTTCATTCATGACTGAACTGGCTTTCTTTCGCGAACAATACCGCCTGGGCAAAGAAGCGGTGCTGGCCTCCCTTGCGGGCAGCGGCGCTTCCGCACGGGGCATTCATGGTTTGCTGCAAAAGCTGGGCCGGCTGACCGACACGGCCTTGCAGGGGTTGTGGCAGGCAGGCGACTTTCCACCCGAAGCCTGCTTGATCGCAGCCGGCGGCTTTGGCCGGGGCGAGCTGTTTCCCCATTCCGATGTCGATGTGCTGCTGCTTCTGCCCGATGCAGTCTTTGACATTGAAGACCACCCGCTGCTCAAGGCCAAGGTGGAAACCTTCATCAGCAACTGCTGGGACTGCGGCCTGCACATTGGCTCCAGCGTGCGCACAGCGGCCCAGTGCGTTGAAGAAGCCGCCAAAGATGTCACGGTGCAGACATCGCTGCTGGAAATGCGCCTCATCACCGGCTGCAAAGCGGGCTATGCGCGGCTGCAAAAGCAGCTTGACGCCGTGCTGGATCCGAAAGCTTTTTTTGTCGCCAAAACGCTGGAAATGCGCCAGCGCTACAACAAGTTTGAAAATACGCCGTACGCGCTGGAGCCCAATTGCAAGGAATCCCCAGGCGGACTGCGCGACCTGCAAGTAATGCTCTGGGTGGCGCGCGCGGCAGGTCTGGGCAAGTCCTGGGACGAGTTGGCACGCAATGGCCTGGCGACTGCTTTTGAAGTGCGGCAGATCAAGGCCAATGAAGCGCTGCTGAGCCTGATACGCGCACGGCTGCACATCATTGCCGGCAGGCGCGAAGACCGGCTGGTGTTCGACCTGCAAACGGCAGTGGCTGAATCCTTTGGCTATTCCGCCCAGATTGACCACCGGATTGAACAGCCCCACGCGCTCGATACCATGCAGGCGGCGCTGCCGCTGGACCACGCCATGTCACCCCGAGGCAGCCGCTCGGCAAAACGCCCGCCCACGCGCCCCAGCGAAGCGCTGATGCGCCGCTATTACTGGACGGCCAAGGCCGTCACGCAGCTCAACCAGATTTTGCTGCTCAATATTGAAGAAAAGCTCAACCCCTGCGACTATCCGCCGCGCCCCCTGAATGAGCGATTTTTCGACAAGGCCGGCATGCTGGAAGTGGCCAGCGACGATTTGTACCTGCGCCATCCGCACGCTATTTTGGAAACTTTTTTGCTGTTTGAAACCAACGTCGGCATCAAGGGCCTGTCGGCGCGCACGCTGCGGGCGCTGTACAACGCCCGGGGTGTGATGGACGCCAAATTTCGCAGCGACCCGGTCAACCGGGCGACATTTTTGCGCATCCTGCAGCAGCCCCAAGGCATCACGCACGCCATGCGGCTGATGAACCAGACCTCGGTGCTGGGCCGTTACCTCTGGGCGTTTCGCAACATCGTCGGGCAGATGCAGCATGACCTGTTCCATGTCTACACGGTTGACCAGCACATCTTGATGGTGCTGCGCAATGTGCGGCGCTTTTTCATGGCCGAGCATTCGCATGAATACCCGATGTGCTCGCAACTGGCCGCCGGCTGGGACAAGCCCTGGATATTGATCATTGCCGCACTGTTCCACGACATTGCCAAGGGGCGCGGCGGCGACCATTCCGAGCTGGGGCGCAAGGAAGTCCGCCTTTTTTGCCGCCAGCATGGCATTGCCGCGTCGGACGCCGAGCTGATCGAATTCCTGGTCGGCGAGCATCTCAGCATGAGCCAAGTCGCCCAAAAGCAAGACCTGAGCGACCCGTCGGTGATTGCCGCTTTTGCCCAGCGAGTCGGCAATGAGCGTTACCTGACGGCCCTGTACTTGCTGACAGTCGCCGACATTCGCGGCACCAGCCCCAAGGTCTGGAACGCCTGGAAAGGCAAGCTGCTCGAAGATCTGTACCGTTACACGCTGCGGGTGCTGGGCGGCCGTGCGCCCGATGCGGCGGCTGAAGTGGAAAGCCGCAAGCGCGAAGCGCTGACCCTGCTGGCGCTGCACGCGCAGCCTTTCGAGTCGCACAAGGCGCTGTGGGACACGCTGGACATCAGTTACTTCATGCGTCATGAGGCAGCCGATATTGCCTGGCACGCACGCCACCTGTCGCGCCATGTCGGCAAGGCCACCGTCATTGTCCGCGCCCGCCGCTCGTCTGTGGGGGAAGGCATGCAGGTGCTGGTGTACACACCCGATGCGCCCGATTTGTTCGTGCGGATTTGCGGCTACTTTGACCAGGCTGGTTTCAGTATTCTGGATGCCAAGATTCATACGGCTAAAAATGGCTATGCGCTGGATACCTTCCAGGTCACCAGTCCGTCGCTGGAAGAGCATTACCGCGAGCGCGGCGCCATGGTCGAGGCCGATCTCAACCGCACACTTGAAGAACGCGGCGCGCTGCCTGCGCCCGGCAAAGGCCGCGTATCACGCCGCGTGAAAAGCTTTCCGGTCATTCCGCGCGTGGATTTGCGCCCCGATGAAAAAGCCCAGCGCTGGCTGCTCAGCGTGTCGGCCAGCGACCGGGTCGGGCTGCTTTACCTGATTGCACGGGTGCTGGCCAAACACCATATCAACGTCAAGCTGGCCAAAGTGACAACACTGGGTGAGCGCGTTGAAGATACTTTTTTGATTGACGGCCCCGAGTTGCAGCACAACAAGGCGCAAATCGCCATCGAAACCGAGTTGCTGCAGGCGTTGAACGAGTGAAAACCCTCAGCAATCTCTGAGAAATTATTGCTTTTTGACAGCCAATAGCTGCTAAATTACCGCGATTGCCGCTCCACCGAGAGCTGGCATGCATCAATCAGCCGCTACAGGCTACCTGGTGTCGGAAGAGTCTGCAGTGCCGCTTCAAGCATCGCTGCAGCGCCGAAGGAGCAACCACCCCGGAAACTCTCAGGCAAAAGGACCGGCATCATTATTGATCTCTGAAGAGCTGTCGCAGGCCACGTCATGCGGCGCACCGAAGGAGCAAGCCGCCCTCGCCACAAGCGAGGGCTGGTGAATCTCTCAGGTCCAGAACAGAGGGGGTGCCCGGTGCGCAGTTGCGCGCGGGCTCAACCCCCCTGACGTTGCTGGAGCCTTTCATGAAAAAAATCGCCGTTATCGGTGGCGGAATCACCGGCGTGACCACCGCCTACTCACTGGCCAAACGCGGCTTTTCAGTCACCTTGTTTGAAAAGCATCGCTATGCCGCCATGGAAACCTCGTTTGCCAATGGCGGGCAGCTTTCTGCGTCCAACGCCGAAGTCTGGAACCACTGGTCCACCCTGCTCAAGGGCTTGAAGTGGATGCTCAAGAGCGACGCCCCGCTGCTGGTCAGCCCCAAGCCCAGCTGGCACAAGATTTCCTGGTTCGCCGAGTTCATCGCCAACATGCCCCACTACCGCAGCAACACCATAGAAACCACGCGCCTGGCCGTTGCCGCACGCAGGCACCTGCTGGGCTGGGCCGAACAGGAAGGCATTGACTTTGACCTGAAAAAAGAAGGCATTCTTCATATTTACCGCAACAAAGCCAGTTTTGACCATGCCGGCAAAGTCTCGCAACTGCTGGCCGAAGGCGGCTTGCCACGCCGCGCCGTCAGCCCTTCAGAGATGCGCGCCCTGGAGCCGACGCTGGCCGGGGAGTATTACGGCGGCTATTTCACCGAGAGCGACTCGACCGGCGACATCCACCGCTTCACCAAAGGCCTGGCCGAAGCCGCCGTGCGACTGGGCGTGACCTGCCTGTACGAGCAAGATGTGACCCGCGTCACAGCAGACGCAACCCAGGCCTGCGTGACGGTGGGTCATGGCGAGCATGCAACCCGCGCGGTTTTTGACGGTGTGGTGGTCTGCGCCGGCACCGCCAGCCGCGCGCTGGCCGCCTCGCTGGGCGACCGCGTGAACATCTACCCCGTCAAGGGCTACTCCATCACCGTGAACCTGCAAGACGCGCAAAGCCAGGCGGCTGCGCCGGTGGTCAGTTTGCTGGACGATGAAACCAAGCTGGTCACCAGCCGCCTGGGTCTGGATCGCTTCCGGGTGGCCGGCACAGCCGAGTTCAATGGCTACAACCGCGACATTCGCGCTGACCGCATCAAGCCGCTGGTGGACTGGGTGCAGCAGTGCTTTCCCGGTGTCAACACCCAGAGCGTCATACCCTGGGCGGGTTTGCGGCCCATGATGCCCAACATGCTGCCGCGCGTTGGCCGGGGCCGCTCGCCCTGCGTTTTTTACAATACCGGCCACGGTCACCTGGGCTGGACACTGTCAGCCATCACCGCCGAGATGGTGGGCGATGTGGTGAGTGAAGCCTTCAAACCCACGGGCGTGCTGCAAGGAAAGCCCGTTCCGGCCTGAAAACCCAAGCCTCATGCGCCAGTTGACATCTGGCGCTGACGGCTTTTCCTGATGCGGCTGCGATTGGCTAGAATCGCCCGCCGCCATCAAAACCACCAGACCCTGCCGGCCCACAAGCCAGGATATTTATCAATAACCGCCAGCGGCGGGTGGGCTCGTTTGCCTCAATAACTATTATCCGGAGACAAAATTATGGAAACACTGACTTCAATCGTCGCAGCGATCAACGACTTCGTCTGGGGGCCGCCCATGCTGGTGCTGATTCTCGGCACCGGCCTCTTTCTTCAGCTGCGGCTCAAGCTGATGCCGATTTTGCGCATCGTCACCGGCTTTCGCATGGTCTGGAAAGGCCGCAAACCCGAGTCGGGCGCCAAGGGGGAAATCACCCCCTATGCCGCCTTGATGACCGCGCTGGCCGCCACCGTGGGCACGGGCAACATTGCCGGCGTTGCCACGGCCATTGCCATTGGCGGGCCGGGCGCGCTGTTCTGGATGTGGATGACGGCGCTGGTCGGCATGGCCACCAAGTACGCCGAGGTGCTGCTGTCGGTGCATTTTCGCGAGGCCGATACGCAGGGCGAATACATGGGCGGGCCGATGTTCGCCATCAAGAACGGCCTGGGCAAGCGTTGGGCCTGGCTGGGTGCGGCTTTTGCACTGTTTGGCGGCCTGGCCGGCTTTGGCATCGGCAATATGGTGCAGTCCAACAGCATCGCTGCCGTGCTGACCGCCAGCTTTGGCATCTCGCCCTGGGTGTCGGGCGTGGTGTTGACGGTGCTGACCGGCTTTGTGCTGCTGGGCGGGGTCAAGCGCATTGGCGCGGTGGCTGAAAAGCTGGTGCCGGCCATGTGCATTGGCTACGTCGTCGCCTCGCTGATCGTGCTGGGCCTGTATGCCGACCAGATTCCGGCCGCTTTCGCGCTGATCTTCAAGCACGCCTTCACGCCGCTGTCGGCCACGGGCGGCTTTGCCGGTGCCACCCTCATGCTGGCCATGCGCTATGGCGTGGCGCGCGGCATTTTCTCCAATGAAGCCGGACTGGGAACAGCCGGCATCGCGCAGGCCGCCGGCCAGACCAAAAGCGCCGCCGAGTCCGGACTGGTCGGCATGATGGGCACTTTTATTGACACCATCGTTGTCTGCACGATGACCGGCTTGGTGCTTATCGTGACGGGTGCCTGGAACAGCGGGCTGAAGGGAGCTGAGTTGAGTTCGAGCGCCTTTGCCACGGCCTTTCCGGGGTTTGGTCAGTATTTTCTGGCGATTGCACTGGCGGTGTTCGCCTTCACCACCATTTTGGGCTGGGCCTATTACGGTGAAAAATGCTGGGCCTATTTGTTTGGCAGCAAGATCGAAGTGCCTTACCGCGTGCTGTGGACACTGTTTGTGATGGTCGGTGCGGTCACGCACCTGGACTTCGTCTGGCTGCTGGCCGACACCCTGAACGCCTTCATGGCTTTCCCCAACCTGGTGTCGCTGGTGCTGCTGTCGCCGGTCGTGAGCAAGGTCACCAACGACTACTTTGCGGGCAAGGCTGACGCCGTGCCGGTGCGCTACAAGATGTCGGCTCCCAAGTGAACTAATCAGACGGCAGCGGGCGCGGCCGGCTCAGTCGTCGGCCGCGTCCAGCCCCGGAAACAGCACCTCGGTGTAGCCGAACTGGCTGAGGTCCCGAATCCGCATCGGGTAGAGCTTGCCGATCAGGTGGTCGCATTCATGCTGCACCACGCGCGCATGAAAGCCGTCAACGCTGCGGTCAATCGGATCGCCGTACTGGTCAAACCCGGTGTAGCGGATGTGCGAGAAACGCGGCACCTTGCCGCGCAGGCCGGGCACTGACAGGCAGCCTTCCCAGTCGGTTTCTTCGTCCGCACTCAAAGCCGTAATCACGGGGTTAATCAGCACAGTGCGCGGTACCACGGGTGCATCGGGGTAGCGCGCGTTCAGCTGGTCGCTGCCAAAAATCACCACCTGCAGGTCCTCGCCAATCTGCGGCGCAGCCAGGCCCGCGCCATTGACCGATTGCATGGTGTAGAACATGTCCGAGATCAATACATGCAGCGCATCGGTGTCGAAGGCTGCCACGGGTTGGGCGATGCGCAAAAGCCGTGCATCGCCCATTTTGAGAATTTCACGAAGGGTCATGGACGTCAAGCATAGCGGCTGACGGCACAATCATGAACATGGCCCCTGAAGATAACCCGCCTTCCCTGCCGCCGCTCGCTGGCGCACCGCCCGCCAGACGCGCGCTGCCGGCGCCGGTGCGCTGGCTGCTGTTGGGGTTGGCGCTGCTTAGCCTGGCGCTGGGCATCGTCGGCATCTTTTTGCCAGGGCTGCCCACGGTGCCGTTTGTGCTGCTGGCCGCCTGGGCCGCCAGCCTCAGCTCACCCCGGCTGTCGCGCTGGCTGGACAACCATCCGCAGTTTGGCAAGCCGCTCAATGAATGGCGGCGGCACGGCATGGTGCGCCGGCGCGCCAAGTGGGCGGCGACGCTTGGCATGACCGTCAGCGCCACGGCGTCGCTGGTGCTGCTGCAAGCCCACTGGGCGGCGCTGCTGGCCGTCGCCTGCATGGCGTGCGTACTGGTCTGGCTATGGCGCAGGCCCGAACAGCCGGCGGATTGAATCAACAGCGGTTCGCCAGCCACCGGCTCCAGCCCGTATCAACCCAGGTCAATCCGGCACAGTCTGTCAGCAGCGCGCCTACTCGGTGGTGCTGGAACTCCAGTAAGCCTGGCGCACCATGGGCAGCGCCGACAGATGGTCAATGATGCGGTCCATCACAACGCCATCGACCGACGTGGCAGTCAGCGTCGCCTGAATCTTCACGTTGCGCTCGCCAAAGGGCAGCACTTGCAGGTCGCGCGTCGGGTAGTCGCGGTCTGCAAGCTCCTGCTCCAGCAAGGCCAGCGCCTCTTTTTGCCGGTCACTGCGGGTGACGACGTAAACGCTGTTCGTCACTTCGGCCGACGTGACATCCAGCGGCTGGCGGTTGATCTTGTCCACGATGGGCCGCAGCAGCGTGTTGGCCGCCAGCACAAACAAAGACCCCATGATGGCTTCGACCACCAGCCCCGCACCGCAGCACGCGCCCACCGCAGCCGAGCACCACAGCGTGGCGGCTGTATTGAGGCCGCGCACATTGCCTTCTTCGCGCATGATGACGCCGGCGCCCAAAAAGCCGATGCCCGACACCACATAGGCCACCACCCGCACCGCGCCCTCCGCGCCAAACAGCGCGGTGGCCATGTCGACAAAAATCGTCGCGCCCAACGCCACCAGCACATTGGTGCGCAGCCCGGCAGTGCGCTGGCGGTACTGGCGCTCCACGCCAATCAGGCCGCCCAGCACAAAAGCTGCCGTCAGGCTGATCAGGGTGTCAAACAAAGAGGAATAGTTAAGGGTCTGAATCGCTGGCATAGGCCGGTGATTGTCCCCTCAAACCAGCGTGGCTTTTTGCGCGCCATAGGCGCAGTAGCTTGAGTTGATGCAGTCGATTCGGCGGTTTCAGTCGCCCGGCGACTCAAGCAACGCCCGCAGCGCAGCCTCGTCAATGACGGCCAGCCCCAGCGCTTCGGCCTTGACCAGCTTGCTGCCGGCGTCAAGCCCAGCGACCACGTAATCCGTCTTCTTGCTGACCGAGCCGGCCACCTTGCCGCCGGCCAGCTCGATCATGTCCTTGGCCTCGTCACGGCTTAGACAAAAATACTTATTTTAATTCTCCTGTCTCTAAAAAATCCATGAATTCACTCTTACTCAAAATCTTCGTTCCCTGATCTTGTGCCTTTTTAAGCTTTGAAGGTCCGGCAGACTCACCGGCGACAAGGTATTGCAAATCTTTGGTCACACTGGAAACAACTTTTAGATGAGCCTGTTCGGCGGCTAATGCCAGCCCCTCCTTATCCGAATTACCAAATCCTGTAAAACATACCTGAAATCTATTATCTTTAGCTGCAGCTTTTAAAGTCCCCTTTGCATAAATCAACGCCCAGCCGTCTTGTTCACTCAGCAGATCAATGTCTGCGTTAGTCATGTCAGTTTTTGATAACAAAATTCGCCTAAGCTTATCGCTTATTTGCATTTTTTTTACTTCATTAAAGTTATTCACCATAGTTGTCCACCCGAATCCAAAATCATCAACTTCTTTAATTACTGTACACCACGGCTCCTCTCGAAGTTTTTGTGCAAAAATTCGATAGTAATTAGGCATTATCAAGTCAGATGCAACGGCATTTAATAACAATCTAGGACTATGGAACTCAGTTGCTAGTTGTTCATATTTTTTATCACCAATTCCACTTAAAAAGCCAGCTGTAATTGGTATATTAATAAGTTTTAAACTTTCCAACTCCTCTTGCCTAATTGCTTTAAGCAAACGTTGAAAATTAATTGGCTCAGATTTTTCATCTAAATTCTGAAGAACTATTCCAGAATTATTTATTAACTCATTAATTACAATACGATTGTGATCTTGTTGGAAAAATAAATAAATTGATATGGCCGTTTCATGACCGACATCATCAAAAAGTTCCAAAATAGATGACGACGCTGCTCTTAATTTATTTATTTCACCGAACTGTTTAGCCAACTGCTTAGAAGTAGTCACTCCTACATTAGGTATTCCCAACGCAAAAATAAAATTTCGCAACCTTGCTTGCTTAGATTTATTAATCGATTCAAGCAAATTAGTTACAGACTGATGCTGTAAAGTAGAATTACCTCCCAGTGATAAGCCAAGCAATTGGTTATACTTAAGCTTATATAAATCAGCTGAAGTTTCAACCAGTCCAGTCTCTACTAGCTTATCAATTAACTCTTCTCCAAGACCATCGATATTCATTGCCGTACGTTGTGAAAAATGCCAAATAACCTGTTTTTGCTGGGCTGGACAGAAAAGGCCACCTGTACAGAAGTAATCAGCTTTACCTACCTCGCGCACAGCGTCGGAGCCGCAAATCGGACACTGGTGTGGCATAGTGAATTTTCCAGCCCCTTTCTCCAGCAAACTGTTTCTTTTTCTTTTCTGAAAAAATTTCCGTCTCTCCCTTTTAACGAGAGGCCTAGAGCGCTTTATAGATCTCTTCACACTTTTGATCCGTTTTCGCTTTGGATATGGCAATTTCAAAGGAACGCGCTTGTCAAGCAGCACGCTGACCACCTCGGGAATCACGTCGCCGGCACGCCGCACGATGACGGTGTCGCCGACGCGCACATCCTTGCGCCGCGCTTCGTCCTCGTTGTGCAGCGTGGCGTTGGTCACGGTCACGCCGCCGACAAACACCGGCGCTAATTTTGCCACCGGCGTCAGCTTGCCGGTGCGCCCGACCTGAATGTCGATCACCAGCACCGTGGTCAGCTGCTCTTGCGCCGGGTATTTGTGCGCCACCGCCCAGCGTGGCTCACGCGTCTTGAAGCCCAGCTCGCGCTGCAGTGCCAGACTGTTGACCTTGTAGACCACCCCGTCGATGTCGTAGGGCAGCTGGTCGCGTTGCTGCCCGATGCGCTGGTGAAACGCTATTAATTCAGAAGCGCCCAGCACAGACTGCGTCTGCACTGCGACCGGAAAACCCCATGATTTGAGGGTTTGAAGCAAGCCATAATGCGTGGCAAATTGCGGCCCGCCCTGATCGGGCGGCGTGACTTCGCCCACGCCATAGGCAAAAAAGCGCAGCGGGCGCTGGGCGGCAATCGCCGGGTCGAGCTGGCGCACCGCGCCGGCGGCGGCGTTGCGCGGGTTGACGAAAGTTTTTTGGTCGCGCGCGCGCTGCGCTTCATTCAGGCGCTCGAAGTCAAGACGCGCCATATAGACCTCGCCGCGCACTTCCAGCACGGGCGGCGCTTCTGGCGGCAGCACCAGCGGAATCTGGCGCATCGTGCGGATGTTGTGCGTCACGTCCTCGCCGACCTCGCCGTCGCCGCGCGTGGCGGCATGCACCAGCACACGGTTTTCGTAGCGCAAATTCATCGCCAGGCCGTCGAACTTGAGTTCGGCCACGTACTCGACGGGCGCGCCATTCACCACGTCCAGCGCAGCCTGCGACAGCGGCTGCGTGCGCCTGGCGCCTTCCAGCTTGCCCTCGAACCGGCGCTGCTCCGTGGCCAGGTAAGTGCGCAGTTGCTGCTCGAACTTTTCCGCGCCTGCAGCCGACACGTCGGTTTCGGTGTGAATCGACAGCATGGGCACGGCGTGGCGCACCGGTGCCAGGTCGGACATGGCCGCGCCGCCCACGCGCTGGGTGGGCGAGTTTGGCGTCACCAGTTCGGGGTGCTGCGCCTCCAGCGCCTCAAGTTGCTGGTAAGCGCGGTCGTATTCGGCGTCGGGCACCTGGGGCGCGTCCTGCACGTAATACTGGTGCGCCCACTGGTTAAGCTGCGCGCGCAGCTCGTTTACTTCTTTTTTAATAGCAGGTGACGCCCGCCCAGCTTGCGCAGGGTCATCAAACAGTCCTGGATTCATGGTGATTAACGCCCCTTGACGCCTCAGCTGAACAGCCGCCGGCCCAACGCCGAGCCTGCCGACAGTTCGCGCGCATCCATGTGGTCGTACAGCGCCTCCAGATCGGCATGGATCACCTCCATCGCCTCGGGTCTGACGCGAACGGCGTTGTCGTCGATGATCACGCCGTCCATGCTGCGCGCCAGCGTAATGGCCACTTCACACATGCGCGCAAAAGGTGCTTCGTCGCGCAGCACTTGGGGCACATCGAGCATTAAAGACAGCTCATACAACGCGGTTTGCTCGGACTCTTCCGACTGGGCCGACTGCGCATCAAAGGTCAACAACAAGATCGGGCCGTGCCCCGGCTGACTCGCTGGCAGCAGCATGCGCCCGGCAATCGAGGACGGAACAAACCCCATGCTGGCCGCGCATTGCTGCAGATAACCCGGACTCCAGGCGGTCTTGACGGCGCGCACGGTAAAGCTCAGCTGGGCGTCGTGCGCGCCGGCAAAATAGTCCAGCTCACGGGCGCGGGCGACTTCCCCCTGCATTTCCGCAAACTCTACTTCGCCGCCGATGGCATCGGAAAAAGCCTGGGCTTTGATGACGAATTCCGAATACTCAATCGCATTCAATGCGCCCGTGCGGTTTGCCAACTGAACGCCGCACTGAAAAGCGCTGTAACGCTGCTCGGCTGCAGGAAATTCCCATTGGCCGGTGGCCGCATTCAACCCTTCAATCGCAAAAGGCTTGCTGCCCACACGGCGCGTCGTGGGCATGGCGGCCAAGGCCACTTCGCCGGCCAGCGGCGACTCCAGCACCACGGGCGCTATCGCATCAATCAGGATGTCCAGCCCCGGCTTTTTCTCCAGCTTGGTGAACTGCGTCAATGAGGCCAGGCCAGAGTCGGCCTCAAGGCTGTGTTCCTGCGGCTCGGCGGGCGAAGGGTTTTGCTGCAGCGACGACTGGGTTTGCGGCGCGGGTGGTGCCGGGGTTTCGGCGCTGGCAGCCACTTTGGGCGTGGCCTGCTTGGGCAGGTTTTTGCGGGCTGTCCATGCGCCGTGGGCCACCACGCCCGCCAGGACCAGACTGCCACCGACCGCTAAACTGATTTGTAAGGATGTGCTCATGATTTTTATGGGTTCAGGCTGCTTCGGCAAAACTCAGGGCGACCTGCATGTCAACGGCGACGATGCGGGACACGCCCTGCTCTTGCATGGTGACGCCAATCAACTGCTCGGCCATTTCCATGGCGATCTTGTTGTGGCTGATAAATAAAAACTGGGTCTCTTTGCTCATGCTGGACACGAGTTTGGCATACCGCTCGGTGTTGGCGTCGTCCAGCGGCGCATCGACCTCGTCCAGCAGGCAAAAAGGCGCCGGATTGAGCTGGAAAATCGCAAACACCAGCGCAATCGCCGTCAGCGCCTTCTCGCCGCCCGACAGCAGGTGAATCGTCTGGTTTTTCTTGCCCGGCGGCTGCGCCATGACCTGAACGCCGGCATCCAGAATTTCGTCACCAGTCATCATCAGCCGCGCATTGCCGCCGCCAAAAAGCTCCGGGAACATGCGGGAAAAATGCCCGTTGACGGCGTCAAACGTGCTGGACAACAAATCACGCGTTTCCATGTCGATTTTTTTGATCGCATCTTCGAGCGTCGCCATCGCCTCGTTCAGGTCGGCCGACTGCGCGTCCAGAAACTGCTTGCGCTCCCGGGCCGTGCACAGTTCGTCCAGCGCCGCCAAATTCACCGCGCCCAGCGCCTGAATATCGCGCTGGATGCGGTCAATTTCGCCTTGCAACCCGGTCATGCGCACTTGGCCGGCTTGAATCGACGCCTCAACGGCGGGCAAGTCGGCCTGGGCTTCCAGCAGCAACTGGGTATATTGCTCAAAACCCAGCCGCGCCGCCTGCGCCTTGAGCTGGAATTCGGTGATGCGCTGGCGCAGCGGCTCAAGTTCACGCTCCAGTTGCAGCCGCCGCTCATCGCTGGCGCGCAGCTTGTGGCTCAAGTCGTCGTACTGGCTGCGCTGGGCGGCCACGTCAGCTTCGCGCGCCAGCTTGGCATTCAGCGCATCCTGCAGCCCGCCCTGTGCGGCGGCGTCGTTCAGGCGCGACAACTCGTCGCGGGCGCGGGTTTCTTCGGCGGCAATCGAAGCGGCCTGGCTGGTGGCAATGGCGATAGAACGCGACAGCTCTTCGCGGCGCGCGGCCAGGCTGCGCAGCGCAAACTGCGCCTCCTGCATTTGCCGCTCCAGCGTGCGCTGCTGTTCACGCGATTCAGCCCGGCGGCGCTCGGCATCAATCACCCGGTCGTCCAGCCGGGCGTGGCGCTCCTGGCTGTCGGCCAGCTGCATGTCGAGCTCTTCAAAGCGGGCTTCTGCGGTGAGCTTGCGTTCCTGCAAGGCTTCAAGCTGGACTTCAATTTCGGCCCTGTCGGCCTGAATCTGCTGACTGCGCGCACGCGCCTGCTCGGCCAGCTGGCCGAGGCGCAGCACTTCGACCTGCAGCGCATGGTTCTGGTTCTGGCTGTCAGCGGCTTCGCGGCGCGCCGCCGCCAGGCGCTGGCTGGCGTCTGCATAAGCGGCTTCGGCCCGGCTCAGGGCGGCTTTGGCTTCTTCGCTGATCAGCAGTTGCGCGCGTAAACTTTTCTCGAGGTTTTCAATGTCCTGCGCCCGCGCCAGCAAGCCGGCCTGCGCAGAATCAGGCGCATAAAAACTCACGCTGTGCGCGCTGACGGCATGGCCACTCATGACATAAATCGCCTCGCCCGCCTGCAGGCGTTCGCGTGCCGCCAGCGCGTCGTCCAGCGTGGGCGCGGTGTAGCTGCCGTGCAGCCAGTCGCCCATCAACGCCGACAGGCCGGCATCGTTCAGGCGCAGCAAATCAGCCAGTGGCTTGAGGTTGAGCGCCGGGTTGGATCGGCCAGGCGCTGCGGCGTTGGGTGGCGAATAAAACGAGAGTTTGGCAGGCGGGCCTTCCTGGCTGCCGCGTCCGTCAGTGCCCGCAAAACCCCGCACCATCTCCAGCCGGCTGACTTCCAGCGCGCCCAGACGCTCGCGCAAGGCGGCTTCCAGCGCGTTTTCCCAGCCTTGCTCGATATGCAGGCGGCTCCACAGGCCCTGCAGGTGTTCCAGGCCGTGCCGCGCCAGCCAGGGCTTGAGCTTGCCGTCGGTCTTGACTTTTTCCTGCAGCGCCTTGAGCGCCTCCAGCCGCGCCGACAAGTCGGCGCGGCGGGCTGATTCGGTGTTGACGTTGTGCTGCAAAGCGCGCCGGTCTGCATCCAGCTGCGGCACGCTATCGGTCAAGTCTTGCAGGCGGGCCTCGGCCTGGGCCTGCGCTTCCTGCGCGCCGGCCAATTGCGCGCCCAGGCTGGCAAGCCGCGCTTCATCGGGCACATTGAGCGCCTTCTGGTCAGCCGACAAGCGCTCATGGCGCAGGCCCAGCGTGCGCAGTTGCTCTTCAACATGGCGCTGTTCGGCGGCCAGCACCTGGAGTTGCTGCTGCACCTGCGTCACGCCGGCGCGTTGCGCATTCGCCGCGGCCTGGGCCTGGCGCAGCGCTTCTTCAAGCGCTGGCAGTTGGTCTTGCTGCTCTTCAAGCTGTGCGGTCAGCAACCCGGCTTTTTCTTCGGCATCAAAACTTTGCCCGGCCAGCGTTTCGGACTCCAGGGCGGCGTCTTCGCTGCGCGTGGCCCACTGGGCGGATTGCTCTTTCAGCTGAACCAGGCGCTGTTCGACACGGAGCCGGCCATCGACCACGAAGCGGATTTCTGCTTCCAGCCGGCCCACCTCGGCGCTGGCTTCATAGAGTTTGCCCTGCGCCTGGTTGACGTGGTCGCCCGCCGCGTAGTGGGCCTGGCGGATGGTTTCCAGATCGGCTTCGATATGGCGCAAATCGGCAATGCGGCTTTCCAGGTCATTGACTGATTTTTCGGCGTCCAGCCGGACTTTGGACTGGTCGGCTTCGCTCTCGGCGCGCTTCAAAAACCACAGCTGGTGCTGCTTCAAGGTGCCGGCGGCCTGCAGTGTGTTGTAGCGCAGCGCGACCTCGGCCTGCTTTTCAAGCCGCTCCAGGTTGGCATTGAGTTCGCGCAGGATGTCGTCAACGCGGGTCAGGTTTTCGCGCGTGTCGCTCAGGCGGTTGGCGGTTTCGCGGCGGCGCTCCTTGTATTTGGACACGCCAGCGGCTTCCTCCAGGAACAGGCGCAACTCTTCGGGCTTGGACTCGATGATGCGGCTGATGGTGCCCTGGCCAATGATGGCGTAGGCGCGCGGCCCCAGCCCGGTGCCCAAAAACATGTCCTGCACATCGCGCCGGCGCACCGGCTGGTTGTTCAGGTAATAGCTCGAATTGCCGTCGCGGCTCAGCACCCGCTTGACGGCGATTTCCTCAAACTGGCCCCACTGGCCGCCGGCGCGGTGGTCAGCATTGTCAAACACCAGCTCGACGCTGGCGCGGCTGGCCGACTTGCGCGTGGTGGTGCCGCTGAAAATCACGTCCTGCATCGACTCGCCGCGCAGCTCGGACGCTTTGGATTCACCCAGCACCCAGCGCACGGCGTCCATGATGTTGGACTTGCCGCAGCCGTTCGGCCCGACCACGCCCACCAGCTGCCCCGGCAGCTGGAAATGGGTCGGATCGGCAAAGGACTTGAATCCGGCTAACTTGATTGAATTGAGACGCACGGCTGACCTGTGTTGTTGAGCCTGGGGCTGACGCGTTGATGCTTTTTGACGCTGGTGAACCCGCAGCGCCACTGACGGGCTTGCACACGGCCTGTGATGTTACCCGAGCGCAGGGCGGACTTTTAACGCTTGCCAAACACCTTAATGCTCACTATTGAGCCCCGCATAATCGTGCGACATCCTTGAATCTCGGACTCATGACTGAAAAATCACTCTTTTCCTCGCACGGCATCAAAGACAACCACAACCGAGGCAAAGTTGCCGACTTTTTACAAGCCCGGCTGGTCAAAGGAAGTAGCCTGTCCGTGGTGTCGGCTTATTTCACTATTTACGCCTATGAAGCCTTGCACAAGGAACTCGACGGCATCGAATCGCTGCAATTTTTGTTTGGTGAACCGCGCTTTATCCAGTCACTTGACCCCGCCAAGACCGACAAAAAAGCTTTCAAGATAGAAGACGAAGGCTTGAGCCTGGCCAATCGCCTCCAGCAAAAGGAAGTCGCCCGCCGCTGTGCCGAATGGATCAGCGGCAAGGCTGAAATCCGCTCCATCCGGCAAACCAACCTGCTGCACGGCAAGCTGTATCACATTGACGACGGGCGGCGCGAGCACGCATTGATGGGCAGTTCCAATTTCACCCGGCGCGGTTTGGGCCTGTCCGCCACGCCCAATATTGAACTCAACATGGTGGTGGACAGTGACCGCGACCGCACCGACCTAAAAGCCTGGTTTGACGAACTATGGCAAGACACGGCGCTGGTGGAAGACGTCAAAACCCAGGTGCTGGACTACCTGGCGCAACTCTATGTGGACCATTCACCAGAGTTTATTTACTTCAAAACCCTGTTTCATGTTTTTGAAAAACACCTCTCAGGCCAGCAAGCGCAGGCACAGTTTTTTGAAAACACCGCCATTACCAGCACCGGCATCTGGAAAGCCTTGTTTGAATTTCAGAAAGATGGTGCCAAAGCCGCCATCCAGAAAATCAACACCCACAACGGCTGCATTCTGGCCGACAGCGTGGGCTTGGGCAAAACCTATTCCGCCCTGGCGGTCATCAAATACCATGAGCTACGCAACCACCGCGTGTTGGTGTTATGCCCCAAAAAACTGCGCGACAACTGGACGGTTTACCTCAGCAACAGCGAACTCAACCCCTTTTGGGGCGACAAGTTTTCATACCATGTGCTGTCGCACACTGACCTTTCCCGTGAAACCGGCAAAGTAGGCGACCTAGACCTCGGCCAGCTCAATTGGGGCAATTACGACCTGGTAGTCATCGACGAATCCCACAACTTTCGCAACAACGTCAAAGGCAGGCGCGACGAAGACGGCAACGTCATCAAGAAAAGCCGCTATGAATGGCTGCTGCAAGACATCATCCAAAAAGGCGTCAAAACCAAGGTCATGCTGCTCTCGGCAACGCCGGTCAACAACGACCTGAAAGACCTGCGCAACCAGCTTTACCTGGTGTCAGAGGGTCAAGACCATGCGTTCATGCAAAGCACCGGCATTGTCAGCATCAAGCAAACCCTCAATAACGCGCAAAAAATCTTTAGTGACTGGGCCAAACACACCAGCGAGCGCAACCCCAAAGACCTGATGGACCGCCTGCCCGCAGGCTTTTTTACCCTGCTTGACGAGCTGACTATTGCCCGCTCCCGCAAGCACATTCAAAAGTATTACCGCGCTTCATTGGCCGAAATTGGCCAGTTCCCCAAGCGTGCCAAGCCGTTATCGGTGTACGCGGACATCGACAAAAAAGGCCGTTTCCCCACCTACGACAAGCTCAATGCAGAGATTGAAAAATACCAGCTTTCGATTTTTAAGCCGTCAACCTACGTTTTTGAAGAATACAAAGACCAGTACCAGAGCGCCAAGGATGTGCGCAACTTCAGTCAGGAAAAGCGTGAAAAGTTTTTGATCGGCATGATGAAGGTCAACTTCCTGAAACGGCTGGAGAGTTCGGTGAAATCGTTCGCCATCACCATAGACCGCACCGTCAAGAAGATCGAAGACCTGGAATATCGCCTGCGCGCCTTTCAGACACTGCGCGACGGCAAGGCCGAAGACCTGCAAGCCACCTTGTTTTTGCTTGAAGCCGAGGAAGACGAAGAGCTGCGGGAAGTTTTTCAAGTCAGCAGCCTGAAATACCAGCTCGAACACATGCGTGTCGATGACTGGCTGGCCGACTTGGTCGCTGACAAGCAGCAGCTCTCCTGGCTGGCTGAAAGCGCCAATGCGGTGGATGCCGAGCGCGACGCCAAGCTCGCCAAACTCAAAAAGCTCATCGAGACCAAAGTCACCCAGCCCAGCATCAACCGCCAAGGCGAAGCCAATCGCAAGATCATCGTTTTTTGCGCCTTTGCAGACACCGCTGCCTATCTGTATGAACAGCTTGAAAGCTGGACTCAGCAAACGCTCAAGGCAAACATTGCCCTGGTGTCCGGCGGCACGCGGCCAAACCGCAGCACCTTTGGCGCGGCAGACTTCAATCAAATTCTGACCAACTTTGCCCCCCGCGCCAAGCAGCGCAGCAAAATGCCAAAAATGCCGCAGGACGGCGAAATTGACATCCTGATCGCCACCGACTGCATCAGCGAAGGCCAGAACCTGCAAGACTGCGACCTGCTCGTCAACTACGACATTCACTGGAACCCGGTGCGCATCATTCAGCGCTTTGGCCGGATTGACCGCATCGGCAGCCTGAACGACAGCATTCAGCTCGTCAACTTCTGGCCCACGCCCGACCTGAACAAATACCTCAACCTTAAAAACCGCGTGGAAGCGCGCATGGCGCTGGTGGATATTTCCGCCACCAATGAAGACAACGTGCTGAGCCACAGCGAACTCGAAGAGCTGATTCACCAAGACCTGAAATACCGCGACAAACAACTCATGCGCCTGAAAGACGAGGTGCTGGACCTGGAAGACTTCAACGAATCGGTGGCCCTGAACGAGTTCACGCTGGACGATTTCCGCATGGACCTGAGCAACTACCTGGCCGCCAACCGCGCCCAGTTGGAAGAAGCGCCCTATGGCTTGTATGGCGTCGTGCCCGCCAGTGCCGAGCTGGCAAGCGTCAAGCCCGGCGTGATTTATTGCCTGCGCCAGCAGCAAGCGCCCGCGCAAGGGCATGAAACCGTGAATCCGCTCAGCCCCTATTTTTTGCTCTATGTCCAGGCCGACGGGTCGATACGCTACAACTTCACCGCGCCCAAACAGGTGCTCGACATCTTCCGCGCGCTGTGCCAGGGCAAGACTGAACCCCATGCCGATTTATGCAAGCTGTTTGACGCTGAAACGCGCCATGGACAAGACATGAGCGCCTATTCCGCCCTGCTTGAAAAAGCCATAGAAGCCATCGTCGCCCAGTTCAGCCGAAAGAATGCCGCCAACCTGTTCACCGGCCGGGGCGGCAAGCTCATGGATGCCACCAAGGCCGTGAAAAGCAATGGCGACTTTGAGCTGATTACCTGGCTGGTGATAAAGTAGATACATTTTCATATCTACTTTAAGGAGTTTGCCATGCCAGCAACTGCAAAAGTTTTTTCGACCGGCAACAGCCAGGCGGTGCGCCTGCCCAAGGCGTTTCGGGTCGATGTGGCTGAAATGTGGATCACCAAAAACGAGGTGACGGGCGAGATCACCCTCAAGCCCAAAAATGAAGACCAGCGCCAGCGCAATCTGGCGGAACTGCTGCGCTTGATCAAGGAATCCCCTTTTTCAGAAGATTTCATTCCTCCGCGCGAGGATGCCTGGGCGCGTGACCCGTTCGCGGACTGGGTTGAACCGTCGCCCGACGAGGGTGCCAAGCTGTGACCCCTTATTTGCTCGACACCAACATCCTGAGCTATTTTTTAAGGGACAGTCATCCGGGTCTGTATGCGCGCATGGCTGAGGTGCTGGACCGCAAGGAGGCGGTTATCTCTGCCATTACCCGCGCTGAAGTGCGATTTGGCCAGAGCCGCATGACGCTGCAAGACAAACGGCGTCGGCGCATTGACCTGCTGCTGGAGCAATTGCCCACATTGCCCTGGACACAAGCGGCAGCCGATGCCTATGGCACTTTGAAAATGCAATTGCAAAGCATGGGACGGCCCATTGGCGAACTCGACACCCAGATTGCCGCCCACGCGCTGGCCGAAGACCTGATTTTGGTCACCCACAACACCCGCCACTTTGAAAAAGTGCCGGGTTTGAAACTTGAAGACTGGATGATTTGAAGATGAGCAGCCCACAATTCCTCGGCAAGCTTCAATCCGCGCTGCAAAACCTGGCTACTGGCGACCTGCACGCCAGTGCCACTGCCCTGCTGGCCACGCTGGGCTACACCAGCCCCAAGACGCTGGACCTGCCCACTCAGCCCCAAGCTTTTGTCCACGAAGTGGAAAACCTTCTGGGCGACAGCCAACAACTGAACCCCGTCAACGCCAAACTGGCCGACTGGAAAAGCGCCGCCTTTCTGTTCCAGCTCACCAACGACGAGTTGCCAGCGCTGGCCGCCGGGCAAGCCAACTTGCTTGACGGCGGCAGCGTGCAGACCTGGCAGGTGGAAAGCTTCGTCTTTCTGGCGCTGGATTTAAAACCCGGCACCTGGAGCCGCACCCGGCTGGCCGCGCTGACACGCGAAGTCAACCGCCTGTTCCCCATGCCAGCGATTTTGCTGTTTCGCCATCCCGGCGAAGACGGTGCGCCGCTGCTGTCTATTTCCGTGATTCACCGCCGCGCCAACAAACGCGACAGCGCGCTGGACGTGGTTGAAGGCAAGTTGTCCCTCATCAAGGACATTGACCTCCAACAGCCCCACGCCGCCCACCTGCGCATTCTGGAAAGCATGGCGCTGACAGAAGTGGACACCAAGTACATTCCGTCCAGCTTTGAAAAGCTGTACGCAGCCTGGCTCAAGGTGCTCGATGTCAAGGCGCTCAACGACCGTTTTTACAAAGACCTGGCCGAGTGGTATTACTGGGCGATTCGCAAAAGCACCGGCGTGGAGTTTCCCAAAGGCCAGCCGCTTGACGATTCAGACGACCCGGCCACCAGCGGCCGCCCCACGGTCGCCCTGATTCGCCTGCTGACCCGGCTGATCTTTGTCTGGTTCCTGAAGGAAAAGCGCTTGGTACCCGCCGAGCTGTTTGACGAAACCGCGCTGGGCAAGCTGCTCAAAATGCCGCCCGACCAGCATGGCGCGCAGGGCAACTACTACCGCGCCATTTTGCAAAATCTGTTTTTCGCCACACTCAACACTGAAATGACAGACGTGGACGAAAACGGCCACAAGCAGCGCGTCTGGCGCGAAGCCGCCGGCTTCAAGCGCATGGACAAATACCTGATTCACACGGTTTACCGCTACAAAAGCGAATTCAAGGACGCTGACCGTGCGCTGGCCTTGTTCAAAAAGGTTCCATTCCTGAACGGCGGCCTGTTCGAGTGCCTGGACAAGCTGGTCACGCCCGAAGACTTGCAACGCGATTCGACACTGGCCGCGTTGGTCGCAGCCGAAGGCAAGCAAACCGTGTTGCGCGTCGATGGCTTTTCGGAACGCGCCGACAACGCCATGCACATTCCCAACGCGTTGTTCTTTGGCGAGGGCACCGACGAAGTGGACCTGAACGACGTATTCGGCACCAAAAACCGCAAGTACAAGCCACGCGGCCTGCTGAAGATTTTTGACAGCTACAAGTTCACCATCGAAGAAAACACGCCCGTCGAAGAAGAAGTGGCGCTGGACCCGGAACTGCTGGGCAAGGTGTTTGAAAACCTGCTGGCCAGCTACAACCCCGACACCCAAACCACCGCCCGCAAGAAAAGCGGCTCCTTCTACACCCCGCGCGAAGTCGTGGACTACATGGTCGATGAAGCCCTGGTTTGTTACCTCGAAAGGCCTCTAGCGCAAGCAGAACGGGCGCAACCAGCTATTCAATCGATAGCAAACGGATTGCTCGACCTGGACGACGGCCCCGGCGATCTGAACTTTGCCGCCGAATTACGCCCTCTCCCTCTGGGAGAGGGCGGGGGTGAGGGCCTCCCCGCACGCTCCCCCGACAGCCAAAACACGCAAGCCCGCCTGCGCCGCCTGCTCAGCTACCGCCACACCCGCCACGATTTTTCAACCGTCGAAACGCACACGCTGATGGCCGCCATCGAGCGCCTTCGCGTGCTCGACCCGGCTTGCGGCTCGGGCGCTTTCCCCATGGGCATGCTGCAAAAGCTGGTGGCCGTGCTGCGCAAGCTCGACCCCGACAACGTACTGTGGAAAGGGCAAAACCGCGCCCCGCTGGCCGAGCGACTCGCCAGCGCCAAAACGGTGCCAGACCCGTCTCTGCGCGACGAGCAAACCACCACGGCCATCGCCACGCTGCAAAAGTTCGATGCCGACTTTGCCGACCCCCACTACGCCGACTACACCCGCAAGCTCTACCTGATTGAAAAGTGCCTGTACGGCGTGGACATTCAGCCCATTGCGGTGCAGATTGCCAAGCTGCGCTTTTTCATCAGCCTGGTGGTCGAGCAAAAGCCCGGCAACCGCCAGCTCACGCCGCTGCCCAACCTGGAAACCAAAATCGTCGCCGCCAACACATTGCTGCCTATTCCGCGTGGCGGTAGCGGGCAGCAGGATTTGCTGGCCAACCCAGCGGTCGCCGAAAAAGAAACCGAGTTGCGCGACGCCAACGCCAGCCACTTTGCCGCCAAACGCTTTGCCGACAAACGCAAGCGCAAGGAACGCATCCTGCGTCTGCGCGACGAGCTGGCCGCCCTGCTCCAGTCCGAGCTGACGCTCAAACCCGGCGACGCCGAACGCATGACCGCCTGGGACCCGTTCGACCAGAACCGCCATGCCGGTTTCTTCGACCCCGAATGGATGTTTGGTTTTCAAAGCGGTTTTGACATCGTCATCGGCAACCCGCCCTATGTGCGGCAGGAAGCCTTCAAGGACGACAAGCCCCAGCTCAAGCCGCACTACGCCACCTACAGCGGCACGGCCGATTTGTATGTGTATTTTTACGAGCGCTCGTTTCAGCTGCTCAACCCCGGCGGCTGCTTGAGTTTCATCACCAGCAACAAATGGTTTCGCGCCAAATACGGCGCTGACCTGCGCCAGTACATGGCCACGCATACCGAGCTGCGCCAAATCATTGACTTTGGCGACGAAGCCGTGTTTGACGCGTTGGCCTACCCGACCATCGTGATTGCCATCAAGCGCGACAAACCCGTGGCGCTGATGGATGCCCAAAACGAGGTGCTGGTGCTGAACTGGGACAGCCAGAACCCCGACTACCGCGTCAGCGACTTTCCCGACGTGTTTGCCGCCGAGCGCTTTGCCGTGCCGCAATGCGAACTCAAGCCGGGCGGCTGGCAACTGGAGCCGCCGCGCAAGCGAAAGTTGCTGGAGCGGCTGCGCAAAGCGGGCCAGCCGCTGGGGGAGTATTGCAAGGGACGGTTTTACTACGGCATCAAGACCGGACTGAACGAAGCCTTTGTCATTAACCAGGAGCAACGCGATGCGCTGGTGGCGCAAGACCTGAAATCGGTGGAAATCATCAAGCCGTATTTGAAAGGGCGAAACATTAAACGCTGGAGTATTGAGCCAGATGACGAGTTTCTGGTCTATGCATATCGAGGCGTAGATATTAAAAATTACCCCGCTGTGCTTACGCACCTCCAGACCTTCAAGACAAAATTGATAGAAAGATCTGGTGAACAGCAATGGTACGAGTTGCAAGCGTCGCCCGCAGACACTGACCGTTTTACATCCCCAAAAATTATTTACCCTGACATTGCCACTGGTCCTCAGTTTGCTTGGGATAAGGATCAATTTTTTTCAGCCGATACAACATTTATGATTCCGAATGCTGAAAAATCGACGCTCGGCATTCTCAATAGCAGTGTTACTGCATGGTTTTTTTCGCAAATCAGTCCGAGCGTAATGAACAGCTATTTCAGATTTAAATCACAGTATTGCCAACAAATTCCTATTCCGCCTACCAACACGCAACAGGTGGATGTACTGGAATGCATCGTGGAAGCCATCACCGCTGGCACCCGCCGCCCCGAATACGAACGCCTCCTCAACGGCCTGGTCTATGAACTCTTCTTCCCCGAAGACCTGCACGCCCAAAGCATCCGCCTGTTCGACGCCTGCGCCGCCGCCGGTATCTGCACGGGCATGAATGCCAAAGCCCTGGCCGCAGAAATCTTTCACCCCCGCCACCCGATTTGCGGCCAGTTGTTCGAGTTGCAGACGCTCGAAGTCGTGCGCCTGATCGAAAACCAACCCCCGGCCCCGGAATCTGCCTCGTTTTTTGAATCAAATCAGCCTCTAGCGCAATCTGTATAAGCGCAAGCAGCTATTAAATTCATAGTAAAAATGAAATCTAAACTCGTTAAACCCGACCCCGCAGCCCAGCCCTGCGGGCTAAATTTCGCTCGATGGATACGGTTCAATGTCAAGTAGTTTCACCGCCTATATAGACGAGTCCGGCGACGAGGGCTTTGTGTTCCTGCCTGGCGAAAAGGGCAGCAGCCGCTGGCTGGTGCTTTCAGCCGTGGTGTTTCGCAAATCCAAAGACTTGGAAGCCGTGCGGGTGATGCGCGAGGTGCGTGCTTTGCTGGGTAAAGACCCCAAAAAGGCGCTGCATTTCCGCGAAATGAAGCATGAGCACCGGGTGCCGTATGTACGGGCACTGGCTACGGCGCCGATTCGCACGGTGAGCGTGCTTATTCACAAACCCTTCATCACCGAGCCAGAAAAATTTCAGAGCGAGGCGTTTCGCCTGTACCGCTATGCAACCCGTTTGCTGGTTGAGCGCGTGTCGTGGCTGTGCCGGGACACCCGAAAAGACAATGAAGGTGACGGCAGTTGTGAACTCATCTTTTCAAACCGCAGCGCCATGTCTTATGAAGACCTGCGCAACTACCTGTTGCACCTGAAAGACAAGCCTGGCACCGACGCGCGAATTGACTGGAACGCCATAAAGCCCGAGCAGGTTCGCGCGGTAAATCACGACCAATTGGCTGGGTTGCAAATGGCTGATGCAGTAGCTTCAAGCCTTTTTTTCGCGGTGAATTTGACGCAGTACAGTGAGGTTGAAGACCGTTATTTCAGGATGCTGCGACCCACTATCTACCGCCATGCGAAATCTGGCGAGCTGGGTTACGGTTTGAAGTTTTGGCCGGGTAGCCTGGAGGCACTTGCTGAAAACATGACTCATCTAGCCAGCTTTCTGCCCCCAAAGTGATGCTTGTATAAAACAAGCACCCAAAAAAATGCAGGCCCCAAGTTCGAGTGTCCCACCCATTCGGGCTGCCAGTGTTGCCACTGGCCTCTACAAACCTTGCGCTTGCCTGCAGTTTCTATTTTAGCCAACTAAACAAAAAAAGTGAAGCTCGCTAAATTATGGGAAACCCCGGAGAGGCAACGCAAAGGCACCCAGTGCAGGAAAAACTGCCCCTCGAAGGTGGTAACCCAGCCTCTGAAGGTGGTAAGCGGAGCTTGCCACCTTGCTCGGCAAAGACCTCAAGTACCTGCGCAACAAGCACTTGTCAGCCATGGTTCAGGCGGGTGAGCTGGTCTTTCAATTCACCGAATCACAGATTACAGGCTTACCAGTTGCCAAAAACCCGATGAAACTTGATGCCAACCAACTCCTTGACCACAAATACTGGCTGCTGCACGCCTTGGGCAATGGCGGATTTGGCGAGGTTTGGCTTGCTCAGGATACGGTGCTGGGAGATCACCACGTCGCGATCAAATTTCTAACGGCTTGCAGTCCCGACCAAGACAAAGCATTTCTGGTTGAAATGCGTGCGCTGGCGGGGTTGAACCTGCCGGGCATCGTGACTTTTCATCACCATTTCCGCCATCAAAAACAACTGGCTCTGGTCATGGCGTATTGCGCAGGTGGCAGCCTGTTGCAGCGGCTGCGCGACAGGCTGCCAGAGGATGCGCAGGGTTGGGTCAATCAGGTGGCGGACTGGATGCTCCAGCTCTGCGAAACGCTGGCTGTCGTTCATGCGCGGGGCTTGGTGCATCACGACATCAAGCCTTCAAACATTTTGTTGCGCGATGGCATGGCCGTGATTGCGGACTTCGGCATTGTGAACACGACGGGCGGCACCGTCATTTACAGCTCGCCCGGTAAAGGCTTGGGCCTTGCCCGTCGGGATGATGCACGGGAAGATATTTATGCCTTGGGCGTGACACTACTGGAACTCTTGAACCGTGCGCATCCGTGGAACGCATTGACGGGCGAAGCATTGGAGCAAGCCAAACACCTTCGCACCTTGCCAGCCGGTTTGAACCAGCCGACGTGGTTGATTGAGATTGCGCTGAAGGCGATTCACCCTGAAGCTGAGCTGCGTTTTCAAACCGCCGCCGACATGGCTGCCGCGCTACGTGCCCGCAGTGTGCCGGTCAGCGTGGATCGCAATGCCATGAAGGCGCACCGGGCGGTGCTGGCGGGGGAGCAGGCGTTAAAACGCGGTGCCTGGCGCAAGGCGGAACAAGCAGCTGCGGGCGCGCTGCGGCTCAGTCCACGTTTGCCAAGTGCTGTCTTGCTGGCGGGCCGCATCAAACTGCTGCAACATCAAACCGATGCGGCTTTTGACATTCTCAAAGATGCTGCCCACGGCCCCAGCCGAAACCTGATGGGCGTGGAGCTGGGCTGGCTTTACTTGCAGCGTGGCGAAATGGCGATGGCGCTGTCCACGCTGAGCGATGAAGTCACCCGCAATCCTTTGAATATCGAAGCGCATTGCCTGTTGCTGGAGTGCTATTGGAGCGTCAGGCGTTTTGACGAAATGAAGCATCTGGCTGAAATTTTGCGGGCGGAAAAATGTGACAACTCGGCCATCGAAAACGCGGGCCTTCTGGCGCGGCTCGGGCTGCGGGAGCTGGATCCTGACTGGTTGCAAAAGCAACTGGCCCGCGCCAAAGGCAGCCCGTTTTCGATCTACAACGCCCAGGTCGCTTTGGTGGGGCCGCAAGCGTTGGGGGGCTGGGACTGTTTATTACAGAAACTGGTGTTTCAGGACTTCCGCTTTGGCGTATCCGCTGCCAGTAAATCGACGAACACAGTGATGGTTGAATATCAGGGCAACAAGGTGGCGTTCACTGACAAGCTGATTTCGATTGGAAAACTGGCAGGGAATAGTTTGCAGATTGATTCACCATCGACCAGTCGGCGGCATGCCGTGATCGTGAATATGGGGAACGAAGTCTGGCTTCACGATTTGCACAGCACCGTTGGAACATGGGTTGATGGCATCCTGGTTCGTGGAAAGCAGCCGTTGCTGGGCGTGCATGACGTGAAAATTGGCCGTGTTCCGCTGCGAGTGTGGTCGCGCGAGGATAGGGTTGTATGAAAATGGCCCTGCGCACCGTTTTTCAAGCCAAATCAACCTCTAGCGCAAGCTGCGTATGTACAAGCAGCTATTAAATTTATAGTAAAAACACTCAGCCTTACTCATGAAACAACCGTCCGACATCAAGCAGCGCATCCGGCAGGCCCAGACGCGGGCGGTGCTGGCGGTCAAAGCGGAGCTGATTCGCCTGTATTGGGAAATCGTGCAGATGCTGGACGCCCATTTGTGCCACAAGCTGCGGCACAAATGGGCGTTGCTGAAAAGGTGATAACCCAGCATCTAAAGGTGTTCGTAAACTCTCAGTTTTTAAGAGCGTCGTCCCCGCGAAGGCGGGGAACCAGCAACACGGACTGAAACGCTCAAACAAGTCTGGATTCCCGCCTGCGCGGGAATGACGGCCGACTCAAGCCCGCAAGAGCTGCAAACCAGCCTGCCCAGCATCGAGCAGATTGAACGGGAGCCGGGGCGCCGTCAGAGATAATCGCCCCCCATGAATCCCCTGCTTTCCCGCCTTCAGCCTTACCCCTTCGAGCGGCTGCGCCAGTTGCATGCCGATGTCACGCCCAACCCGGCCTACAAACCCATCAGCCTGGGCATTGGCGAGCCGCGCCATGCCACGCCGCAGCTCATCAAGGATGCGCTGACCGGCAGCCTGGCGGGCCTGGCCAGCTACCCCGGCACGCTGGGCGAGCCCAAGCTGCGCCAGACCATGAGCGACTGGCTGGCCCGGCGCTACGGCGGGCTGAAGGTGGACATGGCGACGCAAATCCTGCCGGTCAATGGTTCGCGCGAGGCGCTGTTTGCGCTGGCGCAAACCGTGATTGACCCGAGCCAGCCGGGCGCGACGGTGGTCTGCCCGAATCCGTTTTATCAAATCTACGAAGGCGCGGCGCTGCTGGCCGGCGCGCAGCCGTGGTTTGCGCCGAGCGAGGCGGCGCGCAACTTTGGCATCGACTGGGCGGCCGTGCCTGAATCGGTGTGGCAAAAAACCCAGCTGCTGTTTGTCTGCTCGCCGGGCAATCCGACCGGCGCGGTGATGGGCCTGGACGAGTGGAAACTGCTTTTTGAACTCAGCGACCGCTACGGCTTCGTGATTGCCTCGGACGAGTGCTACAGCGAGATTTATTTCCGTGACGAGCCGCCGCTGGGCGGACTGCAAGCGGCGGCACAACTGGGCCGGATTGATTTCAAAAACCTGATCTCGCTGACCAGCCTGTCCAAGCGCAGCAACGTGCCCGGCCTGCGCAGCGGTTTTGTCGCCGGTGACGCGGCGCTGATCAAATCGTTTTTGCTCTACCGCACCTACCACGGCAGCGCCATGAGTCCCATCGTGCAAACCGCCAGCATTGCCGCCTGGGCCGATGAAGCGCATGTGGTGGACAACCGCGCCCAGTACCGCGAAAAGTTTGCGCAGGTCACGCCGCTGCTGGCGGGTGTGATGGACGTGGCGCTGCCCGACGCCGGTTTTTACCTGTGGGCGGCCATTCCCGAGGTGTTCAAGGGGTCGGACACCGCGTTTTCGCGCGAATTGCTGGCTCTTTACAATGTGGTTGTGTTGCCCGGCAGTTACCTGGCGCGCGATGCGCAGGGCGTTAACCCGGGTGCCGGGCGGATTCGCATGGCGCTGGTGGCCGAAACTGCCGAATGCGTCGAAGCGGCGCAGCGCATCGTTCAATTCATTCAATCCAAAGTTCATTGAAAAAACCAACATGACTCAAGACAATTTGCAAGCCATCATCGACGCCGCCTGGGAAAACCGTGCCAACCTGTCGCCTTCTGCCGCGCCCAAAGAAGTGCTCGATGCCGTCGAATTCGCGATTGAGCAACTCAACACCGGCAAACTGCGCGTCGCCACCCAGCAAGGCGTGGGCCAGTGGACGGTGCACCAGTGGCTCAAAAAAGCGGTGCTGCTGAGCTTTCGCCTGAAAGACAACGAACTCATGCGCGCCGGCGAGCTGGGTTTTTACGACAAGGTGCCGACCAAGTTTGCGCACCTGAGCGACCAGGAAATGCGTGCCACCGGCGTGCGTGTGGTGCCGCCGGCGGTGGCGCGGCGCGGCAGCTACATTGCCAAGGGCGCGATCCTGATGCCCAGCTATGTCAACATCGGCGCTTACGTCGATGAAGGCACGATGGTCGATACCTGGGCCGCCGTCGGCTCGTGCGCGCAGATCGGCAAAAACGTGCACCTGTCGGGCGGCGTCGGCATTGGCGGCGTGCTGGAGCCGATGCAGGCCAACCCGACCATCATTGAAGACAACTGCTTCATCGGTGCGCGCTCCGAAGTCGTCGAAGGCGTGATCGTTGAAGAAAACTCGGTGCTGTCGATGGGCGTGTACATCGGCCAGAGCACGCCGATTTATGACCGCGAGCTTGATACCGTGAGCTATGGCCGCATTCCGGCCGGCTCGGTCGTGGTGTCGGGCAACTTGCCCAAGGCCGGCGGCAAGTACAGCCTGTACTGCGCGGTCATCGTCAAGCGCGTGGACGCCAAGACCCGCGCCACGACCAGCCTGAACGACTTGCTGCGCGATTGAGCATGCCCCCACGCTTGTCGCTTCGCGTACTGCGCTGCCCCCCGAGGGGGCGCTGCGCCTGCGGCCCGGCAAAGCCGGTTCCGCGGCCCCTGCTGGGCTGGAGCGGGCCGCTTGCTTACCTTGATGCGCACGTTGCGCCTGCAGCGTGTTAACGCAGAGCCCTTGAATCAACTCTGACGAAAGCTGAACCATGAGCATGATGGAAAGAATTCTGCGTTTGATGGTGGACAAGAAGGCGTCTGACGTTTACCTGTCGGCCCATTCGTCCGCCCTCATCAAGATCAACGGGCAAGCCATCCCCATCAACGCGCAGATTCTGCCCGCCGATGCGCCGCGCAACCTGCTGGCCGAGGTGCTGCCGCCCAAGCGGATTGAAGAACTCGAAGAACTCGGCGAGCTCAACATGGGATTGGCGGTGGAGGGCCTGGGCAATTTCCGCATCAGCGCATTCCGGCAACGCAGCAGTTATGCGGTGGTCATTCGCTACATTCCCACCATCATCCCGCCGCTGGCCAGCCTGAAGCTGCCGCCGGTGCTGAGCGAGCTGATCATGGAAAAGCGCGGCCTGCTGCTGATGGTGGGTGCCACCGGGGCCGGCAAAAGCACGACGCTGGCCTCGATGATCGACCGGCGCAACGAGACCGTAGCCGGCCACATCCTGACGATTGAAGACCCGATTGAGTACTCCTTCATCAACAAGAAATCGGTCATCAACCAGCGTGAAATCGGCAGCGACACCCAGTCGCTGCAGGTGGCGCTGAAAAACGCGCTGCGCCAGGCGCCCGACGTGATCATGATCGGCGAGATTCGCGACCGCGAAACCATGTCCGCCGCGATTGCCTATGCGCAGTCGGGCCACCTGTGCCTGGCCACCATGCACGCCAACAACAGCTACCAGGCGCTCAACCGCATCCTGAGCTTTTACCCGGTCGAAGTGCGCCCCACCATGCTGGGTGACCTGGCCGCTGCCCTCAAGGCCATCGTCTCGCAGCGTCTGCTGCGCACCAGCACCGGCGCGCGCCTACCCGCCGTCGAGGTGATGCTCAACACCAAGCTGGTGTCCGAGCTGATCGAGCGCGGCGACTTTTCCGGCGTCAAGGAGGCCATGGAAAAATCCATGGCAGAAGGCTCCCAGACGTTTGAGAAAGATATTGCCAAATTGATTGGCGAAGGCGCAGTGACGCGCAAGGAAGGCCTGCTGCATGCCGACTCGCCCACCAACCTGATGTGGCGGCTTGAAAACGACTTTACAGCGGCCAAAACCCGTTCCAACGCAGTCGTGGCCGACCCGGATGATCACCCTTCATTTACTGAAATCACGCTGGATGTGAGGCATTGAAAATGCCTGCCCGCACGCTTTTCACTGCGTTTAACTTTCGGCCCCTTCGGCTGCGACTGCCCTAACTATGTCCCGAACACTCCTGCTGGCTGAACAGCTGATTTCCCGCCCTTCCATCACCCCTGACGATGCGAATTGTCAGGCCATCCTGATGGCACGGCTGGTGCCGTTGGGTTTCACATGTGAAACCATCGTCAGCGGCCCCGAGAATTTTCGCGTCACCAATTTGTGGGCTAAATTTGAAGGTTTTAGCCCCTCTGTGCAAGCTGAACGGGCACAGACAGCTATTGAATCCATAGCAAATTCCAGCTTTTCAAAAGCTCCGGTCAAGACGCTGGTTTTTGCCGGCCACACCGACGTGGTACCGACCGGCCCGCTGGAGCAGTGGCACAGCCACCCGTTCACGCCCACCCACCGTGCGGGCAAACTGTACGGACGCGGCGCGGCTGACATGAAAGCATCGATTGCCGCCATGGTCGTGGCTGTCGAGGAATTTCTGGCGGTGCAGCCCCAACCCGCCTTGTCCATCGCCTTCCTGATTACCAGCGACGAAGAAGGCCCCGGCATCGACGGCACGGTGGTGGTCTGCGAGCAACTCAAGGCGCGCGGCGAGGCGCTCGACTACTGCATCGTTGGTGAACCCACTTCGGTCACGCAGCTCGGCGACATGATCAAGAATGGCCGGCGCGGCACGCTGAGCGGCAAACTCACCGTCAAGGGCGTGCAGGGCCACATCGCCTATCCGCATCTGGCCAAAAACCCGATTCACCTGTTTGCACCGGCACTGGCCGAACTGGTCACCGCCCGCTGGGACGAAGGCAATGATTTTTTCCCGGCCACCAGCTGGCAGGTGTCCAACATGCATGGCGGCACCGGCGCCACCAATGTCATTCCGGGCGACCTGACGGTGGACTTCAACTTCCGTTTTTGCACCGAATCAACGCCCGAAAGCCTGCAGCAGCGGCTGCTGGCCATTTTGAGCAAGCACCAGCTGGAATACGACCTGAAATGGACGCTGGGCGGCCTGCCCTTTTTGACCACGCCCGGCACGCTGGTCGAGGCGGTGCGCGGCGCAATCCGGCAGGAAACCGGCCTGGACACCGCGTTGTCCACCACCGGCGGCACCAGCGATGGCCGGTTCATCGCCAAAATCTGCCCGCAAGTTATTGAACTGGGTCCGATCAACGCCACCATCCACCAGATCAACGAGCATGTCCTGGTGGCATCGCTCGACCCGCTGAAAAACATTTACAAGGGCGTTCTGGAACGCTTGGCAGGCTTGGACGTTCCGGCGGAATCCAGCGCTTGCGCCACCACGCCATGACATCAGTCAACCCTGAGCTCACCGTTCTTGCGCTGATCGAACACATGGCTGACCGGCTGGAAGCGGCTGGCTTGACCTTTTCCGACGGCTTCGGCCACGGCACGACCAATGCCTTCGATGAAGCCGCCTGGCTGGTGCTGTGGAAGCTCGGTCTGCCGATTGACGACCTTGATGCTTGTGAAAAAATGCCGGTAGCGCCCGCAGATCAAGCGCGGGTCGCTCTTCTTTTTGACGAGCGTATCAACAGTCGCCAACCTGCCGCCTACCTGACCAACGAAGCCTGGCTGATGGGCGTGCCGTTTTATGTCGATGAGCGCGTGATCATTCCGCGCTCCTTCATCGCCGAGCTGCTGGTTGAGGGCAGCATTGACGACTGGCTGAGCGACCAGACGCAGCGCGTGCTCGATTTGTGTACCGGCAACGGCAGCCTGGCCGTGCTGGCCGCCATGGCCTACCCGGAAGTGGTGGTGGACGCCGCCGATATCAGCCTGGATGCGCTGGCCGTGGCGCGCATCAATGTGGACCGGCACCAGCTGGCTGATCGCATCACGCTGATTGAATCGGACGGCTTGGCCGATTGCCCCGGCGGCTACGACCTGATTTTGTGCAACCCGCCGTATGTCAATGCCGCCAGCATGGCCGCCCTGCCGGCTGAATTTCGGGCCGAGCCCAGCCTGGCGCTGGCGGGCAATAGGCACGGCGGCAGCGACGGCATGGACTTCATTCGCAGCCTTTTTCTGACGATTGCCGCGCAAATGAACGAAAATGCCGTGTTGGTGCTGGAAATCGGCAACGAGCGCGCGAATTTTGTACGCGCTTTTCCGCACCTGGAGCCGCTCTGGTTTGAAACCAGCGCCGGCCCCGACCAGGTTTTGCTGCTGACGCGGGAACAGCTGGCTTGACCCTTGGCTTCTATTTCAGACCGCAAGCGCTTTGCCGGGCGCGCTGCGGTCTGATCCTATTTCTTCAGTCTGTTAATTAAATGATTACCCTTAAAAACGTGGTGCTGCGTCGCGGCTCCAAAGTGATTCTCGACAGCGCGTCTGTCACCCTGAACCCTGGCGAAAACGTCGGTCTGGTGGGCCGCAACGGCGCGGGCAAGTCGTCGCTGTTCGCCATGCTCAACGGCACGCTGCACGAAGACGGCGGTGAATACTACATTCCGGCGCAATGGAAGATGGCGCAGGTCGCGCAGGATATGCCCGAAACCGAGCAAAGCGCCACCGACTACGTGATCGAAGGCGACGTGGTGCTGCTGGCCGCGCAAACCGAGGTCGATGCGGCCGAAGCCAGCGGCGACGGTGACCGCATGGCCCACGCCTACATGGACTTGTACGACTCGGGCGCGCACGATGCACAGGCACGCGCGCAGGCCTTGATTCTGGGGCTGGGCTTCAAGCTCAACGAACTCGACAACCCGGTCAACAGCTTTTCGGGCGGCTGGCGCATGCGCCTGCAATTGGCGCGCGCGCTGATGTGCCCGTCGGATTTGCTGCTGCTGGACGAGCCGACCAACCACTTGGACCTGGACGCGCTGGTCTGGCTGGAAGCCTGGCTCAAGCGCTACCAGGGCACGATGCTGGTCATCAGCCATGACCGCGAATTTCTGGATGCCGTGACCGATGTGACGATGCACATCGAAAGCGCCAAACTGACCCGCTACGGCGGCAACTACAGCAAGTTTGAAGACCTGCGCGCCGAGCAGATGGCGCTGCAGCAAGGCGCTTTCAACAAGCAGCAGGACAAGATAGCCCACCTGCAAAAGTTCATCGCCCGCTTCAAGGCCAAGGCCAGCAAGGCCAAGCAGGCGCAAAGCCGCGTGAAAGCGCTCGACCGTATGGAGAAAATCGCGCCATTGCTGGCCGAAGCCGATTTCACCTTCGAGTTCAAGGAACCGGCGAACCTGCCGAACCCGATGCTGTCGATGCAAAACGCCTACTTCGGTTACCCGGCCCCTGAAGACGCGCCCGAAGGCACGCCGCCCACGGTCATTGTGCAAAACGTCAGCAAATCGGTGCTGGCCGGCCAGCGCATCGGCATTCTGGGCGCCAACGGTCAAGGCAAGTCGACGCTGGTGAAGACCGTGGCGCGCGCGCTGGCGCCGATTGAAGGCGAGATGACCGAAGGCAAGGGCCTGAACATCGGCTACTTTGCGCAGCAGGAACTCGACGTGCTGCGCCCGGCGGACAACCCGCTGGAGCACATGATCCGGCTCGTCAAGGAAGTCAGCGCCGCCGGCAAGATGGGCAGCCAGCCGACCCGCGAGCAGGACTTGCGCAGCTTTCTGGGCAACTTCAACTTTGGCGGCGACATGGTCAAACAGTCCGTCGGCTCCATGAGCGGCGGCGAAAAAGCGCGTCTGGTGCTGTGCATGATCGTCTGGCAACGGCCCAATTTGCTGTTGCTTGACGAGCCGACCAACCACCTGGATTTGGCCACGCGCGAGGCGCTGTCGATGGCGCTCAATGAGTTTGAAGGCACGGTGATGCTGGTCAGCCATGACCGCGCCTTGCTGCGCGCCGTGTGCGACGAGTTCTGGATGGTCTCGCGCGGCGGTGTCGAACCATTTGACGGCGACCTGGACGACTACCAGCGCTATTTGTTGGATGAAGCCAAGCGCATGCGCGAAGAAGCGAAGAAGTCGAACAACAGCGCCGCCACCCCGGCCGCTACCAAAAAAGTAGCTGCCAGCGCAGATGCAGCAAGCGCCACAGGCACTTTTGAGGCTAAAAATTCGTCTGGCAAGAAAGAAGACGCCCAGCGCCGCCAGCAGCAGCTTGACGCCGCCAAGCCGCTGCGCAAGGATCTGGAAAAAATCGACCGCCAGATGCTGAGCATGAACAGCGAAAAATCCAACCTGGAGACGCTGCTGACCACCTCCAAATCGCCGGCAGAAATTGCCCAGGCCGGCAAGCGCCTCAAGGTGATTGAAGCCGACCTGGCCAAGCTGGAAGAGCGCTGGATGGAAGTGACGGAAAAGCTCGAAGCCGTCGCCGCCTGAAACGCCACAGACCGAGCCGGTGATTGGCTAGAGGCGATGGCTGACAAGCCTTGCCGTGTGATAAAAGCCATTGCACGCAAGACGCCACCCCATGAAAGGTTTTTTGAACCATGCCTACTGCCCTGCAACTGGCCGCTGACGACGCGGCGCTTCAATCAGCGGTCATTCGCAGCCGCAAGCTGCTGCACAAGCGCGCGATGTTCGCTGCTGTTGCCAGCGCTGTGCCGGTGCCCGGCCTGGACTGGGCGGTGGATGCGGCGCTGCTGTCCAAACTGATTCCCGCCATCAACAAGGAGTTTGGTCTGGCGCCCGAACAGATCGACCAGCTCGACCCGAAAAAACGCGAGCAGGTGCAAAAAGCCGTGGCCATGGTCGGCTCGGTGCTGGTGGGCAAATTCATCAGCCGCGACCTGATCATCAAGGCGACTACCCGGATTGGCACGCGCATGGCGACCAAGCAGTTGGCCAAGTACATCCCGCTGGCCGGCCAGCTCGTGGCGGCCAGCGTGGGCTATGCTGCCATCCGTTACTTTGGCGAGGAGCACATGAAGGACTGCATCCGGGTGGCCCAGCAGGCGCAACTGCGGTTGAACTGAAGCGGCCCGTCTACCGGAACCAGGCCGCACCGGAAACCGCTGCTTAAACGGTTTCCATCCGGTCCCGGATCTGCTGCAGGGCGCCCGGATCATCCATGGACGTCAGGTCACCGGCATCGCGGCCTTCGCACACCGCCTGAATCACGCGGCGCAGCAATTTGCCACTGCGCGTCTTGGGCAACGCTGTCACAAAACGAACCCGCGCCGGCCGGGCCACTGCGCCCAGGTCACCGTCCACGCGTTTCATGATCTCGGCTTCCAGCTTGGCGCAGGCTACGCTGTCGCCCATCACGCCGGAATCCTTCAGCACCACAAACGCCATGGCGACCTGGCCCTTGAGCCCGTCGGCCACGCCCACCACCGCCACCTCGGCCACCTGCGCATGGCCGGAAATGCTTTCCTCGATCTCGCGCGTGCCCAGGCGGTGACCAGCGACGTTGATCACGTCGTCGGTGCGGCCCAGGATGAAGAAGTAGCCGTCCGCGTCGCGGATGCCCCAGTCAAAGGTGCTGTACACCAGCTTGTCCGGAATGCTCTTCCAGTAGGTGTTGACGAAGCGCGCATCGTCTTGCCAGATGGTCTGCATGAAGCCCGGGGGTGTTGGGCCTTCGATGACGACCACGCCTTTTTCGCCAGGCTTGGTGAGTTCTTCGCCGGTGGCTTCGTGCAGCAGCTTGACGTTGTAGCCGTACATCGGAACGCCGGGGCTGCCGAATTTACTCGGCTTGGGCTCAACACCGTTGGCAATCGTCAGAATCGGCCAGCCGCTTTCGGTCTGCCAGTAGTTGTCGATGATTGGCACGTTGAGGCCTTCGCTGATCCAGCGCGCCGTCGGTTCGTCCAGCGGCTCGCCAGCCAGAAACAGCGCACGCAGGCTCGACAAATCGTATTTCGTCAATAGCGCGGGGTCTTGCTTTTTCAGCACGCGCACGGCGGTGGGCGCGCTGAACATGACCGTGACCTTGTACTTTTCGACCAGTTCCCACCAGATGCCGCCATTGGGCTTTTTGTCCATGCCTTGCGTCGGCAGGCCTTCGTACATGATGGTCGCCATGCCGGCAATCAGCGGGCCATAGACGATGTAGCTGTGGCCGACGACCCAGCCGATGTCGCTGGTCGAGAAGAAGGTTTCGCCCGCCTTGCCGTCGAAAATATGCTTCATGCTGGCGGCCAGCGCCACGGTGTAGCCGGCGGTGTCGCGCTGCACGCCCTTGGGCTTGCCGGTGGTGCCGCTGGTGTAGATGGTGTAGCTGATGGCGGTCGAGTCCAGCCATTCGCACGGCACTTGCGCGTCGAAATGCGTGGTGCGCAACTCGTTCCAGAGATGGTCGCGACCCTCCACCAGTTCCATCTTGGCCAGGCCCCGGTCGGCCAGCAGCACGGCGCCCGGCTTGTGGCTGGACAGGCGAATCGCCTCGTCGAGCAGCGGCTTGTACGGCAGCGCCTTGCCACCGCGCGAGCCGCCGTCGGCGCTGACGATGACTTTCGGTGCGGCGTCCTCGATGCGCGACGCCAACGAGCCGCTGGCAAAGCCGCCGAACACCACGCAATGGATGGCGCCGATGCGCGCGCAGGCCAGCATGGCAAAAGCCGCCTCGGCAATCATGGGCATGTAGATCAACACGCGGTCGCCTTTTTCGACACCGAGCGCCTTCAGGCTGGCGGCCATACGCTGGACCTCGGCATGCAGGTCGGCGAACGTGTAAATTTTCTCGGTGCCGGTTTCGCTGGAAACGGCGATCAGCGCGGCCTGGTCGGCGCGGTCTTTCAGGTGTCGGTCGACGGCGTTGTGGCACAGGTTGGTCAGGCCGCCTTCATACCATTTGACGAATGGCGGGTTGTCGTAGTTGCAGACGCGATCAAACGGCTTGTGCCATTCGATCAGCCCCGCCTGTTCGGCCCAGAAGGCATCGGGCTGATCGATAGACTGGCGGTAAAAGTCGGCGTAGCGGGTCATGGGGTTCTCCGGGTTTTGCAGAGGCTTCGCCCATTTCATTTCCCGTTCGATGCAAATCGAAAACCACCCTATCGCAGAAGGCTTTTATTGCATTGAAGGAACTTGAACAAGCGGTGTCTCCGGGCGATGGGCGCGTGCCTGAAACGTTAAAACTGAATTCATAATTATGAACAACGGTCTTGCGGCAAGCTGACGGCGACGCACCCAAGCGTGCGAGTTGCGGCTATTCGCTCTGTTTTTAATAGCTGACAACGCCCGTTGCTATTGCGCAAGGACTGTTTTTTATGCTGAAAATTGATTTTTCAGCTGCTGCGCTTCAGCATTGCGGCGTTTCGGTGCCCCATCGGCGGCCCGGCCCGCTGACGCCGTTGCCCGTTGCGTTGTATAGGGCGGGGCGAGGCGCTCAAGCGGGTAGCGCTGGGTGCGATAACAGCGCCATCGCGCTGATTCGCGCCCTTATTATTTGATCAGCGCCAGCAAATCCCTGAAGGCTAGGTGTTCACAGGTACGCGCCCATTCAAAAGCCACCATCTCGGTCGTGACCAGTTCCGCGCCGGCACCGGCCAGGCGGTCAAAGGCGGCGTCACGGTTGCGCTCGCTGCGTGAGCTGCAGGCGTCCGTCACGACCCACACGTCGAACTCTTCTTCCAGCAGTTCCAGCGCCGTCTGCATCAGGCAGACATGGGCTTCGCAACCGGCGATGACGATCATGCTGCGGCCTTCGTCTGGTTGGGACTCGGGTGGTTTTTGCATGTGCTTGGGCAGACTGCGGGCGTTGCCGCCTTGGGCCGGCTTGCGCACGGGCGGGCGCAGCCACTCGACCAGGCCATCAGACGCGGCGCTGAAATGCATCTTGGCCATGGTTTTGCCGCCGGCAGAATCAATGGCCGCCTGCAACTCGGGCAGGTTCTGGCCGAGCTTTTCGGGGTTTTGCGCCGTGCCCCAAACCGGTACGTCCATGAGGCGGGCCATGCGCGCCAGCCGCAGCGCATTGGCGACCACCATTTCATTTTCAAAAATCACCGGCATCAGGCGGGTCTGGTAATCGATCAGCACAAGTTGGGAGTCGTCGGCATCTAGCAGCATGGTTATTCCTTAGGGTTGGCGGCCATTATCCCTGCCCTTGCGGGGGGTGACGGCGGCGGTGGCGCGCTAGCAGGGGCTTGACGAAAGCCTGTCGCCCGCCAGCGGCGCGTCATGAATTTCTCAGGATTTGGCCGGCTTGGGCAACTCTGCAAACTTCAGCAGATGCGTCGCCAGCAGGGTTTCAGTCAAAAAGCAGACCAGCGCCGACAGGAAACACACCACACCAGCCAGAAAGCAGACGGTGGCGATCTTGAAAATCGGCAGTTCGCTGGTTTCGCCCAGGAACAGCAAGACGATGGTGGTGCCGATCAAAATGGCACAAAACGTCAGCAAGGCCAGGCAGCCATTGACCAGCCAGCCCCGGTGCCTGAGCCGGCGCAGTTCGTCATAGATCTTGGCGGCGCGCACGGCTTCGATCACACCGGTTTCAAGCCGTCCCTCAAGAAACCTGGCCCGGTCGATGATGCGCGCCAGCCGCCCGGCCACGGCGCCGATCATGCCGGATACGGCAGTCAGCAAAAAAACCGGGGCGACGGCCAGTTGTATGCCGTGGCTCACAGAAGAAAGGTCGGTCGCAAAATTCATCCGGGCTCCGCTGCATGAGGTAATGGGCGGTCATTCTCCCATGCCAAGCGCGCGGTTTTGGCCATCACAACGCAATGCACGACCTGTCATGGCACACTGCCGGGCCAACACTTTTCGTGTTTTACCTCTCTACCAAGGATCACCATGCTGCCCAACAAAGAAGGACAACACGTCCCGCAAGCCACCTTCAAAACCCGCAAGAACGACAAATGGGTTGACATTACCAGCGCCGATCTGTTCGACGGCAAGACCGTCGTGGTGTTCTCGCTGCCCGGCGCCTACACGCCGACCTGCTCGTCCACCCACCTGCCGCGCTACAACGAACTGGCCAACACCTTCAAGGCGCATGGCGTTGATAACGTGGTGTGCATTTCGGTCAACGACGCCTTCGTGATGAACGAATGGGGCCAGGCGCAGGAAGCAGAAAACCTCACGCTCATCCCCGACGGCAATGGCGAATTCACCGAAGGCATGGGCTTGCTGGTGGACAAAAGCAGCCTGGGATTCGGCAAGCGCTCATGGCGCTATTCGATGCTGGTCAAAAACGGCGTGATTGAAAAAATGTTCATCGAGCCTGAAAAAGAAGGCGACCCGTTTGAAGTGTCCGATGCCGACACGATGCTCGGCTACCTCGCCCCGGGCGCGAAAGCTCCCGAGCCGATCACGGTGTTCACCAAGCCCGGCTGCCCGTTTTGCACCAAGGCCAAGTCGCTGCTGCGCGAAGCAGGCCTGCGCTTCGAGGAAATCTCGCTGGGCAATGGCATCACGTCGCGTAGCCTGTACGCGGTAGCCGGGGCAGGCACCGCACCGCAGGTGTTTTGCGGTGGCCAGAAAATCGGCGGCTCTGAAGATCTGGAGGCCTGGCTGGCACAACGCGGTCAATAATCCGCCTTGCAACTTACGAGAACTTGCGCTGGGCGTCCAGCGCAAGTCCGGCACCGATGCTGCCGAACAAATCGCCTTCAACGCAACGGGCCTGCGGCGTCAGCGCCAGCACCCGTTCGCGCAGCAAAGGCACACCGCTGGAGCCGCCGGTAAAAAATACCGTGTCAATGGCCGACGCCGTGATGCCGGCATCCACCAGCAGGCGGGAAACCGTCTGCTCTACCGAGGTGACCAGGGCATCAATGGCGCGGTCGAGTTCAGCCCGGTGCAGCGTCACCGTCTCGCCAGCGGCAATGCGGCCGATGTCGATGTGCGCCACCGACGCGCCGGACAGGGAAATTTTGGCTTCTTCGACCTGCAGCGCCAGCCAATGGCCGGCCCGTTCGCGCACCAGACTTTGCAGTCGTTCCAGTTTGGGTTTGTCGGCGGCATCGCGGTGCAGTTCGGCAAGTTGCGCCCAGGCCTTGCGGGTGTAGGCCTGGTTGATGGTGTGCCAGGTCGCCAGGTTGAAATAAGGCGACGAAGGCATTTCGCGTCCGCTTTTAAGCAGGCTGCCCAGCCCCAGCATGGGCATCATGCTGGCCAGGCTCAGCGCCTTGTCAAAATCGGTGCCGCCAATATGCACGCCGCCACTGGCCAAAATGTCATCGCGCCGCTCAGCGCGGCCGGCACGCTCGGGACCGACGCGGATCAAGGTGAAGTCGGACGTGCCGCCGCCAATGTCGACCACCAGCACCAGCTCTTCGCGCGAAATCTGCGACTCGTAGTCAAACGCGGCGGCAATCGGCTCGTATTGAAAAGCGATGTCACGCAGGCCCGTCTTGCGGGCAATCTCTTCGAGCGTGTCTTGCGCCCGCTGGTCGGCGCTGGCGTCGTCATCGACAAAAAATACCGGACGCCCCAGCACGGCACGGGTGAATTCACGGCCAGCGGCCCGTTCGGCCCGGCGCTTGAGTTCGCCAATGAACTGCGCCAGCAAATCCTGAAACGGCACCGCACGGCCCGCCACCTCGGTATGCTCGTCCATCATGGACGTGCCCAGCAGGCTTTTGAGCGAACGCATCAGCCGGCCTTCGTGGCCGTCGAGGTAATCGGCCAATGCGGCGCGGCCATAACTGACATGGGCGTCTTCAGCATGAAAAAAGATCACCGAAGGCAGCGTCAGCTTGTCATCTTCGAGCGGCAACAGGGCGCGCTGCCCGGGCCGGCTCCAGCCTGCGGTGGAGTTGGACGTTCCAAAGTCAATGCCGCAGGCGGCCACGGGCAAAGGCATGGCGCTCATCGTTCGGCCGTCTTGCTGAAGCCGTTTTCTGCCCAGGTCACGGCGCTGGCGCGGTTCAGCTTGAAGGAAGGCGGCACCTGCACTTCGGCCAGAAGTTCGCCAGTGTCGTCATGGGCGCTGAGCACCGCATGCGGATGCTCTTCATCCGGAACGATGTCGAGCGACACGGTGATGCGTGCGGCGTTGGCTGTCACGGTGATGCGCTGGTGCAGCGTCGCGTGCAATTGCTGCTCATGCCGGCGCACAAACTCCGAGGCCGTTTTCACCAACGTATTGAAGGCGTTGACATCGAGCGGCTTGGGATTTTTCTTGTCGCGCCCCATGGTCCACGGCCCGATCAGCGCCGGCTCGGGTTCGCCGTCCTTGATCATGGCGACGGCCCAGCCATCGTCGTCTTCGTTCTTGAGCACGCGGGCAGTCCAGCCGTCGCCGCACCACAGGCGCGGCTCCTGGACTTTGGGACTATCGCTGGAAAAAAGGTCGGTGGCCGGTTCAGGCGTCGGGAGGCGGGGATCAGTCAAGGCAGTGGCACTCAGGTCAAAAATCGCGCCCTGAAAAAAGGCGGCGCAGGATGGGATGCGGATTTTACTGTTGGCGGGACGGCCCCACATCGAAAGTGCCGGACAGAAACGGTGTTAATGCATTAAAACGGGCGCTGGCGCTGCACACCAAGCTGCTCTGGAACTTCAGGGACAACACCCGTTTTTACTAAAGTCGCCCTGAAAATCCAGGCGCCTGGCTGCGCTGGCCGCGATGGCAGCGTGATGCCCGCTCTACCTCAACCCTGAATCTCGAAGTGCGCCTCGCCCATGTAGCGGTTGGGGCCAAACGCGGCGGTCACGGCGGCCGATTCGGCCGCCTGCCACTGGTCAAATACCTGCTGCTCTGCGTCAGTGAGCGTGTCAGGTGCGGGCGCATCACCATAAGTGGCCACCATGCGCCGGTAAGCGCCGTAGACCGGCAGCACCAGGCTGGCATCGCCCAAGGTGTCATCAAGCGCCGCTCTGAAGCGCTGTTCGGCGGCTTGGCGTTCCCGGTCGGACACGTCTTCATAGGTGTAAAGCTTGAGGGTGTAGCTCATTTTTCATCTTTCGCGGGGGCTTTGGCGGATGCAGCGGTGCCTTGTGCGATGGCGATGCGCCGGCGCAGGCGGGCTGCCTCTTCAGTGTCGCCGCCCTGCTCTGCGCGCTGGGCCTGCACGCCCAGCCAGGCCAGCAGCGGACGCCGCCAGCCCTGGCTTGAGGCGGTGTCGATGGCCTGCGCAATCACGGGCGGGCTGGCTTTGCCGGTCTGCAGCAAGACACCGGCGGCGACCAGCTGCGACAGCGGGTCAGCAATGCCTTTGAGGGCCGTGGCGTCGCCTGCAGCCGTGGCGCGCTGGGCTTCGGGCAGCAAGCCGACATCTTGCAGTTGTCCCTGGCCGCGCAGGTAATCGGCATAGGCTTGCTGCGCCCGGTTGGCGTCAAGCCTGAGGGACTCAAAACCCGCACACGGTTCAAACACCAGGCTGGCGACACGGGTGGCGCAGTGCAGCAACTCGGCCGTCGCCAACAAATCGGGGCGGCCGGTGCGCGACAACTGGCTGCGCGCACGCCTAAGTTCGGCGGTTTCGACACGGCTGTTGCCTTCCATATAGGCGGCCACGGAACGCTCCATCGAACCCTTGGCTTCGACTTGCCAGTCAGGCGGCTTGGGGCCGCTGCTGCAAGCGGCCAGCACCCACACGGCGCTGAACGTCAATGCGCTTTTCATCCATACAGGGTAATTTTTCATGGCAGTTTGATCTCCGCATCACGGGCGAACGGCCATTTCCGGTTGATCTCGGTCACCAGGGCTTCGACTTTTCGCAGGCTGGCTTCCACATCCCCGCGCAAAGCGCCCAGATCGGACGTGGCGTCTTTGGCGTTGGCGGCGACGGCTTGTGCATCGACCAAAATAGCATCGACCTTTCTCAAACTGGTGCGCGCCTCGCCCAGCATGGCATTGAGCTGCACGACGGTGGCGCGCGTCTCGGGCAACACGCCTTTGTCGCCAAATACCTGGCTATCGGTTTTGGCGGCAATGCCGTCGAGCTTGGCCAGCAATGAATTGGTGCGATCCAGCGTGGCAGAAAACTTCTTCGCCTCGGCTTCGCTGCCCAGTAGCACCGTCAATGCGCCGCCAGGGCCGTTCAGGCGTCCGGTCAATACCTGCAAATTGGCCAGGCTGGCCCCCACCGAACCGCTGCTGCCTGTCAGGCTGTTGAGGTTGTCGATCAGATCTTTGGCGGCCGCGATGACTCTGGGAATTTCTGCGCTGGCATCGCCCTGGAGCACGGTGCGCACCGCGCCATCGGGCAGAGGCGGGTCGTTCATCAGCCCCGTGTAGGCACGGATATTGGGCCCGCCGACAATGCCTTTGACCAGCGTGAAGACGCTGGACGTGCGCAGCCAGTGCGCATCTTTTTCGGCCACATCCACCAGAATCCGGGCCTTGCCGTCTTCGGCCAGTTCGATGCGCTGGACACGGCCAATCGGAAAACCGGCAAACGTGATGTCCATGCCCGCCACCACGCCTTCTGAATCCTCCGCCATCAGCACCAGGCGCTGGGTACTTTCAAAGGCACCACGCGCATACAACACATACAGCGTCGAGCCGCACACCAGCAGCAGCATGAACAGCAGCAGCAGCCTGGCTTTGAGCTCCAGATTGGTGACGTTTTCAGGGGCCGGAAACGGTGCGGGAGGTGGTGCGGATTGCGATGTGTCTTGCGCCAGGGGCGGCAACAACGGCGGCATGGGACTGTGGGGTGAACTCATGAAGGTGTCGTTTTAGAGAAGTCAGTAATAGTTGCCAACCAGCGAAGCCACTTCAATCAACAAGATGACAGCAAACATGCGCACCAGACCGCGCATTTCAGCACTGGTGCGCACACTGGCACCGCGCATTCCGTACAGGGCTGATGCCATCGGAATCAGCGATACGGCCAGGCTGAAAAAGATGGTTTTCAACACAAAAATCAGCGTCACTGCCGGCGTAAAGACTTGTCCAAAAAGCCGCGTGTACCCCGGCAGCCCGGACACGGAAAATCCATAGACCGCCACATAAGCCACCATCAGCGCCACGACGCTGCTCAACGCCGCCAACGTAATGCCAGAAAACATGCCGGCGACGACACGCGGCAGCACCTCGCGGCGCATCGGCTCCACGCCTTTGCGGCGCATCTCGTCCAGCTCGCCGCTGGCCTGCATGGCCGTCAGTTCTGCCCCATCGGGAATGGTGCAGCGCAAAGCCACAAACATTGCGGCGGTCAGGGGAATCAGCTCCAGCACCAGCACACGAATAACCACCTGCAGCGCATACTGCGACAGCCCGTAGCTCATCGCAGTGACCAGCACAATGCGCGTGAGCACCACCGTCACCAGGGCGCACAGCAGGGAAAAGCCCAGCAAAATGGGCGCCGTATTGAGGTAGATATGCCGCCCAAGCACCACACGGCTTTCGCGGCTGTAGCTTGACGGCGACAGCGTCAGCACCATAATCACCGCGCCCAGATGCGCCAGTTGCCACCATTCAAAAATCCAGTGCTGCGCTGCCTGACCCGTTCGTGTCAGACGGCTGTGCCAGGTAGGGGTGGGATTCATGCGTGCATGATAACGGCGGGCCTGTTCAATGCCTGTAGGATGCGCGGCTAAACTTCTTCGCCTGATTTCGCCTGGGGCTTGCCCCTTGGCCACAAAAAACCTCTTATGGCTCTTACCACCTGGACTGCTTACTTTTTCGCCTCTGTCCTGATTGCGCTTTCACCCGGCTCGGGCGCGGTGCTGGCGATGAGTCACGGCCTGAGTTACGGCGTGCGGCGCACCCAGGCGACCATTTTCGGGCTGCAGGCCGGCCTGCTGGTCATTTTGCTGGTGGCGGGCGCTGGCGTCGGGTCGCTGCTGGTGGCGTCCGAGCTGGCTTTCAGCATCGTCAAAACGCTGGGCGCGTCTTACCTGATTTACATCGGCTGGATGCAGTGGCGCTCTACCCAGGGGCTTGCTGGCGACAATGCAGCATCGTCGCCAGCCTTTGAGAAATCAGCAAAACTACTGTCGCCCCGCAAGCTTTTTCTCACCGGCCTGCTGACCAACGTCACCAATCCCAAGGGCATTTTGTTCATGGTGGCGGTGCTGCCCCAGTTCATCAACCCCCTGCGTCCGCTCTGGCTGCAGTTGCTGCTGATGGCCATCACCACGGTGGCTGTCGATCTGGTGGTCATGCACGGCTACGCCTATGCCGCCAGCCGCCTGCAAAAACTGTTCAAGAACGCCCAAGCCATCAAATGGCAAAACCGTGTGTTTGGCGGCCTGCTGATGGCCGTGGGCGTCGGCCTGTTTTTTGTCAAGCGCAGCCAGCAGGCCGTGCTTTCTGCTTGAAGAGCGACGCACTGCCGCATGCTACCTAATGACCTGACCGGCCAGGCAGCAAGCGAATGAGCTTGCCGTTGGCGCTGTCGGTCAGCACATAAAGCAGTCCGTCAGGCCCCTGCCTGACATCGCGGATGCGTTCACCGATATCCGTCAGCAGCTTGTTTTCCCGCACCACTTTTCCGCCAAAAGGCTGCGACAGCTCAATGCGGTCGAGGTAAGAAAACTTGAGCGATCCGACAAACAGGTTGCCGCGCCAGGCCTTGCCGTAACGCTCGCTCGTCAAAAAAGCCATGCCCGAAGGCGCAATCGACGGCACCCAGTAGTGCAGCGGTTGCGCCGTGCCGGCTTGCTGCGTCAGCCCTGCGCCGATCTTGCCACCGCCATAGTTTTCGCCATAGGTGACGACAGGCCAGCCGTAATTGGCGCCCGGTTGCGGCAGGTTGATTTCGTCGCCGCCCTGCGGCCCGTGTTCATGCGTCCAGAGCGTGCCGTCAGGGGCCAGCGTGGCGCCCTGCATATTGCGGTGGCCATAACTCCAGATTTCTGGCAGCGCACCGGCTTTGCCGACAAACGGATTGTCTGGTGGCACCGAGCCGTCCTTGTTGATGCGCACGACCTTGCCGTGGTGGTTATCGAGCTTTTGCGCATCTTCCTTGCGCGAAAAGCGCTCGCCCAGCGTCAGGAACAACTTGCCATCGGGCAGTCCATCAATACCCGCAGCGCGGCTTTCAACAATGCGGCAGCCAAAATGGGCAGTACTGGCAAATTTCGGCTTCTGGCTGAATATGACCTTGACCTGCTCCAGCCGGGCATTGTCAGCACTGAGCGTGGCGCGCGCCAGCGCCGTGCTGTTGGCCCGTCCGTCAGCGGAAGGCTCAGAAAAACAAAAAAAGATCTGCCGGTTGCGCACAAAGTCACTGTCGGCAATGACATCAAGCAACCCGCCCTGCCCGCCCACCGCCATGCCGGGCAGGCCTGTGACAGGCGCACCCAGCTTGCCGTTGGCCGCCACGACGCGCAGCCGCCCGGGTCGTTCGGTTACCAAAAATTGGCCTGCGGGCAAAAAAGCCAGGCCCCAGGGGTTTTGCAAGCCGGCGGTCACAATTTCAGGGCGCACTTCCTGCGCCTGGACGCAAGGAAGCACCAGACTTGAAAACAAAACGGTGACAGCGGGCAGCCAGCGTCTGCCAAAGGTTGGAAACATGGTGAGGTCCTTGAAGGGGTTGTCGGGTTTGGCAAATTTCTCCTGGCCCGATGAATCAGGCCATTTAAAAACCTGATGACGTACGACAAACAATTTACAGCCAGAAAGAAAAATCCTGCTTCATGAACGACTGTTGATAAAAAACCAACATTACGATCAGCAAGTGTGATTATTCGCACCAAAGACGCAAAAAACACACCACCGCTCAATGCTTTCGGGTAGAAGTTTTGCATTGACGTAGGACTAGACCTTCAAGTATGCTTGCCGCCATGCGAATGACCCCCCCTGCTCTCGTCCTGGCCATCGCTGGCCTTTTTTGTTCCATTTCAGCCCATGCGGCACCGGGCAGCTCCGGCGACGATATAGAAAGGTTGTTATCCGACAGAGGTCTGATGACCAAAATTGATCAGGTTCGCCAGAACGTCAGCCAGACAGCTTCCGATCTGGTCATCAACGCGATGGGACTTTTGGGCGTTCCCTACAAATGGGGCGGCAACACAACAGAAACCGGGTTTGACTGCAGCGGCTTTGTGGTTTCTGTCTACCAGCAAAGCATCGGGCTGCTGCTTCCGCGAAAAGCCGAACAGCAGGCAGCGGCTACCGAAAAAATCGACAAAACCGAGCTGCAGCCTGGCGATCTGGTGTTTTTCAACACCATGCGCCGCGCGTTCAGCCATGTCGGGATTTATGTGGGCAATGGCAAATTTATCCATGCACCCAGAGCAGGCTCTGAAGTACGCCTCGAAAGCATGGGCAGCAGCTACTGGCTGCAGCGTTTTGATGGTGCCCGCCGGGTAGCCACCGGACAATCAAATATGGCCACGCAGCCAAGCCAAGCAGCTCAGGCACTGGCCACGACAACCTTCAACCTGAAGGCTTTCTCGGCTTTCTCCAGCGACGCAAATTCGCTGCGCTAACCGCCGGCTCAACCAGAAGATTGACAGCCACTGCCGCTGGCTTTCTTCTGCCAATATTCACTACATATTTGATAGCAGCTTGCGCACACCCTGCATGCGCAAGCGGTGTCTTTTGTTAAATATTTTCCAGCAGCGTGACGGGCAGACGCTGACAACAACGCAATCACCTCACGCCGCAGTTCACCCCTAAAAAAAGCGCCTCAAGTCCAATTACCCGGACTTGAAACGCTTTTTCCATTCCGGCATTTCACCGGATTTATGAAAACTACTTGCGCGCTGGCGGCAAGTCCGTGCAACTGCCATACGCCACTTCCGCCGCCATGCCGATGCTCTCGCCCAGCGTCGGGTGCGGGTGAATCGTCTTGCCGATATCGACCGCGTCCGCGCCCATTTCAATCGCCAGCGCCACTTCGCCAATCATGTCGCCCGCGTGCGTGCCGACCATACCGCCGCCCAGTATCTTGCCGTGGCCGTGCGCTTCCGGGCTGTCGTCAAACAGCAGCTTGGTCACGCCTTCGTCGCGGCCATTGGCAATCGCGCGGCCCGAGGCCGTCCACGGGAACAGGCCCTTTTTGACCTTGATGCCTTGCGCCTTGGCCTGGTCTTCGGTCAGGCCGACCCATGCGACTTCCGGGTCGGTGTAGGCGACACTTGGGATCACCCGCGCATTGAACGCGGCGCTGGCCAGTTCCTTGTTGCCTTGCAACTCGCCGGCAATCACTTCGGCGGCCACATGCGCCTCATGCACCGCTTTGTGCGCCAGCATCGGCTGGCCAACGATGTCGCCGATGGCGAAAATGTGCGGCACGTTGGTGCGCATCTGAATGTCAACGTTGATGAAACCGCGATCCGTCACGCTGACGCCGGCTTTTTCAGCCGCCAGCTTCTTGCCGTTGGGTGTGCGACCGACGGCCTGCAGCACCAGGTCATACACCTGCGGTGCGGGCGCGGTGCCGCCCGGCTCAGCGCTCTCGAACGTCACCTCAATGCCTTCGGGCAGAGCGCGGGCACCCACTGTCTTGGTCTTGAGCATGATGTTGTCAAAGCGCGGCGCGTTCATTTTTTGCCAGATTTTGACCAGGTCGCGGTCGGCGCCCTGCATCAGGCCGTCGAGCATTTCCACCACGTCCAGGCGCGCGCCCAGTGTGCTGTAAACCGTGCCCATTTCCAGGCCGATGATGCCGCCGCCCAGAATCAGCATGCGCTTGGGGACTTCCTTGAGTTCCAGTGCGCCTGTCGAGTCGACCACGCGCGGGTCTTCAGGCATGAAAGGCAGGCGCACGGCTTGCGAGCCCGCGGCAATGATGCAGTTCTTGAAACCGATGGTCTGCGTCTTGCCGGTTTTTTCCTGCGATGTGCCGCTGGTTTCCTCGACTTCGACATGGTTGGCACCGACAAAAGTGCCGTAGCCGCGCACCACGGTGACCTTGCGCATCTTGGCCATTGCGGCCAGACCGCCGGTCAGCTTGTTGACGACCTTTTCCTTGTGCCCACGCAGTTTGTCGATGTTGACGCTGGGCGCACCAAAATCCACGCCGAGCGCCGCCATGTGGCTGACTTCGTCCATCACGGCGGCAACATGCAGCAGCGCCTTGGACGGAATGCAGCCCACATTCAGGCAGACGCCGCCCAGCGCGGCATAGCGCTCGACTAGCACGACCTTCAGGCCGAGGTCAGCCGCGCGAAAGGCAGCCGAATAGCCGCCGGGGCCGGCACCGAGCACCAGCAGGTCGCAGTCCAAATCAGCCGTGCCGCCAAAGCTGGCGGCAGCTGGCGCTGCAACGGCGGCGGCAGGCGCTTCAGTTTTGATAGCTGTTGGCGCAGTCGCTGCTTGCGCAGGAGCCTGTTTGGGTGCTTCAACCGGTGCTGCAGCCGCATTGGCGGCACCAGCAACTTCCAGCGTCAGCACAACCGAGCCCTGCTTGACCATATCGCCAAGCTTGACCTTGATTTCCTTGACCACGCCGCCTTGCGACGCCGGGATTTCCATGGACGCTTTGTCGCTTTCCACGGTGATCAGGCTTTGTTCGGCCTTGATGGTGTCGCCGGGCTTGACCAGCACTTCGATGACGGAGACTTCGTCAAAGTCGCCAATGTCAGGCACCTTGATGTCGATGAGGTTTGCAGAGGCACTCATGAGGAGGCTTTCAATTTGAGGGTGAATACGTCAATCGGTCTGCCATGCCCATCAGGTTGACACTTTCAGACGTGTCAACCTTGAACAGCTGGCTGTTCGCTTCAAAACGGTGGCTCAGGCGGGTATCGCCAAAGGTCATAAACGTGTCAGCAGCCATTACCACCCGGCCCACTTTTTTGACCCCCACCCGATTTGTCACAGAAAGACGCGACGGAAATCTGCCAGCACCTGGCCAAAATAAGCGTTGAAACGGGCGGCGGCCGCACCGTCAATCACGCGGTGGTCCCAGCTCAGCGACAGCGGCTGCATCAGACGCGGCGCAAAAGCCTTGCCGTCCCAGACCGGCTCGATGCGGCTCTTGCACACGCCCATGATGGCGACTTCAGGCGCATTAATGATGGGCGTGAAATAGCGCCCGCCAATACCGCCCAGCGACGAGATCGTGAAGCAGGCGCCCTGCATGTCGGCCGGACCAAGCTTGCCGTCGCGCGCTTTCTTGGCCAGCTCACCCATTTCCTGCGAAATCTGGATGATGCCTTTCTTGTCGGCGTCCTTGATCACCGGCACGACCAGGCCGTTCGGTGTGTCCGCGGCAAAGGCAATATTGAAATACTGCTTGAGCACCAACTGATCGCCGTCGAGCGAGGAATTGAACTGCGGAAACTTCTTGAGCGCGGCCACCGAGGCCTTGATCAGGAACGCCAGCATGGTGATCTTGACGCCAGACTTTTCGTTTTCCTTGTTCATCTGCACGCGGAAGGCTTCGAGTTCGGTGATGTCGGCATCGTCGTGGTTGCAAACGTGCGGAATCATCACCCAGTTGCGGTGCAGGTTGGCACCGCTGATCTTCTTGATGCGCGACAGCGGCTGACGCTCGACCGGGCCAAACTTGGTGAAGTCGACCTTCGGCCAAGGCAGCAAGTCCAGGCCGGCACCGGTGCCGCCACTGCTGGCTGCCGCTGCGGGCGTTTTGGCAATCTGCGCCTGAGTACGCGAATCGCCGGCCATGACGGATTTGGTGAAACCCTGCACATCGTCCTGCGTGATGCGGCCTTTGGGGCCGGAGCCCTTGAGTTCAGCCAGCGGCACGCCCAGCTCTCTAGCAAACTTGCGCACCGAAGGCGAAGCATGCGGCAGGCTGGTGGACGTCGCTGCCGTGGGTTGATGCGCGGGCTGGGCCTGGGCAGCGGCGGGCGCAGACGCCGGAGCGCTGGGCGCGGGCGCAGCAGATGCGGTAGCAGCGGCTGGAGCAGAAGCTGCCGGGGCAGCAGCTGCAGGCGCACTTGCTACCGCGCCTTCCAGAATCGCCAGCAGGTCACCGATATTGACGGTGTCGCCCAGCTTGACCTTAAGCTCCTTGATCACACCCGCATGACTGGACGGGATTTCCATCGAGGCCTTGTCGGACTCCACGGTGACCAGCGATTGCTCGACCTTGACGGTGTCACCTGCCTTGACCAGCACCTCGATCACGACCACATCCTTGAAGTCGCCAATATCGGGAACCCTGACTTCGACCGGGCCGGACGCCGCTGCGGCCGGGGCTGCAGGTGCCGGTGCAGCCGTTGCTTCGGTTTTAGGAGCTGCAGCAGCAGGCGCAGCCTGCGCGGGAGCCTGTTTTGGCTCCGATTCCGCAGCGCCTTCAACTTCCAGCGTCAGCACGACCGAGCCTTGCCTGACCTTGTCGTCGAGCTTGATCTTGATCTCTTTCACCACGCCAGCGTGGCTGGACGGGATTTCCATCGAGGCTTTGTCGGACTCGACCGTGATCAGCGACTGCTCGGCCGTCACGGTGTCGCCGGGCTTGACCAGCAGTTCGATAACCGTGACTTCGTCAAAGTCGCCGATGTCAGGGACTTGTATATCTACCAATGCCATGTTCTTGTCTCCGTTTACTTGCGTCTTGAACTGAATTTTTTACGTCAAGCGTAAAGCGGATTGATCTTGTCGGCATTGATGCCGTATTTCTGGATCGCTTCGGCCACCTTGGCGACCGGCACCGTGCCCTCTTCGCTGAGCGCCTTCAGGGCCGCCACCACGATGTAATGGCGGTTGATCTCGAAGTGCTCGCGCAGCTTGCTGCGGAAATCGCTGCGGCCAAAGCCGTCGGTGCCCAGGACCTTGTAGGTGCGGCCCTTCGGAATGTAGGAGCGAATCTGCTCGGCATAGGCCTTCATGTAGTCGGTCGAAGCGATGACCGGGCCGGCATGGGCTTGCAACTGGTCTTCAACGAACGAGGTACGCGGGGTTTCCAACGGGTGCAGCAGGTTCCAGCGCTCGGTGTCCTGGCCGTCGCGCGCCAGTTCGTTGAAGCTCGGGCAACTCCACACATTGGCCGAAACGCCCCACTCTTTTTCCAGCAGTTCCTGTGCGGCAATCGATTCGCGCAAGATGGTGCCCGAGCCGAGCAATTGCACCGTGGGCGCCAGTTTGGGGCCTTCCTGGCACATATACATGCCCTTGATGATCTGCTCTTCGGTGCCGGGCTTGAGGCCTGGCATGGCGTAGTTCTCGTTCAGCAGCGTGATGTAGAAATAGACGTTTTCCTGCTTTTCAACCATGCGCTTGAGGCCGTGGTGCAGGATCACGCCGACTTCGTGCGCATAGGTCGGATCGTATGAAATGCAGTTCGGAATCGTGCCGGCCAGGATGTGACTGTGGCCGTCTTCGTGCTGCAGGCCTTCGCCGTTCAGTGTGGTGCGGCCCGAGGTGCCGCCGAGCAGAAAGCCGCGTGCCTGCATGTCTCCCGCCGCCCAGGCCAGGTCGCCGACACGCTGGAAACCAAACATCGAGTAGTAGACGTAGAACGGCACCATGATGCGGTTGTTGGTGCTGTACGACGTGGCCGCTGCGATCCAGCTGCTCATGCCGCCGGCTTCGTTGATGCCTTCCTGCAGAATCTGGCCCTTCTTGTCTTCCTTGTAGTACATCACCTGGTCTTTGTCGACCGGGGTGTACTGCTGTCCAGCCGGGTTGTAGATACCGATCTGGCGGAAAAGGCCTTCCATGCCGAAAGTGCGGGCTTCGTCGACCAGAATCGGCACGACACGCGGGCCGAGCGCCTGGTCACGTAGCAACTGCGTCAGGAAACGCACATACGCCTGGGTGGTCGAGATTTCGCGGCCTTCGGCGGTGGGCTCCATGACGGCCTTGAAGGTCTCGATGGCCGGCACGGTGAAGTTTTCATCGGCCTTGGTGCGGCGATGCGGCAGGTAGCCACCCAGTGCCTTGCGGCGCTCGTGCAGGTACTGCATTTCGGGGGTGTCGTCAGCCGGTTTATAAAACGGCAAGTCGGCCAGCTGGCTGTCAGGAATCGGGATGTTGAAGCGGTCGCGAAAGGCCTTGATGTCCTCGTCGCCCAGCTTTTTGGTCTGGTGGACATTGTTCTTGCCCTCGCCAATCTTGCCCATGCCAAAACCCTTGACAGTTTTGATCAAGAGCACGCTGGGCTGGCCGGTGTGGTTCACGGCTGAATGGAACGCGGCATAGACTTTTTGTGAATCATGACCGCCACGGGTCAGCTTCCAGATGTCGTCGTCGCTCATCTTGGAGACCATCTCCAGCGTGCGCGGGTCGCGGCCAAAGAAGTGCTTGCGCACATAGGCGCCGTCGTTGGCCTTGAACGACTGGTAGTCGCCGTCGTTGCATTCCATCATGATCTTCTTGAGCGCACCTTCGGTGTCGCGTGCCAGCAATGGATCCCAGCCAGAACCCCAGATCAGCTTGATGACGTTCCAGCCAGCGCCCCGGAATTCGCCTTCGAGTTCCTGGATGATCTTGCTGTTGCCGCGCACCGGGCCGTCGAGCCGCTGCAAATTGCAGTTGATGACGAACACCAGGTTGTCGAGCTTTTCACGCGCGGCCAAACCAATAGCGCCCAGCGATTCGACTTCGTCCATCTCGCCGTCGCCGCAGAACACCCAGACCTTGCGGTTTTCGGTGTTGGCAATGCCGCGTGCATGCAGGTATTTCAGGAACCTGGCCTGATAAATCGCCATCAGCGGGCCAAGGCCCATCGACACCGTCGGGAATTGCCAGAAATTGGGCATCAGTTTGGGATGCGGGTAGCTGGACAGACCCTTGCCATCGACTTCCTGGCGGAAATTGAGCAATTGCTCTTCGCTCAGGCGGCCTTCAAGGTAAGCGCGGGCATACACGCCGGGTGACACATGGCCCTGGATGTAGAGGCAGTCGCCGCCGTGGTTTTCGTTTTCGGCATGCCAAAAATGGTTGAAGCCGGCGCCAAACAGGCTGGCCAGCGAGGCGAACGAGCCGATGTGGCCGCCCAGGTCGCCGCCATCGACCGGGTGCAGGCGGTTGGCCTTCACGACCATGATCATGGCGTTCCAGCGCATGTAGGCGCGCAGCCGCTGCTCAATGATCAGGTTGCCGGGCGAGCGTTCTTCCTGGTCGGTCTCGATGGTGTTGACATAACCGGTGGTGGCCGAGAAAGGCATGTCGATGCTGTTCTGGCGGGCATGCTCAAGCAGTTGCTCCAGCAGGAAGTGGGCGCGCTCGGAGCCGTTGTTTTCAATGACGGCGGACAGCGCGTCCATCCATTCGCGCGTCTCCTGCGTGTCTTTGTCGGGGGTCGTGCCGGTAATAGCACCCGCATTGGGGTTACCGGCTGCTTGGTTTTCGATGGGATTGGCCGCCATTTTGTCTCCTGGATAAATCTTATTCACTGATTGCCTGCAACGCGTTGCCCAGTTGGGCACCTGCATACAGGAGTGCATTTGTCTCGTGTTTTAAACGCAATGTAGGTTTAAGTCTCTAGTTTCTCATAATTTTTTGTTAATTTCAAATTGTGCTTGATGATTTTGTATTGTGAAATAAAACAAGCCAAATTTATGTTTTTTCGACTTCAGGATTAGCACATCCGTATTACACAGAGCTGAAATCAAACGGCGCGGACGGCCCAAAAAAGCGTTCATCTAAAATAAATATCCAGTCTATGTCCGATTCACACCTCCCCTCCGCTACCGACGTAGCTGCCAGCACTTTGCCTCTGCCCTTATGGAAACGCTGGTGGCGAAAACAGTCCCCTTCCCGGCAAGACCGCTTCATCACCCTGGGGCCGCTTTTTGCGGTGGTTCTGTTTCTGGCGGCGGTGGTTGCAGCTTTTGGCTACCTTCGGATTGAAGAAATTGACCGGGAGCAGCAAGCCGTTACCCGCGATGTCGAATACGCCCAGCAGCGCCTGCGCCTGCGCCTGCTGGAGCGGCAAGAGCAGCTCATGCGCATTGGGCGGGATGTGTCGAACAAGGAAATCGACGCCGAAGAATTCATCGTCCAGTCCGAAGCGCTGGTCAATCAGTACCCTGAACTGATGGCCGTCAGCTGGATCGACAGCAAACGGCGCATCAGGGCGACGTATGTGTCGCCCAGCGCCAACTTCACCGAATTGCGCGCTGTCGGCGAGCAACTCAAGGTGGGCGAGACAGACGGAACCTACGAGCTGGCGCGAGACTTGCGCCAGCCGGTTTATTCCCGGCCACTGATCGTGCAGGACACACGGCGCTACAACGCGGCCAGCCTTCAATTGCAAGTGCCGCTTGACGAGCAAGGAAAATTCACCGGCGTCATCATGGGCGAATACTCGGTAGACGGCCTGCTGCGCTTTGGCATTCCCACCGAAATCACGGCCAAATACGCGGTGGCACTGGTCGATGACAAGGGAACGGTGCTGGCGGGCAACCTGCCGCCAGCCCGCAAAGGCGCCGCTCAATTACTGCCCTGGACCGATGGCGCTGCCAAATACGAAATACCGGTTTCCCCGGTCGGCAACAGCCTCTTGATTCGGGCGGAAGGTTATCGCGCCTCGCTCGGTGTAGTCGGCAGCGGTTTTTTCTGGCTGGTCAGCGCACTGAGCGCATTAACCGTCTGGATGCTGCTGGGCAACTGGCGTCATACCCGTCGCCGCGTGCAGGCCCAGCAAGCCTTGCTGACGGAAACGCATTTTCGGCGGGCCATGGAAAACTCCATGCTGACCGGCATGCGCGCACTCGACCTGCAGGGCCGTATCACCTACGTCAACCCGGCCTTTTGCCAGATGACCGGCTTGAACGAAGACGAACTGGTCGGCTGCACCGCGCCCTTCCCGCATTGGCCTGAATCAGAGCTCGATATGTTGATGGCCAGACTCGATGACGAGTTGCAGGGCCGCACACCGCCCGGGGGTTTTGAAGTGCGGGTCAAGCGCAAGAACGGCAAAATCTTTGACGCCCGCATGTATGTGTCGCCGCTGATTAATCCGCAAGGGCAGCAAACCGGCTGGATGACGTCGATGACCGACATCACCGAACCCAAGCGCATCCGCGAAGAACTCACCGCCTCTTACGAACGCTTCACCACCGTACTCGAAGGCCTGGATGCGGCGGTATCGGTCGCGCCGCTGGGCAGTGAGGAATTGCTGTTTGCCAACAAGCTGTACCGCTCCTGGTTTGAAGGCGAGGTTTCAGGCCATCTCAACCTGATAGCCCAAGCCGGCGTACCTACTTTTGCGCCAACCGGCGATTCGCTCGACGCCGTTGACAGCATGGCGGGTTTGCCGACCGATTCGCTGACCGACGCCCAGACCGCCAATGCGGAGATTTTTGTGCCTGAGCTGGCCAAGTGGCTGGAGGTGCGTTCGCGCTACCTGACCTGGGTCGATGGCCGGCTCGCGCAAATGGTGATTGCCACCGACATCACGCCACGTCGCCATGCCGAAGAGCAAGCCGCCCAGCAAAACGAACGCGCGCAAAACGCCAGCCGCCTCATCACCATGGGCGAAATGGCGTCGAGCGTGGCGCACGAGTTGAACCAGCCGCTGACCGCCATCAACAACTACTGCAATGGCATGGTGTCGCGCATCAAGGCCAACCAGATCAGCAACGACGACCTGCTGATCGCGCTGGAGAAAACGGCCAAGCAGGCGTGGCGCGCCGGGCAGATCATCCAGCGCATCCGCGCTTTTGTAAAACGCAGTGAACCGAACCGCGCTTCGGCCGATGTGGCTATCCTCGTCAGCAACGCGATGGAACTCGCCGAGATCGAGCTCAGGCGTCACCATGTCCGCCTGATTCACTACATCGCAGCCCGCTTGCCCGACGTGATGGTGGACCGGATCCTGATTGAGCAGGTGCTGATTAACCTGATGAAAAACGCGGCTGAATCGATTGCCCAGGCCAATCGGCCCACGGCAAACCGCAATGTCGAGTTACGCGTGGTTCCCAAGCAAATCAACGAGCAAAGCGTGGTGGAGTTTTCAGTGCTTGACTCGGGTCAGGGCCTGTCGCCTGAAGTGATGGAAAAGCTGTTTGAAGCCTTCTATTCCACCAAGGCCGAAGGCATGGGTATTGGCCTGAAACTGTGCCGCAGCATTGTGGAATCCCACCAGGGCAGGCTGGAAGCGATGAACATCTACAATGGCGACGAAGTGGTCGGGTGCCGGTTTACTTTCTGGATTCCAGTGATACCCCCACTGTCACCGGCAACGTCTGCTCCCGATAGCATAGCGGCTGAAGACGCAGAGCTTCACTGAACACGCCCCCCTCATTTCATTTCAAAGTTCACGAAGAAAGCAAGGCATGAGTTTGACTCCCAAAAAAGGCACGGTTTATGTCGTTGATGATGACGAAGGCGTGCGCGATTCGCTGCAATGGTTGCTCGAAGGCAAGGACTACCGGGTGCGCTGTTTTGATTCAGCCGAGAATTTTCTGAGCCGCTACGATGCGCGCGAAGTGGCTTGCCTGATTGTCGATATCCGCATGGGCGGCATGACCGGCCTGGAGCTGCAAGACCGGCTGATTGAACGCAAGTCACCGCTGCCCATCGTGTTTATCACCGGCCACGGCGATGTGCCGATGGCCGTGGACACGATGAAAAAAGGCGCGATGGATTTCATCCAGAAGCCGTTCCAGGAAGATGCATTGGTCAACCTGGTTGACCGCATGCTAAGCCAGGCCAGAGAAGCCTTCAGCGACCATCAACAATCGGCCAGCCGTGACGCGCTGCTGGCCAAGCTGACATCCCGCGAAGCGCAGGTGTTAGAGCGCATTGTGGCGGGCCGCTTGAACAAACAGATTGCCGACGACCTGGGCATCAGCATCAAGACCGTCGAGGCGCACCGCGCCAACATCATGGAAAAGCTCAACGCCAACACGGTGGCCGACTTGCTCAAGATTGCCTTGAGCTCCAACGCCCCGAAAGCCTGACCCTCTCTCAAATAGCTATAATTTTTATAGCAAATAACGCCCGTAGTCAATGCACTAACGGGCGTTTTTACTTGGAAAATCAACGATGACAGCCCAACTCATTGACGGCAACGCCCTTTCCCGGCAACTGCGAAGCGAAGTCGCCCTGCGCGCAGCCGCCCTGCGCGCGCGCGGCATCACCCCCGGCCTGGCCGTGGTGCTGGTCGGCGACAGCCCGGCCAGCCAGGTGTATGTGCGCAACAAGGTCAAGGCCTGCGAAGACAACGGCCTGTATTCGGTGCTGGAGCGTTATACGGCCGACATGAGCGAAGCCGAATTGCTGGCGCGGGTCGAGGCGTTGAACAACGACCCCGCGATTCACGGCATCCTGGTGCAGTTGCCGCTGCCGGCGCACATCGACGCGCAAAAGGTCATCGAGGCGATTTCACCCGCCAAGGATGTGGACGGCTTTCATGTCGGCAGCGCCGGCGCGCTGATGGTCGGCCAACCGGGTTTCTGGCCCTGCACGCCTTACGGCTGCATGAAGATGCTGGAAAGCATCGGCTACGACCTGCGCGGCAAGCACGCCGTGGTGATTGGCCGCAGCAACATCGTCGGCAAGCCGATGGCGCTAATGCTGCTGCAGAAAAATGCCACCGTCACGATTTGCCACAGCGCCACCGCCGACCTAAAAGCCATGACGCTGCAGGCCGATGTGATTGTGGCGGCCGTCGGCAAGCGCAACGTGCTGACCGCTGACATGGTCAAGCCCGGTGCGGTGGTGATTGACGTGGGCATGAACCGCAACGACGAAGGCAAGCTTTGCGGCGACGTGGATTTTGACGGCGTGAAAGAAGTGGCGGGCTACATCACGCCCGTGCCCGGCGGTGTCGGCCCGATGACCATCACCATGCTGCTGGTCAACACCCTGGAAGCGGCGGAACGCGGCTAGAACGGGCAGCGGGCCGTTCATTCAAGCGGCGTGCTCTGACGCCGCGCTGCGTGGTTACCGCTCCAGGCGGGCGCTCAAACGCCACAACGTGAATCCGGCGCACAGCCACTGGCCCAGCAGCATCGCGCTGCCCAGTCCGTGCCAGAGCCGCAAATTGCCGCCCTCAACGCGGGCGCTGACAATGCGCGGTGCCACGGCAAATTCAACCAGCAAGGCCAGCAACATTCCGGCCACTATGAATTTAATAGCTGCATGCACAGGTGCAGCTTGCGCAAGCGGGTCTTTTTGATTGAAAACCAGCAATATCAGCAAGGCGCAGCCCGTGCTGAGCCAGGTTTGCGCGCCAAACAGTTTGGCCGCCATCGCGCCCGCAGCCGCCGGGCTTCCCAAGTGCATGAACAGCATTGGCACGACGACAAAACCAAGCGCCGTCAAGCTGCCCCACCACAGGGCCGCCGCCAACAGCCCGATTCGCGGGGCGACCTTCGGCGGCATCAACGGTAGCTGACCGACACGATCTCGTAGCGACGGATGCCACCGGGTGCCTGCACCTCGGCGCTGTCGCCCTCGTCCTTGCCGATCAGCGCGCGGGCAATCGGCGAGCCGATGTTGATCAGGCCCAGCTTGATGTCGGCCTCGTCTTCACCCACGATCTGGTAGGTCACGCTGTCGCCGGTGGTTTCGTCTTCGAGTTTCACGGTCGAGCCAAACACGACGCGCGTGCCCGGCTCGAAAGTGGTGGGATCGATGATCTGGGCCGCCGACAACTTGCCTTCAACTTCCTGGATGCGCCCTTCGATGAAGCCCTGGCGGTCTTTGGCGACTTCGTACTCGGCGTTTTCACTCAGGTCGCCCTGGGCACGCGCTTCTGAAATCGCGTTGATGACCCACGGACGCTGAACCGTCTTGAGGTTGTGCAATTCGGCTTTCAGCTTTTCTGCGCCGCGCTTGGTAATAGGTAAGGTTGTCATATTTTTTTTGTCCTGCAAAATGCGAAACCGCCACCAGTCACCTGGCGGCGGCGTATTGAATCGACTTGAACTTTTAGTTTAATGCAAGTTCAGTCGGGATCGACCGGGTGTTTCACCTGATCATCAAGCGGCCTGCGCCGCCAGTTGGGCATGCAGTTCCTGAATCGAATAAATGCTCAGGTTGTCCAGGTACTTCATGCCTTCGACGGCCGCTTCAGCGCCGGCGATGGTGGTGAAGGTCGTGACGCGGGCCAGCAGCGCCGAGGTGCGGATCTGCCGCGAATCGGCAATCGCATTGCGACGCTCTTCCACCGTGTTGATGACCAGTGCAATCTCGTTGTTCTTGATCATGTCCACGACGTGCGGCCGGCCTTCGGTGACCTTGTTGACCACGCCGCAGGCAATGCCGGCGGCGTTGATAGCCGCGGCCGTGCCCTTGGTGGCCACCAGCTCGAACTTGAGATCAACGAGTGCACGCGCCACGTCCACCGCACGCGCCTTGTCGTTGTTCTTGACCGTCAGGAACACCTTGCCGGACCTTGGCAGCTTGGTGCCTGCGCCGATTTGCGACTTCACGAACGCCTCGCCAAAGGTCTTGCCGACGCCCATCACCTCGCCGGTGGACTTCATCTCGGGGCCGAGAATCGTGTCCACGCCGGGGAACTTGACGAAGGGGAACACCGCTTCTTTCACGCTGAAGTAAGGCGGCGTGACTTCATGAATCACCCCTTGCGACGCCAGCGACTGGCCGACCATGCAGCGCGCAGCCACCTTGGCCAGCTGAATGCCCGTGGCCTTGCTGACAAACGGCACGGTACGCGAGGCGCGCGGATTGACTTCCAATACGTAGATGACATCCAGACCGTCGATGTGTTGAATGGCAAATTGCACATTCATCAGTCCAACCACGTTCAGCGCTTCGGCCATGGCGGCGGTCTGGCGCTTGATTTCGGTGACCGTCTCAAGGCTCAGCGAATACGGCGGCAGCGAACAGGCCGAGTCACCGCTGTGAACGCCAGCCTGCTCGATGTGCTCCATCACACCGCCGATGAAGGTCTTGCCTTCTGAGTCGCGGATGCAGTCGACATCGCATTCAATCGCATCGTTCAGGAAGCGGTCGAGCAACACCGGCGAGTCATGGCTGACCTTGACGGCTTCGCGCATGTAACGCTCCAGGTCGCGCTGCTCATGAACGATTTCCATCGCGCGGCCGCCCAGCACGTAGCTTGGGCGCACCACCAGCGGATAGCCCAGTGCGGCAGCTTTTTCAAGCGCTTCAGGCTCGGTGCGGGCCGTGGCATTCGGCGGCTGGCGCAAGTCGAGCGCATGCAGCAGTTTCTGGAAACGCTCGCGGTCTTCGGCCGCGTCGATCATGTCGGGCGAGGTGCCGATGATGGGCACGCCGTTGGCCTCAAGATCCAGCGCCAATTTCAAGGGCGTCTGGCCGCCGTACTGGACAATGACGCCGTATGGCTTTTCCTTGTCAACGATTTCCAGCACGTCTTCCAGCGTCAGCGGCTCGAAGTACAGCCGGTCGGACGTGTCGTAGTCGGTCGAAACGGTTTCGGGATTGCAGTTGACCATGATGGTCTCGTAACCGTCCTCGCGCATCGCCATGGCAGCATGCACGCAGCAATAGTCGAATTCAATGCCCTGGCCGATACGGTTCGGGCCGCCGCCCAGCACCATGATTTTCTTCTTGTCCGTCGGTGCGGCTTCACATTCGCTGCCTTCGGCTTCGTAGGTCGAGTACAGGTACGCGGTGTTGGTTTCGAACTCGGCGGCGCAGGTATCGACGCGCTTGTAAACCGGGCGCACGCCCAGCGCAATGCGCTTTTCGCGAATCGCCGTGTCGGTGGTCTTCAGCTGGCGCGCCAGGCGGCGGTCGGAAAAACCTTTTTGCTTCAGCGCGCGCAGCGTGGCAGCGTCAATCTGGTCCAGCGTCGTGGTTTCCAGCTCCAGCTCGATCTTGACGATCTGCTCGATCTGCACCAGAAACCAGCGGTCGATCTTGGTCAGCGCAAACACTTCATCGACGCTCAGCCCCATCGCAAACGCATCGCCCACGTACCAGATGCGGTCCGGGCCCGGCGCGCCGAGTTCCTTTTCCAGCACTTCGCGGTCTTGCGTCTTTTCGTTCATGCCGTCCACGCCTACTTCGAGTCCGCGCAAGGCTTTCTGGAACGACTCCTGGAAAGTCCGGCCCATCGCCATGACTTCGCCCACCGACTTCATTTGCGTCGTCAGGCGCGAATCGGCGGTCGGGAATTTTTCAAACGCAAAGCGCGGAATCTTGGTGACCACGTAGTCGATGCTCGGCTCGAAGCTGGCTGGCGTCGCGCCGCCGGTGATCTCGTTGCGCAGTTCGTCCAGGGTGTAGCCCACGGCCAGCTTGGCGGCTACCTTGGCAATCGGGAAACCCGTCGCCTTGGACGCCAGCGCCGACGAACGCGACACACGCGGATTCATCTCGATGACCACCATGCGGCCATCGTCCGGGTTGATGGAGAACTGGACGTTGGAGCCGCCGGTATCGACGCCAATTTCACGCAGCACAGCCAGGCTGGCATTGCGCAAAATCTGGTATTCCTTGTCGCTCAATGTCTGTGCCGGTGCCACGGTGATCGAGTCGCCGGTGTGCACGCCCATCGGGTCGAGGTTTTCAATCGAGCAGACGATGATGCAGTTGTCGGCAGTGTCGCGCACCACTTCCATTTCGTACTCTTTCCAGCCGAGCAGCGATTCTTCAATCAGCAGCTCGTTGGTAGGCGAGGCTTCGATGCCGCGCTTGCAGATTTCCTCGAACTCTTCGGGGTTGTAGGCAATGCCGCCACCGGTGCCGCCCAGCGTGAAGCTGGGGCGAATGACGGTCGGAAAACCCAGCGTTTTCTGCACAGTCCAGGCTTCTTCCATGGTGTGCGCAATGCCCGAACGCGCCGACCCCAGACCAATCTTGGTCATGGCATCCTTGAACTTCAGCCGGTCTTCGGCCTTGTCGATGGCTTCGGGTTTGGCACCGATTAGCTCGACATCGTATTTCTCGAGTACGCCATGACGCCACAGATCCAGCGCGCAATTGAGCGCAGTCTGGCCGCCCATGGTCGGCAAGATTGCATCAGGCCGTTCCTTGGCGATGATTTTTTCAACCGTCTGCCAGGTGATCGGCTCGATGTAGGTCACGTCGGCCGTGGCCGGGTCGGTCATGATCGTGGCCGGGTTGCTGTTGATCAGGATGACCTTGTAACCCTCTTCGCGCAGCGCCTTGCAGGCTTGCACGCCGGAATAGTCAAACTCGCAGGCCTGGCCGATGATGATCGGGCCGGCGCCAATGATGAGAACTGATTTGATGTCTGTGCGCTTAGGCATTCTTCTTCTCCTGGCTTTGCGCCATCAGCGCCGTAAAGCGGTCGAACAGGTAGGAAATATCGTGGGGTCCGGGCGAGGCTTCAGGATGGCCCTGGAAACAGAACGCCGGCTTGTCGGTGCGGGCCAGGCCCTGCAGCGTGCCATCAAACAGGCTGATGTGCGTCGGCCGCAGGTTGGCGGGCAACGTGGTTTCATCAACCGCAAAACCGTGGTTCTGGCTGGTGATGCTGACGCGGCCGGTGTCCAGGTCTTTCACCGGGTGGTTCGCGCCGTGGTGGCCGAACTTCATTTTGAAGGTCTTGGCCCCGCCGGCCAGCGCCATGATCTGGTGACCCAGGCAAATGCCGAACGTCGGGATACCGGTTTCGATCAGTTCGCCAATCGCCTCGATGGCGTAGTCGCAAGCCTGCGGATCGCCCGGGCCGTTGGCCAGAAAAATACCGTCAGGATTGAGCTTGAGCACGTCGGCAGCCGAGGTTTGCGCCGGCACCACCGTGATGCGCGCGCCGCGTTCGGTCACCATGCGCAGGATGTTCTTTTTCACGCCGAAGTCATAGGCGACGACATGAAAGCGGGGCGTGATCTGCACGCCGTAACCTGAGCCGAGCTTCCACTCGGTCTGGGCCCATTCGTAGGTATGCTTGACCGACACGACTTTGGCCAGATCCAGGCCGTCCATGCTCGGCGTTGCCTTGGCAGTGGCCACTGCCTTGTCGATGAATGACTGATTGACCGTCTCGCCAGGCGCGAGCGCCAGAATGCAGCCATTTTGCGCGCCGTGAATGCGCAGGTGGCGCGTCAGCTGGCGGGTGTCAATGCCGGCAATCGCGACGATGTTTTCGCGGATCAGGTAGTCGGCCAGCGTCATGGACGCGCGAAAGTTTGACGCGATGAGCGGCAAGTCCTTGATGATCAGGCCGGCGGCATGGACTTTGCTGCCTTCAACGTCTTCGGCATTGATGCCGTAGTTTCCGATATGCGGGTAAGTGAGGGTGACGATCTGCTGGCAGTAGCTCGGATCCGTGAGGATTTCCTGATAGCCGGTCATGGCGGTGTTGAACACCACCTCGCCGATCGTGGAGCCGGGCGCTCCAATCGAATTGCCGATAAAGACCGTGCCGTCTGCGAGCGCCAGGACGGCGGGCGGGGTATTTCCCTGTAGAGACAAAAGCACTGGGTTCTCCGGTTGTGTACGGTTCGCCCAAGCGTGCACGAAAAGTGTCTTCTCAGACGCTTGCGGGCTGCTTTTATGAATGGGTTTTGCTTGTTGTGCGCTTGGGCGAAGCTGGGATTTGAAAAGCCCACGATTATATAACGCCCCCACGCTCCCCACTGCGTGTGGTTCGCTGCCCCCCGAGGGGGCCGCTGCGCCTGCGGCCCGGCGAAGCCGGTTCCGCGGCCCCTGCTGGGTTGGAGGCCTCGCGCCCTTGCCTCGCGTTTGGTGTTATGCAGTTTTTGCTGCGCTTTCAGGGCTTCGTGCGTTTGAAGGCGCTTGCTGTGTCAGATCAGCGTGCGGCAAGCGACAGTGAACTGGCGTACAGGCAGATGGCTGCGGCGGCGGCGACGTTCAGGGATTCTTCGCCGCCGGGCTGGTCGATGCGCACTTTCAGGCTGGCGCGGTCCATGAGGTTATCGCTGACGCCCTGCCCTTCATGGCCCATCGCCCAGGCGCAGGGCATGGGTAATTTCTGCTGATGGACGAAGCTGCCGTGGTGTGAACTGGTCACCACAATCGGCACCGTCAGTGCCGCTAATGCCTCGGAGTCAACGCCTTCGACCAGGCGCAGGGCGAAATGCGCGCCCATGCCGGCGCGCAGCACTTTGGGCGACCACAGCGCGGCCGTTCCCTTGAGCGCAATGATCTGGCTGAAGCCAAAAGCCGCCGCGCTGCGCAGGATGGAGCCCACATTGCCGGCATCCTGCACGCGGTCCAGAATGACCGATGCCGCGCCGGGCTGGAGTTCAGGCACGGCCGGCAGTTCGAGCACGAAGCCCATGCGCGCCGGCGATTCGAGTCCACTGATCTCGGGCAGCAGCGCATCAGCGATCACTATGTTTTTCATAGCTGCCTGCGCCCACTCAGCATGCGCAAGAGGCCAAAAAGACTCTGAAAATACGGCCAGGACAGGTTTCAGGCCGCGCGCCAACGCAGCGCGGCATAAATGGTCGCCCTCCAGCCAGACCCGGCCCTGCTTGCGGTAAGCGGTGTTGTCGTGCGACAGCCGGTGCAGGTCTTTGACCAGCAGGTTGTCGCGCGACGAAACATGCGTGACGGGAACCGAAAAGCCGCTGGTCATCGCAACACTCCGGCCACGGGCGCGAACGAGCGCCGGTGCTGCGGGCAGGCGCCGTGCTGGCGCAAGGCGGCCAGGTGTTCGGCCGTCCCGTAGCCCTTGTGACCGGCAAAACCGTATTGCGGGTACTGCAGGTGATAGTCGCAGCACCAGCGGTCGCGGTAGACCTTGGCCAGAATCGACGCCGCCGAAATGGCCGGCACCAGTGCATCGCCCTTGACAATCGCCTCGGCCAGCATCAAGAGCCGGGGCAACTGGTTGCCATCGACCAGCACCTTTGACGGCTTGAGCCGCAAGCCTTCCACCGCACGTTTCATGGCCAGCAGGGTCGCCTGCAGAATATTCAGGCGGTCAATTTCTTCCACGCTGGCCATGGCAATCGAGCAGCACAGCGCCTTGGCCTGGATTTCGTCATACAGCTTTTCGCGCCGCAGCGCGGTGAGCTTTTTTGAATCCGCCAGGCCTGCGACGGGATTGAACGGGTCCAGGATGACGGCCGCCGCCACGACCGGCCCGGCCAGCGGCCCGCGCCCGGCCTCGTCGACACCGGCCATCAAGCCGGGCGAGTGCCACGAAAAAACAGTCTGCTCAGGTTTCAAGGATTTTCTGGATTGCATCGGTAGCCAATTGGGAAGTGTCTCGCTGCAGTTCTGCATGCAGCTGGGTGAATCGCTGTTCGACAGCCCTTATTTTCTCGGGGGCCGACGATTTTGCACCAATCCATTCACACAGCGCCTGCGCCAATGCCTCGGGCGAGGCCTGATCCTGCAACAGTTCAGGCACAACAAAATCACGGCACAAAATATTCGGCAAGCCGACCCAGGGCTGCAGTTGCTTGCGCTGCATGATCTGCCACGACAGCCAGTTCATGTTGTAGGCAATCACCATCGGGCGCTTGAACAGCACCGCTTCCAGCGTCGCGGTGCCGCTGGCAATCAGCGTGACATCGCAGGCCGCCAACACCGTGTGCGACTGGCCGGCAACGATCTGCACATCAGCGCGTACGCCAGCCTGATCAGCCAGTTGCTCGATCAGCGTTTTCAGCGCCGGAATCGCCGGTACTATGAATTTAATAGCTGGATACGCAAGCTTGACAAGCGCTGCAGCCTGAAAGAATCGCAAAGCCAGGTACTCTATTTCCGATTTCCGGCTGCCGGGCAAAATGGCGACGACCGTGACTTCGTCGCGCAAGCCCAGCGCCTGCCGGGCGGCCTGTCGGTCAGGCTGCATCGGAATCACGGCCGCCAGCGGATGGCCGACATAGGTTGCGGCAATCCCGTGCGTCGCCAGCAGGGCCGGCTCAAACGGAAAGATGCACAGCACATGATCCACGCTGCGCCTGATTTTCTCTACCCGGTCGGCCCGCCAGGCCCAGATTGAGGGGCAGATGAACTGCACCGTCTTGATGCCCTCAGCCTTCAGCGCCGCCTCCAGCCCGAGGTTGAAATCAGGCGCATCGATGCCGATGAAGACATCGGGACGCTTCCCTGGGCCCGTCAACAAGCGTTTTTTGAGTTGCTCGCGAATGCCGGAGATTTCGCGGTAGTGGCGCAGCACCTCGACATAGCCGCGCACAGCCAGTTTTTCGCTCGGCCACCAGGCCTCAAATCCTCGACGGGTCATTTGCGCGCCGCCGATGCCGCCAGATTTCAGCGCCGGCCAGCGTGACGTGAGGCCATCAAGCAGCAAGCCCGCCAGCAGGTCACCCGAGGTTTCACCTGCGACCATGACAATGTTCGGCGCCGAGTGTGCTTGGGAACTGACAGAAGTGCCCTGCCCGCTCCGGGGCAGCAGGGATTGTGGCGCGGCCGACATGGCAGCCCTAGCGAACGATTCCGCGCTGCGGCGAGGCTTGCTCTAAAAACAAGAGCATCATCTGCACGTCTGGCGCGGACTCTGGATGTTTTTGAGTCAATTCAGCGATCTGCAGCTTGGCCTGTTCCAGTGTCAGCCCGTCGCGGTACAGCGCCTTGTGCATGGCCTTGACGGATGAAATGCGGTCGGCCGAAAAACCCCTGCGACGCAGTCCTTCAAAGTTCATCGAGCGTGCCTTGGCCGGTTGCCCCTGGCACATGACAAAGGGCGGCAAATCAGCCAGCACCACCGAAGAAACGGCAGTAAAACTGTGGGCGCCCAGCCGCACGAACTGGTGTACGCCGGTAAAGCCGCCCAGGATCACCCAATCGTCAACATGCACATGACCGCCCAACGTGGTGTTGTTGGCAAAAATCGTCTGGTTGCCGACCACGCAGTCATGCGCCACATGCACGTAAGCCATGATCCAGTTGTCGTTGCCCATACGCGTCACGCCCAAGTCACCGGGCGAGCCGATATTGAAAGTGCAAAACTCGCGAATCGTGTTGCGGTCACCAATCACCAGCTCGCACGGCTCACCGGCGTATTTCTTGTCTTGCGGAATACCACCCAGGGCGTTGAACTGGAAAATCCGGTTGTCGCGGCCAATACTCGTGTGGCCTTCGATCACGCAGTGCGCGCCGACCGACGTGCCAGCGTCTATGCGGACATGGGGACCGATCACGGTGTAAGGCCCGACGGTCACCGAACTGTCGAGCTGGGCCCGGGGGTCAACCAGGGCCGTCGCATGGATGCCCGAAGGCGCGGCTGGCAGCGTCATGACCGTGCCCTCAGGCGACTGTGCGCATGGTGCACATCAGTTCGGCCTCACAGGCAATGTTTCCATCGACACGGGTCACGCCCTTGAACTTGAAAATACCGGCTTTCATGCGCAGCAGGCTCACGTCCATGATCAGCTGGTCGCCAGCAGTCACCGGACGCTTGAAGCGCGCGCCGTCAATGCCGGCAAAGTAATACACCGTCTTGTCGTCAGGCGTGACGCCGAGCGTGGAAAACGACAGCAGCGCCGCCGCCTGCGCCATCGCCTCAATCATCAGCACGCCGGGCATGACCGGATGCTTGGGAAAATGGCCCATGAAAAAAGGCTCGTTGATGGTGACGTTTTTCAACGCCTTGATGCTTTTGCCGGTTTCAAGCTCCAGCACCCGATCGACCAGCAGGATGGGATAGCGGTGCGGCAATAACTTCAGAATCTGGTGAATGTCCATCATGATTTTTCTTCTTTGAGGCTGTCCTGCAGTTGCAGCAGGGTTTTTTCTGTTTGTTTGAGCCGATCACGCAGTGCATGGAGTTGCTTGAGCGTGGCGGCATTTTTTTCCCAGGCGGCATTGTTGTCGATGGGAAACAGGCCGGTGTAGTGGCCAGGCTTCAGCAGCGACCGGGTCACGGTCGTGGCAGCCGAGACATGAACGCCGTCTGCCAGCCGCAAATGGCCGAGTACGATCGCGCCGCCGCCGATGGTGCAGTGCGCACCAATCGTCGCGCTGCCGGCGACACCGGCGCAGCCCGCCATCGCGCTGTGTTGGCCAACGCGCACGTTGTGGCCGATCTGCACCAGGTTGTCGAGCTTGACGCCGTCTTCGAGCACCGTGTCTTGCAGAGCGCCGCGATCAATACAGGTGTTGGCGCCGATTTCCACATCGTTGCCAATCACCACGGCACCGAGTTGCTCGATCTTGACCCACCGGCCATCGTGCGGCGCAAAACCGAAGCCGTCGGCGCCAATGACGGCACCGGGATGGATGATGCAACGTTCGCCAATGCGGCAGCCGTCTGCCACCGTCACACGCGCCGAGAGCCGGCTGCCTGCGCCAATGACTGCATTCGCGCCAATGACGCAATGCTCGGCAATGCGCGCGCCTTCGCCCACCACTGCGCCCGCAGCAATGCAGACGAACGCCCCGATGGATACGTTGGGTGCGAGGATGGCTTGCGGGTCAATCAGCGCACTGGGATGAATACGGGGTGCAGGAGCCAGGAAATGCGTGCGCTTCCATAGCTGCGTGATGAGCGCAAAGTAATGGTAGGGGTCATCCACCACGATGCAGGAGGCGCGCTGCATGGCGACCGCGCGTGATGAAGGTGCTACCACCACACATCCGGCTGCAGACTTGGCAAGCTGATTGCTATATTTTGGATTGCTCAGGAAGGTCAGGTCATTCGGGCCAGATGACTCCAGCGTGGAGAGCCGCTCGATCTGGAGTTCCGGATTGCCCACCAGTTCAGCTTGAACCTGACCCGCCAGTGACTGAACAATCTCGGCAAGACGAAGCGTCATGCGACGCCTGCCATTTCTGCATCCATTTTTAGGGGAACGCCCGTGCTTAACGCGAAGCGTTCAATGACTTGATGACCTTGTCGGTGATGTCATGCTTTGGGTTGACATACACCGATTCCTGCAGGATCAGGTCGTATTTCTCGGTTTCGGCCAGGGATTTAACCACCTTGTTGGCGCGTTCGATGACTTGCTGCAACTCTTCATTCTTGCGGGCGCTCAGGTCTTCCTGAAATTCACGGCGTTTGGTCTGGAAGGTGCGGTCTTGGTCAACCAGCTGGCGCTGGCGCGTGGTGCGCTGGCTTTCTGCCAGTGTTGGTGCTTCGCGCTCAAATTTGTCTGACTGCGATTTCAGCTGGGTGGCCATGTCAGTCAGCTCTTTTTCACGCTTGCTGAACTCCTGCTCGAGTTTGGTCTGGGCTGCTTTGGCGGAATTGGCTTCGCGGAAAATGCGGTCCAGGTTGACGACACCCACCTTGAACTCCTGGGCGCTGGCGGAGACACCTGCCGCTGCAATCACAAGGCCAAGGAGAATTTTGCTGGAAAAGTTTTTCATTAGAAAGAGGTACCAATTTGGAATTGCAGACGTTCGATTTTATCGCCGTCTTGTTTACGTAAAGGCAATGCATAGGCAATGCGAAGAGGTCCAACCGGGGAAATCCAGCTGATGCCAATGCCGGTAGAGGCCCGCAAGCCGTCCGTACCACTCAGCTTGTAGCTGTTTTCAAATACATTTCCGGCGTCAAAAAAACCGTACATGCGCAAGGTGCGGTCGTTTCCGGCGCCTGGAAACGGTGCAATCAGTTCGGCATTGAGCGTCAACTTCTTGGGTGCGCCGACTGACAGACCCGAAGAGTCACGGGGACCGAGCGAGCCCTGCTGGTAACCACGCACTGATCCCAAACCGCCTGAATAGTAGTTTTTGAACAGGGGATAAGGCTGGCCGTTCAGTCCTTTGCCCCAGCCCAGTTCACCGTTCAGGGCCACTGTGAATTGCTTGTTGAGGGGAATGTATTGTTGAATCTGGTAGTTGGCACGTACAAAGCGGATATCACCGGCGATACCCCAGTCGCCATAGACGCGTTGAAAGCGTCCTGATGTGGGAACCAGGGCGCTGTCACGGCTGTCACGGGACCAGCCAACAGTCAATGGAATTGAATTGCTCTTTTCGCCGAATTTATTAATATAGTCTTGGTAGCTCACGGGCAGGTTGTTTCCCGGAACAATCGTCAGCGACTCATACCCAGTACCAAAATAGACCGTGTCAGTTTCAGTAAATGGAACACCGAAACGGATACTGGCGCCGCGCGTTTTCAGTTTGTAGTCGCCGCCCTGCCCTGACAAAGGCTGGGAGGTGCGGTCATAGACATCAATCGAGCGAGAGATGCCATCGGCTGTGAAATAAGGGTCAATCGTGCTCAACACCAGTTGGCGATTGGACTTGCTGGTATTGACTTCAATGCCCAGGTAGTTGCCTGAGCCGAAAACGTTTTCCTGCTTGATGCCGAATGTCAAGGAAAGGCTGTCAGCACTGGAGTAACCAGCGCCCAGTTGCAGATTGCCGGTGGGCTTTTCAGCCACATTGACGTTGATATCGACCTGATCCTGCGTACCGCTGACTTCCTGGGTTTCCACATTCACTTCGGTGAAGAAACCCAGACGGTCAACCCGGTCACGGGAAAGACGGATCTTGTCGCTGTCGTACCATGAAGACTCGAACTGGCGGAACTCGCGGCGTACGACTTCGTCACGTGTGCGGTTGTTGCCGGCCACATTGATGCGCCGCACGTAGGCCCGGCGTGAAGGTTCTGCCTGCACCACGAAGACCACGCGGTTGTTGGCCCGGTCAATTTGCGGCACCGCTTGAACCTTGGCAAATGCAAAGCCGAAAGTGCCGAAATAGTCGGTAAATGCCTTGGTCGTTTCAGCTACTGCATCGGCGTTATAGGGCTCACCGGGTTTGATGGTCACCAGGGATTTGAATTCCTCTTCCTTGCCCAGATAATTGCCTTCGAGCTTCACGCCCGACACGATGAAACGTTCGCCTTCGGTCACATTGAGGGTAATCGCAATGCTCTGCTTGTCAGGGGTAATCGCTACCTGGGTGGTCTCAACCTTGAATTCCAGATAACCGCGTGAGAGGTAATAAGAGCGCAGGGTTTCTATATCCGCATTGAGCTTGGCGCGGGAGTAACGATTGGATTTGGTATACCAGCTCAGCCAGCCGCCGGTGTCCAGATCAAACAGACCCAATAACGTGGATTCACTGAAAGCCTTGTTGCCCGTGATGTGGATTTCCTTGATTTTTGCAACATCGCCTTCGACGACGGTGAAGGTCAGATTGACCCGGTTGCGCTCAATCGGTGTAACGGTGGTGATGACCTCGACGCCATACATGCTCTTGTTGATGTACTGGCGCTTGAGTTCCTGCTCGGCCTTGTCGGCCAGCGCCTTGTCAAATGGCTGACCATCAGCAATGCCTGCATCGCGCAACGACTTTTTCAGAATGTCCTTGTCAAACTCCTTGGTGCCGACAAAGTCCACATCAGCGACAGTAGGACGCTCTTCAACAATCACGACCAGCACGTCACCACTGGTTTCAAGCCGCACATCCTTGAACAGACCCAGGCCGAACAGGGCTCGAATGGCGCTGGAGCCCTTGTCATCGTTGTAGGTTTCGCCCACGCGAAACGGCAGCGAAGCAAAGATGGTGCCGGGCTCAACACGCTGCAAACCTTCGACCCGGATGTCCCTGACGGTGAAGGGATCTACCGCCCAGGCGGCATTAGCGAAAAACAGGCTGGCAGCGATGGCGCAGACAGCACGAACTTTGAATTGATTGATTTGCTTTTGCATGAATTGGAAGGAAGTTAGCCGACAAGCCGGGCGACATCATTGAAGAGGGCAATACACATCATGCCCAGCAGGATTGCAACGCCACCGCGCTGCAAACGGTCCATCCAGGCGTCGGACACGCCATGACCTGTGATCCATTCCCAAAGATAATACATCAGGTGACCACCGTCCAGAACCGGCAGAGGCAGCAAGTTCAAGACGCCCAGACTGACGCTGACCAGCGCCAAAAACACCAAGTAGGAAGTCCAGCCCAGCGAAGCGGACTTTCCGGCATAGTCGGCGATGGTGAGCGGGCCGCTCAAATTTTTAAGAGAGGCCTGACCAATCACCATCTTGCCCATCATCTTGAGCGTCAGCACGGACACTTCCCAAGTGCGAACAGCGCCGCCCCATAAACCCTCCAGCGGGCCATAACGAACCGTCACAAACTCCGGTGGTGCACCCACATACGCACCGATGCGCGCTACCGGAACGCCACCTTCCTGGCTGAGCTGCGGTGTTACGCTGAGTGCCACCGATCGTCCATCGCGCTGGACTTGCCAGTTTTGCGTCACTGCTGCTGAATTATTTGCGCCTGCAGCAGGAATGGACGTACGGATGGCTTCACGCAATTGCTGCCCATCGACAATGGCCTTTTCGCCGATTCGCTGAACCACATCGCCCGACTGCAGACCAGACCTTTGAGCCGCACTGCCCACCATGATCTCGCCAATGACAGGCTGAGTCCACGGCCCGAGAATGCCGATTTTTCGGAACAGTTGGGCATCTGCATCGGCCGCGTCAAGCTTGCTCAGCGGCAACACGACTGTTCGGCTCAATGGGCCAGATTCATCACCCACGACCAGTTGCAGATCACGGCTGTTGAGCGCGCCTTGCGTCATTCGCCAGCGAAGATCCTCGAACGAGCGCACCGTTTCCAGCGCTTCACCGTCGAAAGCCGCTTGCTGAACGGTTTCACGGCCACTCAGCCCGGCGCGTTCAGCCAGAGAACCGGCCACCGGACTGGCCAACACAGCTTTGGGCTCCTGCAAGCCACTCCAGTTCACCACTGAGTACAGCAGCACTGCCAGCAGCAAATTGGCCAAAGGCCCGGCTGCGACCACCGCTGCACGCGACTTCAGCGGCTGGGTGTTGAACGCCAGATGACGCTCAGCCGCGTCGACCGGCGCTTCGCGCTCGTCCAGCATCTTGACGTAGCCGCCCAGCGGCAGCATGCCAATGGCAAATTCAGTCTCTTTATTCTTGAGCCGCCAGGTGTAGATGGGTTTGCCAAAGCCGATTGAAAACTTCAGCACCTTGATGCCGCATGCCACGGCGACCCGGTAATGTCCGTACTCGTGCACGGCAATCAAAATGCCCAGCGTGACGAGAAAAGAAACCAAAGTCAGCATTTCAAGCCTCCAGACCTTCAGCCAATTGACCTGCTACCCGGCGTGCCTCGGCGTCAAGCGCCAGCAAACCTTCGATGTCGTGTACCTCAGCGACTGAGACAGCCGCCAGGGTTTCATGATTGATCTGATGAATATGGTCAAAACGGATGCGCTTATCCAGAAATGCCGCTACCGCGATTTCGTTGGCGGCATTCAGAACGGCAGCACTGCCCACCGGCGCCTTGAGCACGTCCCAAGCCAGAGGCAAGCCCGGAAAACGTACGTTATCAGGCACCTCGAACGTCATGTGAGCCAAGTTTTTGAAGTCCAGCGTTTTGGCACCAGAAGTGATCCGCTCGGGCCAGGACAAGCCATAAGCAATCGGCACCCGCATATCAGCGGTGCCCATTTGTGCTACCACCGAAGTGTCGTAATACTGCACCATCGAATGGATGATGCTCTGCGGATGAATCACCACTTCAATGCGCTCAGGGGCCAAGCCAAACAGGTATTTGGCCTCAATCACTTCCAGCGCCTTGTTCATCATCGTGGCGGAGTCGACAGAAATCTTGCGCCCCATGACCCAATTCGGATGGGCACAGGCTTCGTCGGGCGTGACATGCCGCAGGCTGGCAGGGTCACGGGTACGAAACGGCCCGCCGGATGCAGTCAGGATGATTTTTTCAACCCGCGCCGGCCAACTCGACGGATCTTCGGGCAGGGATTGGTAAATGGCCGAATGCTCGCTGTCGATCGGCAACAATTGCGCGTCGCCCTTGCGAACCGCTTGCATGAACACATCGCCGCCCACCACCAGGGCTTCCTTGTTGGCCAGCAGCAGGCGCTTGCCCGACCGGGCGGCAGCCATGCATGGTGCAAGACCGGCAGCACCGACAATGGCCGCCATCACGACATCTACCAGCTCATGAGACGCTATCATTTCCAGAGCATCCTGCGCACACAGGACGTGCACCAAGAGCCCATTTGCCTTTATTTTTTCAGCCAGCAGCCTAGCGTGAGGCTCGCTCACCATGATCGCATACTGCGGCTTGAATTGCGCACATTGCGCCAGCATGAGATCGACCTGGGTCGCGGCACTGAGCGAAAAGACCTCAAAACGGTCGGGATGGCGGGCAATCACATCCAGGGTACTGACACCGATGGAGCCAGTGGAGCCCAGAATCGTGATGCGCTGCTTTTGATGAATCATGAAGTATCGGTAAGGCTGTAAAGCTTAAAAAGAGACCAGCATCATCGCCAGCGGCAAGGTAGGAAGCAAGGCATCCACGCGGTCAAGCACACCACCGTGGCCGGGCAACAAACCGCTGGAGTCTTTGACCCCGGCGCTGCGCTTGATCAGCGATTCGACCAGATCGCCGACCACACTCATGGCCGCCATGAAAATGACAGCCAGCAGCATCAGCGCCATGCCATGACGCTGGGCAAGCTGGCTGTACAGCGTATCGCCGCCCACCAAAACCCAAACGATTGCCAACACCACAACGCCGGCCATGCCGCCCCAAACACCTTCCCAACTTTTGCCAGGACTGATGGACGGTGCCAATTTGCCCTTGCTGAATTTCCCGCCAAAGGTGCGGCCCGAAAAATAGGCAAAAATATCGGCTACCCAGACCAGCAGCAACACTGAAAGCAAGAACTCAATTCCCATGACGCGTGCCTGTGCAATGGCCAACCAGGCCGCCCACAGGGCAACCAAGCCACCCGCAACGCGCAAACCTTTGGGGATACGCGACCAGCCAGCAATACCCGAGCGCAGCAGCCACGCCCCTGTCAGCACCCACGCCGTACCGGCGACCGCCCAAAGCATGGGCAGCGGCTTTTCCAAAAACCCGGCATACCAGGACAAGCCGCAAGCCAGTACACACAGGGCCGCAAGCCCGAGTGAGCCGATAAACCCGATCGAATTAAGACGGCCCCATTCCCACGCACCGGCAGCAATCATCAGCAAAGCAAGAGCGCAAAACGGAATGGGCGTTTTATAAAAAAGGGCCGGCAAGAGAATTGCCAGCAGGAGGATGGCCGTAATGACACGCTGTTTAAGCATCAGACTGCCTTTTTATATTAGTTTCGATGAAGTCCGCTGACCTGTTCCGGAGTTTGCCCGAATCGGCGCTCGCGGGCACGAAATGCGGCAATGGCATTGTCTAATGCCGCCTCATCAAATTCTGGCCAGAGTTTGTCCGAAAAATAGAGTTCTGAATACGCAGCCTGCCACAGCAGAAAGTTGCTGAGCCGCAGTTCCCCACCGGTACGAATCAATAAATCCGGGTCAGGCACATGCGCCAGCGCCATCGCGCGGTCAAGAGAAAGCTCGGTAATGGCTTCCCCACGGCTGGCCAGTTTCTGGGCGGCCTGGGCAATATCCCAGCGTCCGCCGTAGTTGAAACAGATATTGAAAATCAGGCGCGTATTGCCCGCTGTGCTGAGTTCCGACTGGACAAGGGCTGAATTGACCTTGTCGGAAAATCGCTGGCGATCGCCGATAAAGTGAAGCTGAACCCCGTTGGCATTCAGGCTGGGCAACTGTCTGGTCAGTGCAACCACCAGCAAGTCCATCAACCCTGAGACTTCGTCAGAAGGCCGATTCCAGTTTTCAGATGAAAACGCAAACACGGTCAGCACGCCTATGCCGCGCTCCAGGCAAGATTTTACGCAGCGGCTGAGTGCATCAACGCCCTGCTTGTGACCGGCAATGCGGGGCAAATAACGCTTTTTGGCCCATCGGCCATTGCCATCCATGACGATGGCTATATGGCGCGGAACCTGGTTCATGGTGTTGTTCAAGAGAGGATAAAGAATGAACGGACTCGGCGCAACACATGCACCGAGCAGTGCGGATGCACAGGTCTTAAACCGCCATGATGTCTTGTTCCTTGCCGCTTACCAGTTTGTCTACATCAGTAATAAAACGGTCAGTAAATTTCTGAACTTCATCTTGCGTGCGGCGCTCGTCGTCTTCGGAAGCCAGTTTTTCCTTGACCAGTTTCTTGACGCCGTCGTTGGCATCACGGCGCAAATTACGGATGGCCACCTTGGCGTGTTCGCCTTCAGCACGAACGACTTTGGTGAGTTCCTTGCGGCGCTCCTCGGTCATGGCTGGCATCGGGACGCGAATCAGATCACCTTGCGATGCCGGGTTCAATCCCAGATCAGAATCCCGAATCGCTTTTTCGATCTTGGCGCCCATGCCTTTTTCCCACGGCGAAACACTGATGGTTCGCGCATCGAGCAGCGCCACGTTGGCCACCTGGCTAATCGGCACCATTGAGCCGTAATAGTCAACCTGCACGGTGTCGAGCAGACCGGGGTTGGCGCGCCCTGTGCGAATTTTGGTCAGGCTGTGTTGGAAAGAATCCAGGGACTGCTGCATTTTTTGCGTTGCTTGCTGCTTGATCTCAACAATGCTCATGGTCGAATCTCCTGATGACTAATTTCAAAAAATTGCAAAAACTGCAACGAACCTATCCGGGCATCCAGGCCTGAATCAGACGTGAACCAGGGTTCCCTCGTCCTCGCCCCGCACAACCCGACTGAGCGCGCCGTGCTTGAAAATACTGAAGACCTTGATGGGCAACTTCTGGTCACGGCACAACGCAAAGGCGGTAGCGTCCATAACCTCAAGATTCTTGCTTATGGCTTCGTCAAAGGTAATGGTGGTGTAACGGGTCGCCAAAGGATCCTTTTTTGGATCTGCGGAGTACACGCCATCCACCTTGGTCGCCTTGAGGACAATTTCAGCACCTATTTCAGCCCCCCGCAATGCAGCAGCAGTGTCAGTGGTGAAAAATGGATTGCCGGTACCGGCTGCAAAAATGACAACCTTGCCCTCTTCCAGATACTGGAGTGCCTTGGGCCGCACATAAGGTTCGACAACACGTTCAATGCCAATAGCGGACATGACCCGGGCGATCAGCCCGGCCTTGTCCATGGTGTCACCCAGCGCCAAGGCATTCATGACCGTCGCCAACATGCCCATGTAGTCGGCCGTCGCCCGGTCCATGCCGACCGATCCGCCGGCCACCCCGCGAAAAATGTTGCCGCCGCCAATCACCACCGCCACTTGCACACCCATACGGGTGATCTCGGCGATTTCTTCCACCATGCGAACAATGGTGGCGCGGTTGATGCCAAAGGCATCATCCCCCATCAAGGCCTCACCTGACAGTTTTAACAAGATCCGCTTGTAAGCTGGCATGGGGGCGCTTTCGTGATGAGGTTGAACGGATGAATTGGAAAACGGCCTTCAGGCTGAAGGAGAAAACTTAAGCGCTTTTCGCAGTAGCGTTAGCAGCAGCAACTTGGGCAGCCACTTCGGCAGCGAAGTCATCCACTTTCTTCTCAATGCCTTCGCCAACCACATACAGGGTGAAGGATTTGACGGTAGTCGTCTTTTCTTTCAGCATCTGTTCAACGGTCTGCTTGTCATTTTTGACGAAGGTCTGGTTATTCAGGCTGACTTCTTTCAGGTACTTCTGAACACCGCCTTCGATACGCTTGGCAACGATTTCTGCGGACTGAACCGCTTTGCCGGCAGCCTGAGCCACCGAAGCATCTTCAGCCGCCTTGGCTGCAGCCACTGAACGCTCGCGGGCGACCAACTCAGCAGGCACATCGGCGCTCGACAGCGCAACCGGTTTCATGGCCGCCACATGCATGGCCACATCCTTGGCAGCAGCCTCATCACCTTCAAATTCCACGACCACACCGATACGCGTGCCGTGCAGGTAAGAAGCCGACTTGCCATCCGCAAAACGCGTGAAGCGGCGAACACTCATGTTTTCACCAATCTTGCCGATCAGGCCCTTGCGCACATCTTCAACGGTGGGGCCAAAGCCCTCCATGGTCAAAGGCATGGCAGCCAGCGCAGCCAAATCGGCTGGATTGCTGTTGACGACGCCTTCGGCGACGGCATTGGCAAATGCCAGAAACGTGTCATTTTTGGTAACGAAGTCGGTTTCGCAGTTGATTTCTACCAGCGCCACATCGTCGCCCGAACGCGCCAGCGTCACAACGCCTTCAGCCGTAACACGGGAAGCAGCCTTGCCAGCCTTGCTACCGAGTTTGACGCGCAATAGTTCTTCAGCTTTTTCGAAATTGCCTTCGGCCTCGGTCAGTGCTTTTTTGCACTCCATCATTGGGGCGTCGGTCTTGGCGCGCAGTTCAGCGACCATGCTTGCAGTAATTGCTATTGCCATTTTTGATTCTCCGTTTTTCGTTTTAACCGGGACAGGGGCTGTCAATACAGCACTCGTCATATCATCAGCTTGTGAAAAAGGGGCTACGCGAGCCCCTTTTTCGCGTTTGGCGCAACGCCAAGAACTATCAGGCAGCTGCGTCTTGCACTTCTACAAATTCGTCAGCACCTTCAGTAGCGACAGCCTTGACGACATCATCCATGGCGCTAGCACGGCCTTCAATGACAGCATCGGCAAGACCACGAGCGTATAACTCGACGGCCTTGGAAGAGTCATCATTGCCTGGAATCACGTAGTCAATGCCGAGGGGCGAGTGGTTTGTATCAACCACGCCAATCAGGGGAATGCCAAGCTTCTTGGCTTCCAGAACCGCGATTTTGTGGAAACCCACGTCAATCACAAAAATGGCGTCAGGCAATGCCGTCATGTCTTGGATGCCGCCAATGTCTTTTTCCAGCTTTTCGATTTCGCGCTTGAAGGTCAGCTGTTCTTTCTTGCTGATCGAATCCAGGCCGGCTTCCTGCTGGGCCTTCATCTCTTTCAGGCGCTTGATGGATGTCTTGACCGTCTTGAAGTTGGTGAGCATGCCGCCCAGCCAGCGCTGGTCAACATAAGGGATGCCTGCGCGCTGGGCTTCAGCGGCGACGGTTTCGCGGGCGGTACGCTTGGTGCCGACCATCAGGATGGTGCCGCCGTTTGCGGTCAGCTGCTTGGCGAATTTCATCGCATCCTGGAACATCGGCAGCGATTTTTCCAGGTTGATGATGTGAATACGGTTGCGATGGCCAAAAATGAACGGGGCCATTTTTGGATCCCAGAAGCGGGTTTGGTGACCAAAGTGGACGCCGGCTTCCAGCATTTCGCGCATGTTCGTGGACATAATTAACTCCAAAGGTTGTGTCTTAAATCAGCGCTTATCGCCGGAAGGATTTCCGGGCGACACCTTGAGTGGCTGATTTGCGATTTGCCCTGCAAAAGGCTGAATCGCCATCTGCAGAGCCTGCTGAGTATAACATTGCCATCCTCATGAATCAGCCAACCCCTATGCCCTACGTCGATCTTCACGCCCTGCGCCAAGCCCTTGATTGCGGCCAGACCAGCGTTGGAGAAATTCTTGAGCAGTCGCTTGCCATCGCCCGGAGCGACGCCTGCCGCCATGCGTTTATGCCTGGGCAAACAGACATTGCGCGCGAGTCACCCGCCATCACGGCGACGAAGGGTCGCGCCCTTGCGCTGGCCGGCATTCCGGTATCGGTCAAAGACCTGTTTGACGTGGCGGGCGAGGTCACAACAGCTGGATCAACCGTACTGGCCACTGCACCGGCCGCACAGTCCGATTGCATCGCCGTGGCACGGCTGCGCGCTGCAGGCGCTGTGCTGATGGGCCGAACCAACATGGTGGAGTTTGCTTTTTCCGGCGTCGGCATCAACCCCCATTTCGGCACCCCGGTGAATCCGGCTGACACGGAAACCGCGCGCATTCCGGGCGGCTCCTCGTCGGGTGCGGCTGTATCGGTGGCAACCGGCGCGGCCTTCGTGGGACTCGGCTCTGACACGGGCGGCTCTATCCGGATTCCGGCTGGGCTGTGCGGCATCGTGGGTTTCAAAAGCACCGCGCGATGCGTGCCTGCGACCGGTGCCGTACCGCTGTCTACCAGCCTGGACACGGTTTGCGCCCTCACCCGCTCGGTTCGCGATGCTGTCACGGCCCATGAAGTGCTGTCTGATCGCCGCGTGCTGCTTGCCGGCAAGCCCCTGTCAGCGTGCCGGCTGGCAGTGGCACGTACCCAAATGCAGGACGGCCTGAGCAGCACGGTGGCCACGGCATTCGAGCAAAGCCTGCAGGTGCTGCGCCAGGCCGGGGCACAGATCGAAGAAATCGCGCTGAATGAAATTGATGAACTGGCCAGCATCAATGCCACCGGCGGTCTGTCAGCCGCAGAAAGCTATGCCTGGCACCGAAAGCTGATCGCGGAACATGAAGCGCAATACGACCCGCGTGTGGCGCAGCGGATTTTGCGCGGTGCCCGCATGAGCGCAGCCGACTACATCGACTTACTGGCAGCGCGTCAGGACTGGATTACCCGGATGCAAGCGCGTTTGCGCCGCTTTGACGCGGTGCTTTCCCCGACGGTTCCGATTGTGGCTCCGTCGATCGCCAGCGTGCTGACCGATAACGACGAGTTTTTTCGCATCAACGCGCTGCTGTTGCGCAACACGTCGGTGGTGAACATGCTGGACGGCTGCGCGATTTCCATCCCGTGTCACACGCCCGGGCAATTGCCGGTGGGCCTGATGATCTGGCACGCAGCGCTGCACGACGATGCATTGCTGGACCTGGCCCTGCACGTCGAATCCGCGCTCGCTGCTTCACTACAAAAACAATAGCTGACTGCGCATATGCAGCATGCGCAAGAGGCCTATTTGACTTGAAATTTTAAGTTTAGGGGCTTTTTATGCCTGTTTACAGGCACGCTGCGGCTTCGTTTGGCGATGCTGCCTTCAATACCCCGCCATTCACAGCAACTTACCGGCAAGGCAAAGGGACGCGCTGCATGCTCCCCGGCGTTGCACTCCTGATCGATCTGGTGGCCGTAAAAACTGACATGCAAGGTTTGGACCTCACCCGCCCCGGCTGACGCGCAGCGTCAAAGCGGAATTGTCCTACAGCCTTTGTTAGGGTCAAGCCGTGAGTTGCGGCATCAAAACCATTAAAGTCAATGCAACCCGGCGTCTTGTACCGGGCCATCTACACTTTGATTGGAGAATTCATGGGCATGTTCAGTTTTATCAAGGAAGCCGGTGAAAAGCTGTTTGGCCGGGGCGAAGCGAAAGCCGCCCAGGAAGCCGCAGCTGCAAAACCCACACCAGAAAACGTGGCCGCACTGAGCAAAACCGCAGGCGATGCCATTGAGACCTACGTCAACAGCATGGGTCTGAAGGTGGATGCGCTGGAAATAAGCTATGACGCGCCGACAGGCACCGTCACTGTCGCTGGCGTCGCGCCTGACCAAGCGACCAAGGAAAAAGTGCTGCTGTGCTGCGGCAACGTGGCCAACGTATCGACCGTCAAGGACATGATGACGGTTGCCAACAGTTCTGCCGAATCAAAAATGTACGTCGTGGTCAGCGGTGACAACCTGTCCAAGATCAGCCAGCATTTCTACGGCACACCGAGCAAATACACGCAGATTTTTGAAGCCAATAAGCCCATGCTGAGCGATCCGGACAAGATTTATCCGGGCCAGGTTCTGCGGATTCCTGCGGAAGCCTGATAGCACAGTGCCCTTAAGGCATTGAATTGATTAAGCCCGGTCCGCCGGGCTTTTTTACGTCTGGGTTTAAAGTTTGACCGTCTGAATCCCGAAAAAATCAAAAGCGCCTGCCGTACGCGCAACCCCATACTTCTTCAGTCCTTGCTTTCAGCCACCTCATCGCCTTGCATGTGAGCCAGAAAGTCCAGAAAGCTGCGCACCGCCGGAACCTGTCCACGGCGCGAAGGAAAAACAGCGTGTGCCAGGCCCGGCTTGATCGTCCAGCCCGGCAAGACATGCACAAGCAACTGCGCCTGAATCTCAGCCTGACTGAGATTTGCCGGCAAAAACCCGATACCCGTGCCGGCCAGCATGGCCAGCTTGAGCGTCTGCAAGTCATCCGCCACGTAGCGCGGCTGGTGGTGAAGAACAAACTCCTGCCCTTGCGGCCCCTGCAGCAGCAGGGCGTTGCGCCCATCGATTGAGGACATGGCCACCGAGTCAAGCTTAATCAACTCCTCGGGCGTAGTGGGTGCGCCCTGCCGCCAAAGCTGCTCCGGGCTGGCGAGTAAAAACGCAGAGGTCGGCCCCAGTTGCTTGATGACCAAGCTACCGCTGTCGTCCAGCGTGGGACGCACGCGCAGCGCAACATCAATGCCCTCCTCTACCAAGTCCACCACCCGGTTGGTCACCCGCATGTCGAGCTTGACTTGCGGGTACAAAGCCAAATACTGCGGAATCAGGTAGCCCAGCGAGCTTTGCGCCAGCGTGACCGGACAGGCGATGCGCAATATGCCGCGCGGCTGCACCTGCATGTGGGCGACGGCTTCGGCGGCAGCCAGCGCTTCATCGCGCATTGCGCTGCAGTGGCGCAGGTAAATTTCACCGACCTGCGTCAACAGCATTCTTGGCGGCAATTCGGTTTCACGCCAACTCACTGCCCAAATCGTCGCCTCGTGGCGCGCGGCCCATCCAGCCACGCAAGTCAGCTATCTGGACTTGGCCGTGGACACACCCAGCCACCTGTCGGCTGAATCCCTGGGCTTTCGCATGCCCGCTGGTACCGCCACGCTGAGCGAGACAGAGCAGCGCGAAAACGCCATTTCTGAAGCCCTGGTGACACAATTTTTGGCGGCAGATGTGGTGGTGATTGGCGCGCCGCTGTACAACTTTTCCATTCCAACCCAGCTCAAGGCGTGGATTGACCGCATTACCCAGGCCGGCCGAACGTTCACCTACACCGACAAAGGCCCAGTGGGACTGGCAGGCGGCAAAACGATCATCGTGGCGTCAACCCGGGGCGGCATGTATTCCACCAGCGACGCCGGCAATGCGATGGAGCACCAGGAAAGCTACCTGAAAACCATCTTTGGCTTTTTTGGCGTGACCGATGTGCGATTTGTCCGGGCAGAAGGTCTGGCGATGAGCGAAGCCGGCAAAGCGGCTGCGCTGGCATCTGCCGGAGTGGACATCCTGGCGCAAACCCAAACCGCCGCCAACCAGGCGCAAGCCGCACTGGCAGCCTGATACGCGCCAGCGTATCCGCTGATTTCAAACACTGCAGGTCAATACTGACCTGCAAGCGCAAAAGCCCGTATTGCACGGGCTTTTTTTGTGGGCGTGTCGAAAAAGCCCGCGCTGCCCGACTTCAAGCGTGCTTTTTAACCCAGGCGACATAAGCATCCACCCAGCCCTGCAAAAACTTCAGACTGGCCTCGCCGATATTCCCATCGGCGTCATACAGACCGTCCTTTTGGTGAATGAAGGCCTCGGGCTGACCCAGCGTGGGCATGTTCAGGTACGCCAGTATATTGCGCAAGTGCTGCTGAGCCATGGCCGTGCCAATCGGCCCGCCAGAAACGCCGATCACGCCGGCCGGTTTGCCGTTCCAGGCACTGTGCCCATACGGACGCGATGCGTGGTCAATCGCGTTTTTCAGCACGCCAGGAATGGAGCGGTTGTATTCAGGCGTGACGAACAACACGCCCGTCGCGGCGCTAATTTCGTCCTTGATGCGCGTCACCTGGGCCGACGGGTTGCCGTCATCGTCCTGGTTATACAAAGGCAGGTCGTCGATGCGCACATAGGTAAAACCGAATTCGGCGGGAAACAGTTTTTCAAGAGCAGTCGCCAGTTTCTTGTTGAAGGAATCCTTGCGAATACTGCCAACCACGACGGCAATGGTGTGTTGCGCCATAAAAATCTCCAGAAAACCGGTCATGGCGTTGACCAGCAGGTGAATAAAAAGCCCCGGCTAAAACAAAGGCGTGGGGCCACAAACGCCTGAAAAAAAAGGCCGCTCGACGAATGAGGCTGCTGCGCCAGCTGCCTGCACAGTCTTTGAAAAAATATGCCCCGGCTCATTCTGCAGCAACTCCTGACGGGGCATGCGCGCGTGGGTCGCCGGTTGATTGCGTAATCCTTGATCTAAACCCGGTTTTATCCAGCGTGTTAATCCCGGCTTTCACAGGCCACCGTCAATCAAGGATTAACATTCACGGGTTAGAACATGCCCATGGTTACAGACCATTCGACCGACAAGAATAGTGAGGCGTAGCCACTCGCCGGCACACACCCCCTAGAAGGACACTGATGAAAAGAGTTGATGATTTCCGCCTGAAATTCGGCAAAAAAGAACTGGTTCCGATCATGATTGGCGGAATGGGCGTTGATATTTCCACCGCTCAACTGGCGCTTGAGGCGGCGCGCCTGGGCGGCATCGGTCACATCTCTGATGCCCTGGTGCATGACGTCTCCGACCGCCGGTTTGACACTGAGTTTGTCAAGGGCAAAACCAAGTTCTACAAGAGCAACATCAACAACTCGGACAAAAGCAGCATTCAGTTTGATCTGGGCCAGCTGGCCGAAGCCACCAAACTGCACGTTGGCAAGACCATGGAATCCAAGCAGGGCGATGGCCTGGTGTTCGTCAACGTCATGGAAAAGCTGACCATGAACTCGCCGCGCGACACCTTGCAGGTGCGGCTCAATTCCGCGCTGGATGCGGGTATTGACGGCATCACCCTGAGTGCGGGCCTGCATTTGGGCTCGTTCGGCCTGATGGCCGACCACGCACGGTTTCGCGATGCCAAGCTGGGCATCATCGTGTCGTCGGTGCGCGCCTTGCAGCTCTTCCTGCGTAAAACAGCGCGGCTGCAACGGCTGCCGGACTATGTGATTGTTGAAGGCCCGCTGGCCGGTGGCCATCTGGGCTTTGGCATGGACTGGGAAAAATACGACCTGGCCACCATCATGGCCGAAATCGTCGCCTTTCTGAAAGCCGAGCAACTCGACATTCCCCTGATTGCAGCGGGTGGCATTTTCACCGGCAGTGATGCCGTGGGCTTTCTGGAAAGCGGCGCTGCAGCGGTGCAGGTGGCAACGCGCTTCACCATTGCCAATGAATGCGGGCTGCCCGCCAAGGTCAAGCAGGAATACTTCAAGGCCAGCGAAGAAGACATCATCGTCAACACGATTTCGCCCACCGGCTACCCGATGCGCATGCTGAAAAGCACACCGGCGATTGGCTCGGGCATCCGGCCCAATTGCGAAGCCTATGGTTACTTGCTGGACGGCAATGGCAACTGCGCCTACATCACCGCCTACAACGCGCAAATCGTCATCCACCCTGATGGCAAAAACCTGTCGGTGATGGACAAAACCTGTCTGTGCACCCACATGCGCAACTACAACTGCTGGACTTGCGGCAGCACAACCAACCGCCTGAAAGACACCACGCACCGCCTGCCGGACGGCACGTACCAGCCCGTGAGTGCCGAGCACATCTTTCAGGACTACCAGTTCAGCGTCGATCACCAGGTCTTGCTGCCCGAACTGGCCACGGCTTGAGCGTTAACCCGGTTGCCGCCAAGCCTGCCGGTTGGCGGCAAGCTGATTGACACGCTGGCGAAAGCGCATCAGCCCTGCCGTCAGCGCTCATTCCTTGTTCACCTTGCCGCGCAATTCCTTGGTGGCTGAACGCTGGCTTTTGCTTTCCAGCCGGCGCTGCCGGGAGCCGTAAGTCGGTTTGGTCGCGCGGCGGGCTTTGGGTGGATTGGATACGCCATCGATGACCTGCTGCAGGCGGGCCAGCGCATCGGCCCGGTTCATCTCTTGCGTGCGGTGCTGCTGCGCCTTCAACACCAGCACGCCTTCGCGCGTGATGCGGCTGTCGCTCAGGCACAGCAGACGCTCCTTGATCTCGTCGGGCAGCGATGAGGCCACGATGTCATAGCGCAGATGCACCGCACTGGAAACTTTATTGACGTTTTGCCCGCCCGCACCCTGCGCCCGGATCGCGCTCAATTCCACCTCACGCTCATCAATTAAAAACTTCAGCATCGCTCAGTGCGCCTTCGGGTCGGAGGTGCCGTGCAACAGGTGCGCCGCACGGCACACTTTGCGCGTGCCAATGCAGGGCGTAATAGAGATGTGTTGCATTGAATTGAAATGGGCATCAGCAAGAAAACTGCAATTATCGGCGCTGGGACTGTCGCCTGCCACGCCGCACCAAGGCACAAGCGCACTGGAAAGCCAGCATAAAAATCCTGTTGTGCGCAACGTGTGGACTCAAAACTGCGCCGTTTCAAGACAACCCGGTGCTTTTCATGAAGCTTCTGGCGCGCGCACAGCCAAGTATGGATGAAAATTTAGCCAAATAGGGCTTTTGTGCAATATCCACGTGCGCTATAAGCTATGAATAAAGGAGCAATTCAACGCGCTGGCGGAACTGTTTCAGGCGCAACGATGGAGCCCTGTCAACAGAATCAAGCCCGGTATCAGGCCAGTTCAGCCCGACCGTGGCCCGGCACGCGTTCATGCAACAGCTTTATCCCCAGATCATCGAGCGCATTGAAATCGAGCCGCCCTGAAAGTTGGTGTTGAAAAACCGCATAGGCTCACGCGACTCCACAGCGCCCGCCGCATACAGCAGCGGCAAAAAATGCTCATGTGTCGGATGGGCCATCTTGGCCAGAGAGCCGAGTTTCTGGAAATTTTGCAGCGCCTCCAGATTGCCTTGCTGCAGATAGCCGCCCATCGTCTGGTCAAACTCCAGCGCCCAGTCATACGCCTGGTTGCCTTGGGCGCCGCGCTGCATCTGCCCGAGGTTGTGCACGATATTGCCGCTGCCAACAATCAACACGCCCCGGTCGCGCAAGGCTTTGAGCTGCTTTGCCAGCGCGTAATGGTCTTCCGGGGCGTGGCTGTAGTCCATGCTGAGCTGGATGACGGGGATATCGGCCTCGGGAAACATCGGCTTGAGCACCGACCAGGCGCCGTGATCCAGCCCCCATTCGCTGACGTCCAGGCCCAGTGGGGCCGACAAACGCTGCCTGACCATCAAACTCATCGCCCGAGCTGCTGCCGGATCGCCAAGTGCGGGGTATTGCTGGTCAAACAGTTCCTGCGGAAAGCCGCCAAAATCATGAATGGTTTTGGGCTGCGTCATGGCCGTCAGCCACCAGCCGGTGGTCAGCCAATGGGCTGAGATACACAAAATCAGTTGCGGGTTGGGGATTTCGGTGCCAAACCTGGCACCCAGCGCTTGCCAGCTGCGCCGGTATTCGTTGTCACCTATCGCATTCATGGGGCTGCCGTGACCCAAAAACAGCACCGGCATGCGCTCGGTTTTTTTCAAAGAAACCACTTGGTCAAGGGCGGCGGTGTCAAGTGTAGTAATCATGGTGACTCCTGGAAGAGCTGAATAGAGGGAAAATTTTGTTGGATGAAAGTTGCATAACGGGTAACGGCCCTGAAACAAAAACCGCGCCAGAAATCGCACTGCTGCAATTGTGGATTGCCCCTTATCGGGCAAGCAGAAAATCTGACCGCATTACCATACGCACAGATGAAAAAATCATCAAAGTCCTTACTCAAAAGCAAGGATTTATCGTAAAACTTGTAAGCAAATTTTAAATTTGGCTGTTTATCATTAGCACGTCAAACTTAACGCCTGTTATATTGCACTGCAACATATTTCGTTTTTACCCGCCGTATCCAAAAAAAGGTTCGTTCCCATGCTGTACCAGCTTTATGAATCCCAGCGCACGTTGATGGAGCCGTTTGTCGACTTCGCACAGGCCGCTGCAAAACTCTACGGTGGCTCGTCGTCACCCATCGGCAAAACTCCGCTTGCCCAGCGCGTGTCTGCAGGCTACAGCCTGATGTACCGACTCGGCAAGGGTTATGAAAAGCCTTCCTTTGACATCCATACAGTAGACGCTGACGGCGTCGCCCTGGCGATTCAGGAACGCATCGAACTCGACAAGCCTTTTTGCGAGTTGCGCCGCTTTAAACGCTTTTCTGACGACACGGCCACGCTCGCCAGGCTCAAGAACCAGCCTGCAGTGCTGGTCGTAGCGCCTTTGTCGGGCCACTACGCAACCTTGCTGCGCGACACCGTCAAAACAATGCTGAAAGATCACAAGGTCTACATCACCGACTGGAAAAACGCACGCAACGTGCCTTTGTCCGACGGCACGTTCAACCTTGACGACTATGTCAATTACGTCCAGGAATTTATCCGCCACCTGCAGGGCAAATATGGCAACTGCCATGTGATCAGCGTGTGCCAGCCGACGGTGCCTGTGTTTGCCGCCATCTCCCTGATGGCTTCGCGCGGCGAAACCACGCCCCTGTCGATGATCATGATGGGCGGCCCGATTGATGCCCGCCAGTCGGCCACGGCAGTGAACGACCTGGCCACCACCAAGCCCTACGAGTGGTTTGAAAAAAATGTGATCTACCCTGTTCCCGGCAACTTTCCGGGCAAGGGTCGCCGTGTTTATCCGGGCTTTTTGCAGCACACCGGTTTCGTGGCCATGAACCCGGATCGCCATGCCACCAGTCATTACGACTACTTCAAGAACCTGATCAAGGGCGACGACGCCAGCACCGACGCGCACCGCAAGTTCTACGACGAGTACAACGCCGTGCTGGACATGGATGCCGACTACTACCTTGACACCATCAAGACCGTTTTCCAGGAATTCAAACTGGTCAAAGGCACCTGGGAAGTCATGTCGGTTGATGGCAAGCTCGAACGCGTGATGCCAAGCGACATCAAGACCACCGCCGTGATGACCGTAGAAGGCGAGCTCGATGACATTTCCGGCGCCGGACAAACCCGTGCCGCACTGGCGATGTGCAGCGGCGTGCCCGAGTCGCACAAAACCCACCTGGAAGCCAAGGGCGCGGGCCATTACGGCATCTTCAGCGGCCGGCGCTGGCGCGATGTGGTCTATCCAGCGGTGAAAGCCTTCATTCTGGAAGAGAACAAGTCGCTCATGCCTGCTGAAACCTTGCCAGTGGCTGCCAAAAAAGCAGCGCCAGTGGCCAAAGCAGCCAAAGCGCCTAAAGCAGCGAAGAAGCCAACGCCCGTTACCACCGAAGCAGCAACGCCAGAGGCACGACCCGCGCCAAAATCCGAAGCCAAACCAGCTGTCAAACCGGTTGCCAAGCGCGCCTCCAAACCCGTTCTTGTGGCAGTCAAGCAAGCTAAAGCCCCGGCTGCAGCCGCACCTGTTGCCACCCCTGAGAAGGCAGCCCCGGCAGTCGTTGCATCGTCCGTTGCAGCTGTACCCGCTAAAGCGGCGACAACCGCAGAAACCGCCGCAACGCCACTTCCGCCCGAGCAGTCAGCCGCTTGACAATGCCCTGCGCTGCCGACTTCACAGCGGCGCAGGGAAATCAAGCTTTGCCAGTGGGAAAATAGGCGCGTGAACCCACCCGCCTTCTTTACCCCAAAAACCCTTTTTGACCGCATCCATGCTGCATTGCCCCAAACGCAATGCACACGCTGCGGTTTTCCTGATTGCGCGGCCTACGCGCAGGCCATCTCATCAGGTCTAGCCGCCATCAACCAGTGCCCGCCTGGCGGTGCTGAAGGTGTGGCGCTGCTTTCGCAAATCACCGGCTTGCCGGCACTGCCGCTGAATCCATCCAACGGGGTTGAAGGCCCGCGCACCATGGCCGTGATTGACGAAGCCTGGTGCATCGGCTGCACCTTGTGCATCAAAGCCTGTCCGGTGGACGCCATCATGGGCAGCAACAAGCTGATGCACACCGTGATGGAAACTTACTGCACGGGTTGCGAATTGTGCGTGCCCGTCTGCCCGGTGGACTGCATCAGCCTCGAAAACGTCACTGGCCAGCAAACCGGCTGGAGCGCCTGGTCTTCAGCAGAAGCCAAGACGGCCCTGTTACGCTACGAATTTCATAGCTACAGAAGCACGCAGGACAAGCACGTCAACCCTGAAACGCTTGAAAACGTCGAAAAATTGCCGCTGGCAGAGCATCCTGAGGCCGTCAAAAGCGCAGCGGTGGCTGAATCTGCCAGTACGCCAGCCGAACGCAAGCGCGCTGTCATTGAAGCCGCACTGGCCCGCGCCCGGGCGCAGCGCGGCGCCCAAGCCTGAAGCCACGCCTGCCGCTGATTCGGGCGATTGCTGTTAAGCCGCCGCGCCCTGGGCCAGGGTTGCAAAAGCACTGATCACTTCAGGCGGTGCCTGCACCAGCTCAATCAGCACGCCCTCGCCCGACACCGGAAAGGCGTCATTCGACTTGGGATGCAAAAAGCAGATGTCAAAACCGGCCGCGCCTTTGCGAATGCCGCCCGGCGCAAACCGCACGCCCTGCGCGGTCAGCCATTCAACCGCCGTGGGCAAGTCATCAATCCACAAGCCGACATGGTTGAGCGGCGTGGCATGCACGGCGGGCTTTTTGTCGATGTCAATGGGCTGCATCAAATCGACTTCAACCTTGAACGGGCCGCTGCCGATGGCGCAGATGTCTTCATCCACGTTTTCCCGCTCGCTGACAAAATTACCGGTGACTTCCAGCCCCAGCATGTCCACCCACAGTGTGCGAAGCCGGTCTTTGCTCGGGCCCCCAATGGCGATCTGCTGGATGCCCAGCACCTTGAACGGGCGGCGGTTCATACGAACTCCACAATCGGCTGATCGACGCTCAGCGACTCACCCTTGGCGGCCAGCACCTTGCCGACTACGCCGTCCGCCATCGCAAACAGCACGTTTTCCATCTTCATGGCTTCAATCACCGCCACACGCTCGCCCGCCTGCACTTTTTGACCGACCTGCACCGACACTTCGGCCAGCAGGCCCGGCATGGGCGACAGCACAAAGCGGCTCAGGTCAGGCGGTGCCTTGAACGGCATCAGCGCATGCAACTCGGCCGCGCGCGGCGACAACACCAGCGCATCGAGCCGGGTGCCGTTGTGAATAATGCGTATCGCCAGCGGGTTCTTGCCCACGCCGCGTTCGACTTGCGCGGCAAACGGCTGGCCGTTGACGGTGCCGCGAAGGCGCGTGCCGCCCAAATGCCATCCGCTGCATATTTCATAGCGCTTGTCGCCCGTCTCTACGGCGCTGGAGCCCGAAACGGCTTGATAATCCCGAACCACGGCGGGTTTTGGCGTGTTGGTGCCGCCCTCGCCCAGGCCAATCACCACATATTTTTCGCCGACGGTCACGCCGTGGCCCGGCAACTGGCCGCTGATGCCTGCAGCACGCGCCCGGATGCGGCGGTTCACATACGCCGCCAGCGCCACCAAAAAGTCGGCATCGTCATGCGGTACGTCTTCGGCTTTGAAACCGTCGGCGTAGTTTTCGGCGATGAAGCCGGTGTTGAAGTCACCAGCGACAAACTTCGGATGTGCCAGCAAGGCCGCCTGGAACGGAATGTTGCTGCTCACGCCGCGAATCACGAAGCTGTTGAGCGCCTCGCGCATCTTGGCAATCGCGTCATTGCGGTCGGTGCCGTGAACGATCAGCTTGGCAATCATCGAGTCGTAATACATCGGAATCTCGCCGCCGTCCTGCACGCCGGTATCCACGCGCACGCCAAACCAGTGCGACGTGTCGGAAGCAAACATGGTTTCCTTCGGCGGCTGAAAGCGCACCAGCCGGCCGGTCGAAGGCAAAAAGCCCCGGAACGGGTCTTCGGCGTTGATGCGGCACTCAATCGCCCAGCCGTCGCGCTTGACTTCAGCCTGGGTGAGCGGCAGCTTTTCGCCCGCTGCCACACGAATCATCAACTCCACCAAGTCCAGGCCGGTGATGCATTCGGTGACCGGATGCTCGACCTGCAGACGGGTGTTCATTTCCAGGAAATAAAAACTCTGGTCTTTGCCGACGACAAATTCAACCGTGCCGGCTGATTGGTAATTCACCGCCTTGGCCAGTTGCACGGCCTGCTCACCCATCGCTTTGCGTGTCTCGTCGCTGATGAACGGGCTGGGCGCTTCTTCAATGACCTTCTGGTGACGGCGCTGGATGGAGCATTCGCGCTCATTGAGGTAAATGACATTGCCGTGGCTGTCGCCCACCAGCTGGATTTCGATGTGGCGCGGTTCCTCGACAAACTTCTCAATGAATACGCGGTCATCGCCAAAGCTGTTGCGCGCTTCGTTGCGGCAGCTGGTGAAGCCTTCAAACGCTTCCTTGTCGTTGAAGGCAACGCGCAAGCCTTTGCCACCGCCGCCCGCGCTGGCCTTGATCATCACCGGATAGCCAATACTTTGCGCAATTTCCACCGCTTTTTCAGGCGTTTCAATCGCGTCGTTGACGCCGGGAATGCAGTTCACGCCCGCCGCACCGGCCAGCTTTTTGGATTCGATCTTGTCGCCCATGGCGGCAATTGAGTAATGCTTGGGGCCGATAAAAACGATGCCTTCTTCTTCCACGCGTTTGGCAAAACCGGCATTTTCGCTCAGGAAACCGTAGCCCGGATGCACCGCTTCGGCGCCGGTCTGTTTGCAGGCGGCAATGATTTTTTCCGCCTGCAAATAGCTGTCGCGGCTCGGCGCGGGGCCGATGTTGACAGCTTCGTCGGCCAGCTCGACATGGCGCGCATCCTTGTCGGCATCGGAATACACCGCCACCGTTTTAATACCCATTTTGCGGGCGGTAAGAATGACGCGGCAGGCAATTTCGCCCCGGTTGGCGATCAGAATTTTGGTAAACATGCAATATTTCCCCAGGAATGAATCAATTTTGAGTGTTTGGGCGGTTGCGTTACGTGCAGGCTTGGCGGGTGCATGGTGTCAATATTCATTGAACAGCAAACCCGACATGCAGGCAAAGTATTCGCGCAGCCAGGCGTTGTAGCGCATGTACAAAGGCGTTGGGGCACCGGCGGTTCTGACGTTTTTCCAGCCTGCTTTTTTGGCAATCCAGCCGGCCCGCAGCGTGTGGAAATCATTGGTCACCAGCAACATCGGCACCGCCGGCCCCAAACCGATTTTTTGCACCAGCTGCAAGGAAAAGACCAGGTTTTCATGCGTACTGGTGCTGCGGTCTTCGAGCAGGATCTGTCCTTTGCCCAGCCCTTTGCCTTGCAGATAGCCGGCCATGACGCTGGCTTCTGAAAGCACTTGGCCAAAATCCACACCCCCGCTGACCACGACCTTGGCGTCTGGATAGCTGCGGGCCAGGCTAAAGGCCAGGTTCAGCCGCTCGACCAGTGCCGGCGAAGGTTGCGCGTTGGGCGTGCTGGAGCCGAGCACCACAATCACTTGCGGGGTAAAGCCCTGCAAATCCTGCGACTGCTGGCGCAGCGTCAGCCAGGCGAAAAACGCCGCCAGCGACAGCAACCAGACGCCAAAGCCCGCCTGCACCAGAGCCCAGATGCGCCGACGCTGCGGCTGGCTATCCAGCCACCGGCGCCAGGACGCGCCACACAAGGCCAGCGCCACCAGCACCGCGCCCAGAAAGGCCGGAATCAGCATGCCCAGATGCGTCACCTTGACGGTGACCAAGTAAAGACTTTGGGTCAGCAGCAATGCGCCCAGCAACAGCCGCACCCAGGAAGTGAAACGCAAGCGCATCATTTTCCTAACGGCAGCGGCCTGAAGATACGCACTGCTTTGGGCTGATTCCCGACTGGCGAGCTTTTCTCACAGCGGAATGTTCCCGTGCTTGCGCCACGGATTTTCAAGCTTCTTGTCCTTCAGCATCACCAGCGAGCGGCAGATGCGCTTGCGGGTTTCGTGCGGCAGGATCACGTCGTCAATGAAGCCGCGTGCGCCAGCCACGAACGGATTGGCGAAACGCGCTTTGTACTCGGCTTCTTTCGCGGCCAGTTTGACCGGGTCACCCTTGTCTTCCCGAAAGATGATCTCGACCGCGCCCTTGGCGCCCATGACGGCAATCTCGGCATTCGGCCAGGCAAAGTTCACGTCGCCGCGCAAATGCTTGGAACTCATGACGTCGTACGCGCCGCCGTAGGCCTTGCGGGTGATGACGGTGATTTTCGGCACGGTGCATTCAGCGTAGGCGTAGAGCAGCTTGGCGCCGTGCTTGATGATGCCGCCGTATTCCTGCGAGGTGCCGGGCATGAAGCCGGGCACATCGACAAAAGTGATGACCGGAATATTGAAGGCATCGCAAAAGCGCACAAAGCGCGCCGCCTTGATCGAGCTTTTGATGTCCAGGCAACCGGCCAGCACCAAAGGCTGGTTGGCGACGATGCCGACCGACTGGCCTTCCATGCGGGCAAAACCGATGATGATGTTTTTGGCGTACTCGGGCTGGATCTCGAAAAAGTCGCCATCGTCGACCGTCTTGGTGATGAGTTCCTTCATGTCGTACGCCTTGTTGGCGCTCAAGGGCACCAGCGTGTCCAGGCTCATGTCCATGCGGCTGGCCGGGTCGGCGCTTGGGCGCACCGGCGCTTTTTCGCGGTTGTTCAGCGGCAGGTAGTTGTACAGGCGGCGCAGCATGATGAGCGCTTCAACATCGTTTTCAAAGGCCAGGTCGGCCACGCCGCTCTTGGTGGTGTGGGTGATGGCACCGCCCAGTTCTTCGGCCGTGACTTCCTCGTGTGTCACGGTCTTGACCACTTCGGGGCCGGTGACGAACATGTAGGACGAGTCCTTGACCATGAAAATGAAGTCGGTCATGGCGGGCGAATACACCGCGCCGCCGGCTGACGGCCCCATGATCATGCTGATTTGCGGAATCACGCCGCTGGCCATGACGTTGCGCTGGAACACGTCGGCGTAACCGCCCAGCGACGCCACGCCTTCCTGAATGCGCGCACCACCCGAGTCGTTCAGGCCGATGACTGGCGCGCCAACCTTCATGGCCTGGTCCATCACTTTGCAGATTTTCTCGGCATGCGCTTCGCTCAAAGCGCCGCCAAACACGGTGAAATCCTGGCTGAAAACGAAGACCAGTCGGCCATTGATCATGCCGTAGCCGGTAACCACGCCGTCGCCCGGAATCTTGTTGTCTTGCATGCCAAAGTCGTTGCAACGGTGCTCGACAAACATGTCCCATTCCTCGAACGTGCCTTCGTCCAGCAACACTTCGAGGCGCTCGCGCGCCGTCAGCTTGCCTTTGCCGTGTTGCGCATCAATGCGCTTTTGGCCACCGCCCAGACGCGCTGCTGCGCGCTTTTTTTCAAGTTGCTCAAGAATTTCCTGCATAGCTCGCTTTCTGTAGAGTCTGGTTTGATGCTATCTATTGAATAGCTGCTTGCGCCCGCTGCGCATGCGCAGAGAGCAGATTTCTTGCCGCAGTCGAGGCCGGAAGCTGTCCTTGGCCCACCTGCTCCAGCAGCGACGGCAACAAAGCACCGACTGCCGGGTCTTGGCGAAACGCCAGTTTCAGGCCGGCATCAATGCGTTCCCACATCCAGCTCAGCGCCTGATGCTGGCGGCGGCTGCTGAGCTTGCCGTTTGTGGTCTGCAATTTTTTGAACTCGCTGACCGCCGCCCAGAACGCATCGACGCCTGTGTTGTGCAACGCGCTGAGTTGCAGCACCTGCGGATGCCAGTGCGTGTCAAATTCAGCGGCTTGCGCGGCATTCATGGCGTTGTTGACCAGGCCGAACAGGCGCATGGCGGATTTAATTTGTGCTTCGGCGCGCATGGCGGCGTTGGCGTCGATGTCGGCCTTGTTGATGACGACCAGATCGGCCAGCTCCATCACGCCTTTCTTGATCGCCTGCAAATCATCGCCGGCGTTGGGCAATTGCATGACCACGAACATGTCGGTCATGTTGGCGACGGCGGTTTCGGACTGGCCGACGCCGACGGTTTCGACAATCACCACGTCGTAGCCGGCGGCTTCGCAAACCAGCATGGCTTCGCGGGTTTTTTCAGCGACGCCGCCCAACGTGCAGCTCGAAGGGCTGGGCCGGATGTAGGCCGATTCATGCACCGACAGCATTTCCATGCGTGTCTTGTCGCCCAGAATAGAGCCACCCGACACGCTTGATGACGGGTCGATGGTCAGCACCGCCACGCGGTGGCCCTGCTTGATCAGGTACAGGCCCAGCACTTCAATGAAGGTCGATTTGCCAACGCCCGGAACGCCGCTGATGCCCAAACGAAACGCATTGCCGGTGTGCGGCAGCAGCAGGGTCAGCAACTCGTCGCCCTGCGCGCGGTGGTCGGCGCGGGTCGATTCGAGCAAAGTGATGGCTTTGGCAATGGCGCGGCGCTGGATTTGCAGGTCATTGCCCAGAATGCCCTGCAACAAGCCCGCTGTTTTGCCTGCGTTGGCGGTGTCGGTTGGATTCATGGTCTGAGGTGGCAGCACAGTAGCGGCTTCAGGCAATCGCCTTTTTGATCTGCTCCAGCACATCCTTGGCGCTGGCCGGAATCGGTGTGCCGGGGCCGTAGATACCTTTGACGCCTGCTTCGTACAGCATTTCGTAGTCCTGGCGCGGAATCACGCCGCCGACAAACACGATGATGTCGTCTGCGCCCTGCTTCTTGAGCTCGGCAATGATGGCCGGCACCAGCGTCTTGTGGCCGGCGGCCAGCGTGCTCACGCCCACGGCATGCACGTCGTTTTCAATCGCCTGGCGGGCGCATTCCTCGGGCGTCTGGAACAGCGGGCCCATGTCCACGTCAAAGCCGAGGTCGGCAAACGCCGTGGCGACGACCTTGGCACCCCGGTCATGGCCGTCCTGGCCGAGCTTGGAAATCATCACGCGCGGGCGGCGGCCTTCGGCTTCGGCAAAGGCGTTGATTTCGCTTTTCAGGCTTTCCCAGCCTTCCGCCGAGTCATAGGCGGCGGCATACACGCCGCTGACTTTTTGCGTGTCGGCGCGGTGGCGGCCATAAACTTTTTCCAGCGCATCGCTGACTTCGCCCACCGTGGCGCGCAGACGCATCGCCTTGATGCACAAGTCCAGCAGGTTGCCGCTGTTGTCCTCTGCTGCAAAAGTAATAGCATCCAGCGCTTGTTGTACCTGCGCTGTGTCACGTTTTTGCTTGATTTCGTTGAGCCGGGCAATCTGGCCGTCGCGCACCGCCACGTTGTCGATGTCGCGGGCTTCGATGGCGTCTTCAGTCTTGAGCTTGTACTTGTTGACGCCGACGATCACGTCCTTGCCGCTGTCAATGCGGGCCTGCTTTTCAGCCGCCGCTGCTTCGATCTTGAGCTTGGCCCAGCCGCTGTCCACGGCCTTGACCATGCCGCCCATCGCTTCGACTTCTTCGATCAGGGTCCAGGCGGCGTCGGCCATGTCTTGCGTCAGTTTTTCCATCATGTAGCTTCCTGCCCAAGGGTCAATGACGCTGGTAATGTGGGTTTCTTCCTGAATGATGAGCTGGGTGTTGCGGGCAATGCGCGACGAGAACTCGGTGGGCAGCGCAATCGCCTCGTCGAACGAATTGGTGTGCAGGCTTTGCGTGCCGCCAAACACGGCCGCCATCGCCTCGATGGTGGTGCGCACGACGTTGTTGTACGGGTCTTGCTCGGTCAGGCTCCAGCCGCTGGTCTGGCAGTGGGTGCGCAGCATCAGGCTCTTGGGGTTCTTGGCGTCAAAGCCCTTCATGATGCGGCACCACAGCAAGCGGGCCGCGCGCATCTTGGCGACTTCAAGGTAGAAGTTCATGCCAATCGCCCAGAAAAAGCTCAGGCGTCCGGCAAAACCGTCAACGTCCAGCCCCTTGCCCAAGGCGGTTTTGACATATTCCTTGCCGTCAGCCAACGTGAAAGCGAGTTCCAGCGCCTGGTTCGCGCCGGCTTCCTGCATGTGGTAACCGCTGATCGAGATCGAGTTGAACTTGGGCATGTGATGCGCCGTGTACTCGATGATGTCGCCAATGATGCGCATGCTGGGCGCAGGCGGGTAGATGTAGGTGTTGCGCACCATGAACTCTTTGAGCACATCGTTTTGGATGGTGCCGCTCAGCTTGTCCTGGCTCACGCCTTGCTCTTCAGCCGCCACCACGTAACCCGCCAACACCGGCAAGACCGCGCCGTTCATGGTCATGGACACGCTGACTTTGTCCAGCGGAATCTGGTCGAAAAGGATTTTCATGTCCTCGACCGAATCAATCGCCACACCGGCCTTGCCCACGTCGCCGGTCACGCGCGGATGGTCAGAGTCATAGCCCCGGTGCGTGGCCAGATCAAACGCCACCGACACGCCCTGCCCGCCAGCACTAAGGGCCTTGCGGTAAAACGCGTTGGATTCTTCTGCGGTTGAAAAGCCGGCGTACTGGCGAATTGTCCACGGGCGCACCGAATACATCGTGGCCTGCGGGCCGCGAATGAAAGGCTCCAGACCCGGCAAGGTGTTGGTGTAAGGCAGGTCTTTGATGTCATCAAAGGTGTACAGCGGCTTGACGCTGATGCCGTCGGGCGTTTGCCAGTTCAGTGCCTCCACATCCCCGTTGGGAGCAGATTTGGCGGCCAACTTGGCCCAGGCATCAAGGTGGGCAGCGTTGAATGACGGTGGTGTAGGGCTCATGATGGGATCAGCAGTCTTTTGTTGGGTTTTGCCGCTGAGTCAGCCTTTTACAGGCAGACCCGTGCAACAAATGCAGTCTGTAAACAAGCTGGCAAGTCTACATTATTTATAATTATTGATTCAAAAAATTTTCAGAACGCTTACACTTGTTGCCATGGCTGAACTTTCCCTATCCCCGCGCGCACTTTACCAAGACGTTGCCGAGTTGTTGCGAGAGCGCATTTTCAGCCATGAGCTGGTGCCCGGCAGCTGGATTGACGAGCTCAAACTGGCCGAGGAATATGGCATCAGCCGTACCCCTTTGCGTGAAGCGTTGAAGGTATTGGCCACCGAAGGGCTGGTGACCATGAAAGTGCGGCGTGGCGCTTATGTCACTGAGGTATCAGACACCGACCTGTCCGATGTGTACCATTTGCTCGCGCTGCTTGAAAGTGATGCTGCAGGCGTGGTAGCTTCAAGCGCATCGCCGGCCCAGATCAGGGAATTGCAAAGCTTGCACGACGAGCTTGAAAAAGAGGTCGGCAACCGGGAACGCTTTTTTGCACTCAATGAAGCGTTTCACATGCGTTTGCTGGAAATTGCCAACAACCGCTGGCGCAACCAGATGGTGGCCGATCTGCGCAAGGTGATGAAGCTGAACCGGCACAACTCGCTACTGAAAAGCGGCCGGATTGAAGAGTCTCTGGCAGAGCATCGGGCTATCATGGCCGCCTTGACGGCGCGCAATGCCGAAGCGGGTGCCCAGCGCATGCGTGAACACTTCAAAAATGGACTGGAAGCGGCCGCTTGATCACGGCCCGTCAATAACTCAAGCTGCAGTCAGCACCGGCTCATGCGCCAGCGCCATCACCGCGTGGGGCGACAGCCCTTTGAGCTTGTGGTCGCTCCAGACCTGACGCCAGCGGCGTGAACCCGGCAAGCCATGGCGCAAGCCCAGCATGTGGCGGGCAATGGCGCTGAACGCCGTGCCGTGTGCCACCGCTTCGCGAATCATGTAATCACACATCTCAAGCTCGACCTGTTCGCGCGTTAGGTCGCTGGGCTGCTGGCCAAAAAAATCCGTGTCCCACGAAGCCAGCCACCACGGGTTGTGATAAGCCTCCCGGCCAATCATGACGCCGTCGAGCGCCTGCAATTGCCCGTCCACCTGATCGCCGGTGGTGATGCCGCCGTTGACGCAAATCGTCAAATGCTCGAAGTCCTGCTTCAGGCGGTGCACCAGTTCATAGCGCAGCGGCGGCACTTCCCGGTTTTCTTTCGGGCTCAGGCCTTTGAGCCACGCATTGCGGGCATGCACAATGAACGTGTTGCAACCGGCTTCACTGACCGTGCCGACAAAGTCGCGCACAAATTCGTAGCTCTCGGTCTTGTCGATGCCAATCCGGTGCTTGACCGTGACCGGCACACGCACCACATCGACCATCGCCTTGACGCAGTCCGCCACCAGTTGCGGCTCGTTCATCAGGCAGGCGCCAAACGCACCGCGCTGCACGCGCTCGCTGGGGCAACCGCAGTTGATATTGATCTCGTTGTAACCCCACTGCTCGCCCAGCTGCGCGCACTGTGCCAGGTCGGCGGGCTCGCTGCCGCCCAGCTGCAAGGCCACCGGATGCTCTTCGACGTTGAAGCGCAAATGTCGCGCCACATCGCCATGAATCAACGCGCCCGTGGTCACCATCTCGGTGTAGAGCAGTGCATGGCGCGACATCAGCCGGTGAAAAAAACGGCAGTGCCGGTCAGACCAATCCATCATGGGCGCAACGCTCAGTCGCCATGGGTTGTCTGAAAGAGCAGAAACGTCGGTAGAAACGGGGATTGACATGGCCCCATTTTCCCTGAAAGCGAATTCAGCCCGGATGGCACCGGCTGGAGAACGCTAAAAAACCAGCGAAGTAGTCATTAAAACGTTGCGCGGCACGCTTCTTCGCACTGCTCACCTGACTCAAGCCGCGCATTTTCAGTGCCTACTTCGCCCTGCCGCAAAGGTCTGTAAGGCAGTTAATATCAGTATTTACGAAATACTTTCCGCCAGCCTGACCCATGGTTAACACCCAAAAAAGAAGAATGACCACCATGACTGCCCTTGACTCCAAGACCCGCGCCGATTTTTCAGCCCCTCGTACGCGCTCGGCGCTACTGGGAATAATCGCCCCGCTGACCTTGCTGACGGCCTGCACCACGGTGCAGTTGCCGACCTGGACGCCTGCCGTTTTGCGTCCCGCCGTCAACACCACAACAGCCCCCGCGCAGAGGTCTATTGAGCCAGCGGTCGGCGTACAAACTTATCCGGTAGCGCCGCCGTCGATCACTGCGGCAGCGCCCGCACAAGCGCCAACCCCTTACAGCGCAGCAGTTGCCGCCCGGTTCCCGGCGCCTTCGGTGGTCTACAAGACACCCGGCCTGCAAGCGGGCCGCGCGCACTTCACCACACAAGATGAAATCCACGGCTGGCTGCGCGATCAGACGGCATCGCTGTCACGTTCGGTCGGTATCAAGGCAGCGGTGTTGCCTATTGGCACGTCACAGCAAGGTCAGCCCTTGGAAGCACTGGTTTTGACACGCGGCACCGGCACCGACCCTGCTGCACTGCAGGCGACAGGCCGGCCTACCGTGTTACTGATAGGCCAGCAGCACGGCGACGAACCGGCCGCCAGCGAAGCCATGCTGGTGGTGGCGCGCGAGCTGGCGCAAGGACTGTTGCAGCCGCTACTGGAACGCATTAATGTGGTGATTATTCCGCGCGCCAATCCTGACGGCGCGGACAGGGGCGAACATGTCACGGCAAACGGCCGCGACATGAGCCGCGATCATTTGTTGCTCGACACGCCCGAAGCCCAGGCGCTGGCCCGCCTCACGCGCGACTACCTGCCCACGGTGGTGCTGGATGCGCACGAATACACAGCCGTCAGCCCGTACCTGCAAAAATTCGGAACCGTGCAGAAATTTGATGCGCTTTTGCAGTTCAGCACAACCGCCAATCAGCCAGAATTTTTAAGCAAAGCCGATGAAGAGTGGTTTCGCCGGCCCTTGCTGGCGGCGCTCAAAGGCCAAAGCCTGAGTTCTGAGTGGTACTACACGACGTCAGCAGACCCTGCCGACCGGAAAATCTCCATGGGCGGCAGCGAGCCTGAAACCAGCCGCAATGTGGACGGCCTTAAAAATGCCATCAGCCTGCGGGTCGAGTCGCGCGGCACCGATCTGGGCCGGCTGCATATCCAGCGGCGCGTGCATACCCATGTCACCGCCATCACCAGCGTGCTTGGCAGCACCGCCCAGCGCGCCAGTGAACTCGGGCAGTTGCGCCCCTACATTGACAAAGAAGTCAGCGCACAAGCCTGCCGGGGCGAAGCGGTCGTGGCCGCCGCCACAACACCCGCCCAATACGACCTGCTGATGCTCGACCCGGTCACCGGTGCCGATAAATCCATCACGGTAGACTGGGACTCAGCGCTGGCGCTGCGCACCCTGAAAGCACGTGTGCGTCCATGCGGCTACTGGCTGTCGGCCAACTCAACCATAGCCGTTGAGCGGCTTCAGCTCCAGGGTGTGCAGGTGCTCAGGGTGCTGGAACAAAGTGCCATGCTGGGCGATATCTACCGCACAGCCAGCGCATCCCGGCAAAACGTACGCACCCAGAGCGCAGCTGGCACGCCGATTGTCAAAACCGAAGTGACGCTGGTGCGCGGCGTGATTGATGCCCCCACAGGAAGTTATTACGTTCCCATGAATCAGCCTTTGGCCAATCTGGTCATGGCCGCCCTGGAACCCGATACGCAAAGCAGCTATTTTTCAAACCAGTTGCTTGACAACCTGGCCAGTACCGCACGCGTCATGTCCGAGCCTTCGTTGAAGGCAGAGGCACTGCCCTGAACAGGCGCAGGTGTTGTTGGCAATACAGCGGTTCGGGCAGCTCAGGCACGAAAAGCCATTTTCTTTCGGTAAAGCGACAAGCCGCTGGCCTACAGACACAACTTGGCGGGCGTGTCGTAATAGGCGTCTAACCGAAAAGGAAAAATTTCAATGCAATCATTTCTGATGGATTCCAAAATGACGACCATGCAAGGCGTCTTCTATCCGACCGGTTATTCGTTTTTGATGTTTCCAGACGCTGCAAATGCAGAACAAGCCGCCCGCGAACTCGAAGCGGCAGGCTTTTCCGACCAGGACGTGTTGCTGTTGACGCCGCGCGTGGTGCTCAAGGAGATTGGCAAGATTGACGGGGAATCAACGGTTGAGCTGCCGTCTGTTGGTACCGAAGGGGCGACAGTTCGCAAGTACATTGACCTCGCTAGAGAAGGCCATCACGCCTTGATGGTTAAAACGCCTTCCAATGACGATACGGAGCGCATGATGGAAATCGTGCGCAAACTGCCTTTCTCGTATGGCCAGAAGTACCACATGCTGGCCATGGAAGATCTGGAGTAAATCCTCAGCAAGGCTCTGGTCTTGCGTGAAGCAATTGCAGTAGTGAGTAGCTTCACGACCCATTGGTCACAGCTATTTTTCAGATGCAGATTGCTGCTATAAATATAGCAGTCTGCGCTTATACAGCGTGCGCAACAGCTGCTTTTTATCTAAAAATCGCCAGAACCATGCGCCAGACTTTCGAATTTTGTGATTCGATTGATAAACGCCAGTTTGACCGTTCCCGTAGGGCCATTGCGCTGCTTGCTGATGATGACTTCTGCCACCCCCGGCTCTTTGCAGGCTTCCTTGGTGTAGTACTCGTCACGGTAAATAAACATGATGATGTCGGCGTCCTGCTCGATGGCGCCTGACTCCCGCAAATCGCTCATCATCGGACGCTTGTCGGTGCGCGACTCAACGCCCCGACTGAGCTGCGACAGCGCAATCACCGGGCATTGAAGCTCTTTGGCCAGCATCTTCAGGCCGCGCGAGATTTCGCCCACGGCGGTGGCGCGGTTCTCATCGGCCATGCCACTCGACACGCTCATCAGCTGCAAATAGTCCACCACGATCAATCCCAGCTTGCCGCACTGACGCGCCAGCCGCCTGGCATTGGCACGCAGCTCGCTGACCGTAAGGCCGGCGGTTTCGTCAATATGCAGGGAAATGGTTCTCAGCTTTTCAATGGCTTCGGTCAGGCGCGGCCATTCCTCGTCGGTCAGCGCGCCGGTGCGCAGGTGCGTCTGGTCGATCCGGCCAATCGAACCGACGATGCGCACGGCCAGTTGGGAAGCACCCATTTCCATCGAAAACACAGCCACAGGCAAACCTTCATGCAGGGCCACATGCTCGGCGATGTTGATGGCCAGCGCCGTTTTACCCATCGATGGCCGGGCCGCCAGAATGATCAAATCACCCGCCTGAAAGCCGGATGTCATGCGATCCAGGTCGACAAAACCGGTCGGTACGCCCGTGACATCATTCGGGTTTTCCGACATCTCGGTCACGCGGTCCAGCAAGTCCACCACCAGTGTGTCCATGCTCTGAAAGCCTTGCTGCGACCGGCCACCCTGCTCGCCGATGTTCAGAATTTTCTGCTCGGCCTCATCCAGAATGACGGTGACGGCCTTGCCTTGCGGGTTGAAGGAATTGGTCGCAATTTCATCCGAGGCGGCCACCAGCTTGCGCAAGATTGAGCGCTCGCGGACGATCTCGGCATAACGCCGGATGTTGCTGGCGCTCGGCACATATTGGGCCAGTGAGTTCAGGTAGCTCAGGCCGCCGATTTCCTCATTTTTGCCCAGGTTCTGCAGCCGTTCATAGACCGTGATGATGTCGGCAGGCTTGGAGGCGTTGATCAGCCAGCCAATGGCGGCATAAATAAGCTGGTGCTCGTGGCGGTAAAAATCCTGGTCGTCCAGCAGATCCCCGACGCGGTCCCAGGCGCTGTTGTCCAGCAGCAAGCCGCCTAAAACGCTGGACTCGCCTTCAATCGAATGCGGTGGAATGCGAAGCTGGGCAATCTGGCGGTCGGCGCTGTAAGCAGTTTCGGCGAATGGAGAAAATACGGCTGACATGGTGCTCCTTGGAGGGTAGATGGTACGCCGTAAGCCTCAAAACGCACGGGACAAACCTGGAAATAAGCTGGGGAAAACAGGTGGAAATCAAGCTTGAAGAGGTGCATCTCATCGTGGAGAGGCTGAAACGCATGCGGCCCGACAACAGAACGACTATTTCAGTATAAAAAAGACCCATTGCGCACACTGCGTATGCACTAGCAGCTATTAATACAGTAGCAAAAATACGGGAATTTTTGCATTTTTTGACTGCAAATCAAAGGGGGCACCACTCTGGCGAAATCCCTGTTTCTCCAAGAAAAAAGCCGCTCCGAGGAGCGGCTTTTCAGGGTAACACGTGAAGGGATTTAAGCAGTTTCGCCGTAAACCGTTACCGTGATTTCGACCACAACGTCAGTGTGCAATGCAACGCTGACAGTATGATCGCCAACGATCTTGATCGGACCGTTTGGCAGGCGGATTTGCGATTTGGTCACTGCAAAACCTTGCTTGGACACTTCCTGGGCAATGTCGGCATTGGTGACGGAGCCGAACAGGCGACCATCAACACCGGCTTTTTGCGTCAGCTTGACGGTGGTGCCACCGAGCTTTTCGCCTTGCGCTTGCATTTCGGCCAGCTTGGCAGCGGCAGCTTTTTCAAGATCAGCGCGTTTGACTTCAAACTCCTTGATAGCCGATGCGGTGGCGCGACGGGCGCTGCCGAAAGGGATCAGGAAGTTGCGTGCGTAGCCGTCTTTGACTTTGACGACGTCACCCAGATTGCCCAGGTTCACGACTTTGTCGAGCAGAATAATTTGCATGGTCGTATCTCCTTACAGGCTCTTGTGCTGGTCGCTGTAAGGCAGCATCGCGAGGAAGCGAGCGCGCTTGACGGCGGTGTTGATCTGTCGCTGGAAAATCGCGCGGGTGCCGGTCAGGCGTGCGGGAATGATTTTTCCATTTTCAGAAACGAAATCGCGCAGGGTGTCGATATCTTTGTAGTCGATTTCTTCAACGCCAGCGGCTGTGAAGCGGCAAAAACGCTTGCGCTTGAACAGCAGGGATTGGGTATTGCGCTTGGGGCGCTTGTCTTTGTTAAAACGTTTTGGTCCGGCCATGATGGACTCCTTAAATAGGGTTCAGTACTTGCTCTGCCTGAAGGATCGGGTGAAGAGCTTGAAGATGAAAAACAACGCCTTTGCTGGTGCGTGCATTAATCAGAAAACCGGTGAACCTGAAAGACTTGCTCAAAGGAAGCTTGACGGCCTGTTCAGCCAGCGTTCCAAAAGCAACTGCCCTTATCGTCAATTTGACCTGTCTGTTCACCCCGGCTTCAAGCATTTCAGACGCGTGTTCGAGAATGAAATTAATGGCAGGGATTCCAGCGGGCGTGTAGCGCAGAGGACTTAGCTCGGCGATACCTGCGGTCAGTTCAACGTGGTTCACTGCGGCTCAAAGTTGCACAACAGCGCAGCGTTCAACAGCATGAGGCGAATTAAGCCGCAAACTCCTGCTGTTGGGTTTTACGGGCTTCTTCTCTCTCGACGTTGCGCATCATGAGGGACGGGCCGGTTTCAGCCTTTTTCTTCACGACGGTCAGGTGGCGCAGCACGGCGTCGTTGAACTTGAACGCGTGCTCGATTTCTTCCATCACAGCCTGGCTGGCTTCGATGTTGATGCAGAGGTAATGGGCTTTGGCTAGCTTCTGGATCAGGTACACCAGCTGGCGACGGCCCCAATCTTCCACACGATGCACAGTTCCGCCGCCGGCGGTAATCATGCCCTTGTAGCGTTCCAGCATGGCTGGGACTTGCTCGCTTTGATCCGGGTGGATCAGCAAGACGATCTCGTAATGACGCATAACTCTCCTTTTGGTTGATTAAAGCTGCCCCAGCGTCTAACCAGATATGGTTTTGGGTGCAGCAAGGCGAAGCCCATGATTATAGCCCGTCGGCCGCCTGGTGCGGGATTTGGCCCTTATGCTGCGCGTCTGGCACTGCCAAACCCCGGTCATAGGTTTTCAGGTCTGGATAACGGATGTATTCCACCAGCGACTCCATCTCCTGGCTGGGCGCACGTGTTACCAGACTGACCAGAAAAATCACAGCAAAGCCAACAGGTACGCCAAAAAAGCCGGCAGAAATCGGCTCGATTCCCCACCAGAGCTGGACCGGTGTTGTGACGCCAAAAGTGTCACGCAACCAAGGCTGGGTGGTCACCATGTAGTAAGTCGTGACGCTCAGCCCGGCCATCATGCCCAGGGCAGCAGCCTTGCCGGTGGCACGCTTCCAGAAAATTCCCATGCTGAGCGCGGGGAAAAAAGATGCGGCGGCAAAGGAAAACGCCGCAGAAACCAAAAACAGGATATCAGCGGGTTTCTGGGCGGCCACATAAGCCGCCAGCAAGGCAACAATGAGCAAGAGTATTTTGGAGACCGTGACCCGGCTCAAGGTGGAAGCATTGGGGTCGATCATCTTGTAATAGAGGTCATGGCCCAGCGCGTTGGCAATCGCCAGCAGCAAACCGTCAGCCGTTGACAGCGCCGCCGCCAACCCGCCCGCAGCGACCAGCGCTGAAATAACATAAGGCAGGCCAGCCAGCTCAGGCGTCAGCAGCACCACAATGTCGCCGCCAATCGTGATTTCATTGAGCTGAAGGATGTTGTCCTTGTTCACGTCCAGCACCGACAGCAACGCTGGATCGACCTTGTTCCACGCGTGAACCCAGGCGGGCAACTGGTCAAAAGAGGTGCCGACCAGCACCGTAAAAACTTCATATTTCACCAGCACAGCCAGCGCAGGGGCGGTGCAATAAAGCAGAAAAATAAAAAACAGTGACCACGTCACGGATCGCCGGGCTTCACGCACGCTGGGCACGGTGTAGTAACGCATCAAAATATGCGGCAAAGCCGAAGTGCCGACCATCAGGCAAAAAACCAGCGCCAGAAAATTTCGGCGCGAGGTATCGTAGGCCTCTTTTTCTTGCGGTGTGCCATCGGGATTCCCGGTAAATTGGGCGGCATGTGCAGGCATGCCATTGAGTGGCTGGCTTTTGATCTCGTCAGCAGCTCTTGCCAACTCCCACTGACGCAGCGCCGCAGCCTCATCCTTGGGCAAGGCGGCCAAGGCCTTGCCGGCCGCAGAAACTTCAGCGACGGGCGCATTACTTGACTTGAGAGCTTCCAGCTTTTTGGTGGCTGCCAGCTTGTCAGCCACCATTGAAAGCGCCGGATGCTTCATTTTTTCGGCCAGGACTTCGGCCCTTTGTTTGAAGATGGCGCGAACTTCAAGTTCACGCGGATCACTGGCCAGCTCTTTTTCCTTGGCGGTGACTTTCTCCAGCTGGTAGCCATAAACTGCATGCGGCACGGGGACACCGGTCTGCTTGACCGACAGCCAGACCACCGGCACCAGGTAGGCCACCAGCAAAATAATGTATTGGGCAACCTGTGTCCAAGTGACGGCGCGCATGCCGCCCAGAAACGAGCAGACCAGCAGTCCGCCCAGCCCGAGAAAAATACCCAACTCGAAAGCTATGCCGGTCAGGTAAGAAGTGATGAGTCCGACGCCGTAAATCTGTGCCACCAAATAAGTAAATGAGCACAAGATGGTCGCCGCGACACCAATCAGCCGGGGCCAATGCCCGCCATAACGTTCGCCCAGAAAATCAGGAATCGTGAACTGCCCGAATTTGCGCAGGTAAGGTGCCAGCACCAGCGCCACCAGGCAATACCCGCCCGTCCATCCCATGATGAACGCCAGACCGCTGTAACCGGTCAGGTACAAGGTGCCGGCCAGACCCAAAAATGAAGCCGCAGACATCCAGTCGGCACCAATCGCCATGCCGTTATAAATGGCCGGAACACGGCGACCCGCTACGTAATATTCGTTGGCGTCGGTGGTGCGGCTCATGATGCCGATACCCGCGTACAGCGCGATGGCGGACAGCAAAAACGTCATGCCTATCCAGGTACGCGGCATACCCCAATGTTCCAGCACCGCAAGCACCGCCACGAAAAGCAAAAAACCCAAGGTGTACCAGCGATAAATGCTGTGTAACTGGCCTTTGAACTGGCGCGACGAAAGCAGCACTTCTCCACTGGCGTCTGAGGCATCGGACACGTTCATGCCTCCTCTTCAGGCGGATCAGGCTCCAACTCAAGGTCGAGCCGGTTCATGTACCACGCATAAAACCCAATGATCAGGCCATACACCAGCAAGCTGCCTTGCGCGCCCATCCAGAAGCTGAAAGGCCAGCCAAAAAAACGAAAGTTCAGAAAGCGCGCGAAGTAGGAAACACCAAAGGTGACAAAAAACCAGACCAGCAGCAGCAAGGCCGTAACAAGCAGGTTTTTGCGCCAGTAGCGGCGACGCGCTTCAGCCGAGGGCATCAGGCGCTCCCTTGGGAAACTGCATAGGGACTGGCGCGTGCATGTGATGCGTCTGCTCGTTAAGCGCACCGGCCATGCTGATTTCGCGCTCCAGTTGCGCCGCCACCCTAGGCTCGAACTGGCGCAGGTGATCAATCACTTTGCGGGATTTTTCCGGCTCGCCCAACGCCAGATTGACTTGCGCCAGCCGATACCAGCCGTGTGGACTCATCGGTTGCAGTGCCGTATTTTTTTTCAGCGCCTGCCGGGCTTCGTCAAATTGTTGTTGATGCATCAGCACCAAGGCCAGGCCATACCAGGCCCGATCCATGGCGGGATTAAATTCGGTAGCTTTTTCAAATGAAGGCCGGGCTTCATCGTAGCGGCCGGCCTGCTGCTGCAAATAACCCAGATTGAACCAGTCCACCGCCATCTGCGCCTCAGAGCCCGGAAGGCCGACGACCCGCTGCTGGCTGATGATGGACGCCTCAAGCCGGTTGAGCCCGGCCAGCACATGGGCACGGCTGGCCAACGTATAGCGGTCCAGCGGCCAGCTAGATACCATCCGGTCAAACCTGGCAAGCGCGGCCGCCGGGCGACCGAATGCCAGCAGGAGCATCGCTTGCACTTTCAGGAAAAAATATCGAAAACTGTCCCTGAACGAGCGGGTCATTTGCATAAATCCACACCCATCTGCAGACAGAGCATGACTTTGGCAAAACTTGCGGCCGCCCACATCAGCAGCAACAGAAAAAATGCCACCAGCGGCACGTGGCGATCCAGCACGACACGAGGCGAAAGCCACCGCGCCGCGCGAATCCACGGCCTGCCCAAAAGCTGCAGCAAGGTATAAAACGGATTGCCGTTGCGCGCGGAACCCGACATCAAGCCGGTCAGCCATTGACCCGCCAGCGCCAGCAACGCAATTTCGGCAATCAGTTTGAGGGTGGTAAAAAAGATCAGCATGGCGAGTGACAAGCATGGAAGCCGGAACCTCCGATTGTCATCGGAGGACTTTCCCATTGCTGACACTCACCGCGCAAGCTGCCGGGGGTTTTCCCTCGGTGAGGCACTGGAAAAATCAGTTGGCCAAGCGTTTCCAGGTCTCGATCACGGTATCGGGATTCAGGGAAATTGAACCAATGCCCTGCTCCTTGAGCCATAGCGCAAAGTCTGCGTGGTCGCTGGGGCCCTGACCGCAAATGCCGACATATTTACCCTGACGTTTGCAGGCCGAAATAGCCAGGCTGAGCAGCGCCTTGACCGCCGGATCACGTTCGTCAAAGTCTTTCGCCAGAATTTCCAGCCCCGAGTCGCGGTCCAGGCCCAGCGTCAGCTGCGTCAGGTCGTTGGAGCCGATAGAAAAACCGTCGAAGTACTCCAGGAACTGATCGGCCAATATGGCATTGCTGGGCACTTCGCACATCATGATGAGGCGCAAACCCTGCTCGCCGCGCTTGAGCCCATGCTCGGCCAGCAACTCCGTCACGGCCTTGGCCTGACTGAGTGTGCGCACAAACGGCACCATGACCTCCACGTTGGTCAAGCCCATGTCGTTGCGCACGCGCTTGAGCGCTTCGCATTCCATGGCAAAAGCTTCACGGAATTCGGCGCTGATGTAGCGTGCTGCACCGCGAAAGCCCAGCATTGGATTTTCTTCTTCAGGCTCATAGCGCGAGCCGCCAATCAGCTTGCGGTATTCGTTCGACTTGAAGTCCGAAAGCCGAACGATGACAGGCTTCGGCCAGAATGCAGCGCCAATGGTGGCAATGCCTTCAGCCACTTTATCGACATAAAAAGCACGTGGCGACGCATGGCCGCGCGCCACGCTTTCCACTGCCTTTTTCAGATCGGCAGCAACATTCGGGTAGTCCAGAATCGCCTTCGGATGGACGCCGATGTTGTTGTTGATAATGAACTCCAGCCGCGCCAAGCCGACACCCTGGTTGGGAATCTGGCAGAAATCAAAAGCCAGCTGCGGGTTGCCGACATTCATCATGATCTTGATGTCGATAGGCGGCATCTCGCCACGCAGCACTTCAGTCACTTCGGTTTCCAGCAAACCGTCATAAATATTACCCGTGTCCCCCTCGGCGCAGCTCACGGTCACCAGCATTCCGTCTTTCAACTGGTCGGTCGCGTCACCACAACCCACCACTGCCGGAATTCCCAGTTCACGCGCGATGATGGCGGCATGGCAGGTACGGCCGCCGCGGTTTGTCACGATGGCGCTGGCGCGCTTCATCACCGGCTCCCAGTTCGGGTCGGTCATGTCGGTCACCAGCACATCGCCGGGCTGGACCTGGTCCATCTCGCTGATGTCATGCACGATACGCACCGGCCCGGTGCCAATTTTCTGGCCAATCGCGCGGCCAGCCGTCAGCACCGTGCCGACACCTTTGAGCTTGTAGCGCTGCTCGGCCTTGCCTTTGGCCTGGCTTTTGACAGTTTCAGGGCGTGCCTGCAGGATGTACATTTCGCCGTCGATACCGTCCTTGCCCCATTCGATGTCCATCGGACGGCCGTAATGGTCTTCAATAATGACGGCATAACGTGCCAGCTGCTCGACATCCGCGTCGGTCAGTGAATAGCGGTTGCGCAACTCAATCGGCACATCGGTGGTTTTGACCAGCTTGCCGCCGACTTTTTTCTCTTCTGCGGTCGTGAACTCCATCTGCAGCAGCTTGGAGCCTAAATTGCGGCGGATCACCGCGCGGTTGCCGGCCTTGAGCATTGGCTTGTGCACATAGAACTCGTCCGGGTTCACAGCGCCCTGCACTACTGTTTCGCCCAAGCCATAGCTGGAAGTCACAAACACCACGTCTTCAAAACCACTTTCGGTGTCGATGGTGAACATGACGCCAGCTGCGCCCAGATCACTGCGCACCATGCGCTGCACGCCGGCCGACAAGGCGACGCCCGCATGGGCAAACCCCTTGTGAACGCGGTAGCTGATGGCGCGGTCGTTGTAGAGCGAAGCAAACACTTCTTTCATCTTGTGCAGCACATCGTCAATACCGACGACGTTCAGAAAGGTTTCCTGCTGGCCGGCAAACGAAGCGTCGGGCAAGTCTTCGGCAGTAGCCGATGAACGCACGGCAAAACTGGCCTGGCTGTTGTTGACGCTCAGGCGGGTAAAACTCTCGCGCACGGCTTGCTCGAACTCTGGCGGAAAAGGCTGGGCTTCCACCATGCTGCGAATTTGCGCGCCGGCTTTGGCCAGCGCGCGCACGTCCTCGGTATCGAGCGCATCGAGCACAGCATTGATCTTGTTGTCGAGCCCGGCATACGCCAGAAAGACGCGAAAAGCGTGGGCCGTGGTGGCAAAGCCGGTCGGTACCCGCACACCTTGCGGGCCGGTGGGCAGCTGCGAAATCATCTCGCCGAGGCTGGCGTTCTTGCCACCGACCGAGTCGACATCGGTCATTCTCAGGTTTTCAAACGGTACGACCAGGTCGGTCGACGCAAACAGGTTGGACATAAAAATACTCCGGAGGTTTAAAAATCGGCACCCAGTGTCCGGTGCGGCGCCCAGCCTTGTTGTTCTTTTTAGTTCGGTTGATGCAGCGCACGGAAACACAAACGGGATAATTGGCATGATTGTAGGGGGCTGCTGCCCGGCCCCGCCATTCCGGCTTTTCCATTGACTGAAGCAAGCACCATGTCCAATCGCACCGTATTTTTCATTTCTGACGGCACCGGTATCACCGCCGAAACCTTTGGCAACGCCATCCTGGCCCAGTTTGAAATCAACCCACGGCATGTCCGGCTGCCGTTTATTGACACCGTGGACAAGGCCTATCAGGCCATCCGTCATATCAACAACACCGGGGAAATCGAAGGCAAGCGGCCTATTGTTTTCACGACGCTGGTGAACATGGACATCCTGGCGGTCATCAAGTCGCAGTGCAACGGCATGCTGCTGGACATGTTTGGCACCTTTGTGGCGCCGCTGGAAAGCGAGCTGGGCATCAAGTCCAATCACCGCGTGGGCCGGTTTTCAGACGCTTCCAAAAGCAAGGCCTATGACGACCGGATCGAGGCGATCAATTTTTCACTGGCGCATGACGACGGCCAGAGCCACCGCGACCTGGCAGGCTCGGACGTGATTCTGGTCGGCGTCAGCCGCAGTGGCAAAACCCCCACCACGCTGTACTTGGCCATGCAGTACGGCCTGAAGGCATCGAATTACCCGCTGATTCCCGAAGACTTCGAGCGCCGGCAACTGCCGCCTGCACTGGTGCCACACCGTAAAAAAATCTTTGGCTTGACGATTGCCGCAGAGCGCCTGAGCGAGATCCGCAATGAGCGCCGACCCAACTCGGTCTATTCAAGCCTGGCCAACTGCCGCAATGAAATTCACGAGGCTGAAGCCATGATGCGGCGCGAAGGCATTCGCTGGTTATCGACCACCACCAAGTCGATCGAGGAAATCGCCACCACCATCCTGCAGGAAATCAAACCGGAACGGCTGGAATATTGATTGCAGGCCATGCGCTCATCAGCTTGCAGCTCGTATACAACTATGATTTTGATAGCTGGCAGCGCCCGTCCAGCCTGCGTAATCGCCTTGTTTGGCCAAATTAATTCAATCACCAGCCGTTTTTTGCGCCTCGCCAGATAGCCAGCAGCAATTCCATTAATAGCAAATGTCTATTTGATCAAACGCATCATGAGACATAAACTATCACCTTGTTCAGATTTTCAACCACCCCGTAAAGGAACCCACCATGTCCGTTATCAATACCGCGATCAAGCCTTTCCAGGCCAGCGCCTACAAAGCCGGCAAGTTCATTGAATTGTCTGAAAAAGACGTGCTGGGCAAGTGGGCCGTGTTCTTTTTCTACCCTGCCGATTTCACATTCGTCTGCCCGACCGAACTGGGCGACGTGGCTGACCATTACGCTGAATTCCAGAAAATGGGCGTAGAAATCTACTCGGTGTCGACCGACACGCACTTCACGCACAAAGCCTGGCACGACAGCTCGGACACCATCGGCAAGATCCAGTACGCCATGATTGGCGACCCGTCGGGCACCGTGACGCGCAACTTCGACACCATGCGCGAAGGCCAGGGCCTGGCTGACCGTGGCACGTTCATCGTTGACCCGCAAGGCATCATCCAGTCGGTAGAAGTGACCGCCGAAGGCATTGGCCGTAACGCCGCCGAATTGCTGCGCAAGGTCAAGGCCGCCCAGTACGTGGCCGCCCACCCCGGTGAAGTCTGCCCGGCCAAATGGGAAGAAGGCTCGGCGACCCTGAAGCCATCGTTCGACCTGGTCGGCAAGATCTAAGACGCTTTCACCGCGCCACAGCCCGGGCGCGCCTGCACCCGGGCTTTTTTATTCCTCCACGCATTTTGAAAGTGAGTCCGCCATGCTCGACGCCGCCACCCAGACCCAATTGAAAAGCTACCTCGACCGCGCCACGCAGCCGATCGAAATCGTTGCTTCGCTCGACGACAGCAAGGCGTCGGGCGAGTTGCAGTCGCTGCTGAAGGACGTTGCCAGCGCCTCAGCGCTGATCACTGTCAGCGAAAGCCGGGACGACGTTCACCGCAAGCCGTCGTTCTCCATCAACCGCCCCGGCGAAAACCACGGCCCGCGTTTTGCCGGTTTGCCAATGGGCCATGAATTCACCTCGCTGATTTTGGCGCTGCTGCAAATTGGCGGCTACCCGCCCAAGGTCGAAGAAGACGTGCTGCAGCAAATCCGCGCACTCGACGGCGATTTTGACTTTGAAGTCTATGTCTCGCTGTCGTGCCACACCTGCCCCGACGTGGTGCAGGCGCTCAACCTGATGGCAGTGCAAAACCCGCGCATCAAGACCACGATGATTGACGGCTCGCTGTTCCAGGAGGAGATCAAGGAACGCCAGGTCATGGCCGTGCCGACGGTCTACCTGAACGGCACCGAGTTCGCCCAGGGCCGCATGAGCCTGGAAGAAATCCTGGCCAAGATTGACACCAGCGGGGTTGAGCGCGAGGCCAAAAAAATCGCCTCCAAGGAAGCCTTTGACGTATTGATCGTCGGCGGTGGCCCGGCCGGTGCAGCGGCGGCGGTTTACGCTGCCCGCAAAGGCATTCGCACCGGCATTGCCTGCGAGCGCTTTGGCGGCCAGGTGCTGGACACGATGGGCATTGAAAACTTCATCTCGGTGAAGGAAACCACGGGCCCACAGTTTGCGCTGGCGCTGGAGCAGCATGTGCGCGCCTACGAGGTGGACATCATGAACCTGCAACGCGCCAAGGCCTTGATTCCGGCGTCTGCATCGGGTCAGGGCCTGATCGAAATCCAGCTTGAAAGCGGTGCCACGCTGAAAAGCAAGACCGTCATCTTGTCGACCGGCGCGCGCTGGCGCAACATCAACGTGCCCGGCGAGCACGAGTACAAGAACAAGGGCGTGGCGTACTGCCCGCACTGCGACGGCCCGCTGTTCAAGGGCAAGCGCGTGGCGGTGATTGGCGGCGGCAACTCGGGCGTTGAGGCCGCCATTGACCTGGCAGGCCTGGTCGGCCATGTCACGCTGATTGAGTTCGACACCGCGCTGCGGGCCGATGCCGTGCTGCAGCGCAAACTGCACAGCCTGGCCAACGTGACGGTGTTTACCAACGCGCAGACGACCGAGATCACCGGCGACGGCCAGAAGGTCAACGGCCTGGTTTACAAAGACCGGGCAACGAATGCGCTGCACAGCGTGGCGCTCGAAGGCGTGTTCATCCAGATTGGCCTGGTGCCCAACACCGACTGGCTCAAGGGCACGGTCGAGTTGTCCAAGCACGGCGAAATCGTGATTGACGCCAAAGGCCAGACCTCGGTGCCGGGCGTGTTTGCAGCGGGCGACGCCACCACGGTGCCGTTCAAGCAGATCGTGATTGCCGCTGGCGATGGCGCGAAGGCAGCACTGAGCGCTTTTGACCATTTGATCCGCACGCCAGTGCCTGCCCCGGTGGCGGCTACTGTGCCTGAACTGGAAACCGAGTTGACGGTCGCCTGAGGCCGGGGTCGGCATTGTCGGCATGGCGTATTGAGGTGAAGGTTTTCCGCCGCCACAAACCGCCATCCGGCTGAAAATCAAAAATCCCGCTGTTTTCTGGCAGCGGGATTTTTTTATGGGCGTGCGTCTTGTGCGGCTCTGCAACCGGCACGGATCGCCGCCCGCAGGCCTTTCTTTGAAACGGTGACGGAGAACCACGCCGTTTGAATACCGAAAAAAGCCGGGCTAGAAAGAAGCCCCTTCCACTTGCCACCAAAAAATGCGAAACATCCAGCATTTTGCTATGCTATTAATAGCTTGCAGCGCCCATTCAGCATGCGCAACAGGCCTTTTTATCTTAAAAACTCGTTTCCAGGCCGGAATAAACCAGCGCCAGTTCAACACCCGGCTTTTCAGAGCGGCTTACCCGTTCGCAACGATCCAGTCCGGAAAACGCTGCCTGATGTCATCGACAAAGGACAGCGTTCCAGCCAAGTGCTGACGCAGCGCGTTTTGCGCCGCCTGCGCGTCCTTGCGCGCAATGGCTTCTACGATGGCGCGGTGGTCGCGCACGATGGCCTGCGGCTTGCCTTCAACGGGCAGGTTCAGCCGGCGCAGCCGGTCGACATGCCCGCTTTGCTTGCGCACCAGCGCCCACAGCGGCCCCACGTTGGCGGCTGCGTACAGTTGTTCATGAAACGCTTGGTCAGCCAAGGCCAGCTTTGCAATATCCAGCGGATTGAGCGCGGCTTCCTGCTCGGCCATGCCCCCGTTCAACCGTCGCATCAGGGCACCGTGTTTCGCCTCCGGCAATACACACAAGGCCGTCAGAATTTCCAGCTCAATCGCCAGTCGCAGGAAATGCGCCTGCAAGGCCGCCGTCAAATCAATCCGGCTGACCACGGTGGCATGTTGCGGAAAAATATCGACCAGTTGCTCTTCACCCAGCCGCAGCAACGCATCACGAATCGGCGTCTGGCTGATGCCGAAGTGCTCCACCAATTCGGCGCGCTGCAACACCGTTCCGGGTTCCAGCTGGACGGAGACGATCAGCTCCCGCAAAACTTCAAACACTTGAGGGGCCGACTGGCGGGTGCGGTCCAGTTTGGGCGGCGCAATATTGGCGAGAACTGTCATGCGGTCTTTAGGGTTATCAATGTGGCCATCAGGGTAAATCATAGCATTGACACACTAATATATTAGTGCTTTAATTTTGTGAATATTTTGAACCCGAAGCCCTTTTCATGACAAAAAAGACTTACGAAGAATTGCGCAGCGCGCGCTGGTTCGCCCCCGACGACGTGCGCTCCTTCGGCCACCGCTCACGCGTGATGCAGCTGGGCTACGGCCCCGAAGACTGGGAAGGCAAGCCGGTCATCGCCATTTTGAACACCTGGAGCGACATCGGCACCTGCCACGGCCACTTCAAGCAGCGCGTCGAGGATGTCAAGCGCGGCGTGCTGCAGGCCGGCGGCTTTCCGCTGGAACTGCCGGCGCTGTCGCTGTCCGAAGCACTGGTCAAGCCGACCACCATGCTGTACCGCAACATGCTGGCCATGGACGTGGAGGAATTGCTGCGCAGCCACCCGATTGACGGCGCGGTGCTGATGGGCGGCTGCGACAAGACCACACCCGGCTTGGTGCTCGGGGCGCTCAGTGCCGGTGTGCCCTTCATCTACATGCCCGCCGGCCCGATGCTGCGCGGCAACGTCAAGGGCAAGATCCTCGGTTCAGGCTCGGACACCTGGAAATACTGGGACGAGCGGCGCGCCGGCAAGATCAACAAGGCGCAGTGGCTGGAAGTCGAAGGCGGCATTGCGCGCAGCCACGGCCACTGCATGACCATGGGCACGGCCAGCACCATGACCGGCATTGCCGAGGCGATGGGCTTGACGCTGCCCGGCGCGTCGTCGATTCCGGCAGTCGATTCCAACCACATCCGCATGGCGACCAAATGCGGCCGGCGCATCGTCGGCATGGTCTGGGAAGGCTTGAGCCCAGCCAAACTGCTGTCGCGCGCCTCGTTCGAGAACGCCATCACCGTCGCCATGGCGATGGGCTGCTCGACCAACGCCATCATTCACCTCGTCGCCATGTCGCGCCGCGCTGGTGAGCATTGCGCCGTTGGCCTGGACGACTTCGACGCGGCCAGCCGCAAGGTGCCGGTGATTGCCAACATCCGCCCCAGTGGCGACACGTATTTGATGGAAGACTTCTACTACGCCGGCGGCATGCTGGGCATGATGAGCGTGCTGAAAGACCACCTCCAACTCGATGCGCTGACCGTCACCGGCAAGCCGCTCGGCGACAACCTGGTCGGTGCCGAGGTCTACAACCACGACGTGATTCGGCCGCTCGACAACCCGATTTATGCCGAAGGCGCGCTGGCCGTGCTGCGCGGCAACCTCGCGCCCGACGGCTGCGTGATCAAGCCCAGCGCTTGCGCGCCGCACTACTTCCAGCACACCGGCCCGGCGCTGGTGTTTGACGACTACCCGTCGATGAAAGCCGCCGTCGAGGACGAAAACCTCGATGTGACGGCCGACCACATCCTGATCCTGCGCAACGCTGGCCCGCAGGGCGGCCCCGGCATGCCCGAATGGGGCATGCTGCCCATCCCGCTCAAGCTGGTCAAGCAGGGCGTGAAAGACATGCTGCGCATTTCGGACGCCCGCATGAGCGGCACCAGCTACGGTGCTTGCATCCTGCACGTCGCGCCAGAGGCCTACATCGGCGGCCCGCTGGCGTTGGTGAGAACTGGCGACTTGATCACTGTCGATGTGCCGGCCCGGCGCATCCACCTCGAAGTCAGCGACGACGAACTGGCCCAGCGCCGCGCCGCCTGGACGCCGCCCCCGAAGCGCTTCGAGCGCGGCTACGGCTGGATGAGCGCGCGCCACATCCAGCAGGCCGACACCGGCTGCGACTTTGATTTTCTTGAAACCTCGTTCGGCGCGCCCATTGGCGAGCCCGACATTTACTGAAGATGTCCAAAGAAACAACTCCCCGTTCGTCATTCCCGCCTTCGCGGGAATGACACGGATAAATCATCTTTGCCCTCACCCCAATAAAGAAAGTTCTTCATGTCCCTCAGTCCCGCCACCCGCGACAAGCTCAAGACCGTCAGCATCGCCACGCTGTGCACCGCCCTGTTCAAACGCGGCCTGCGCAACCAGTTCATCCAGGACGTGCATCCGGTCAACCGCAGCCTGCCGACCATGGTGGGTGAAGCCTTCACCCTGCGCTACATTCCGGCGCGTGAAGACCTGAACCCGATCAGCGTGTTCCAGGACCCCAAGCACCCGCAGCGCGTGGCCGTCGAGCAATGCCCGGAAGGCGCGGTGCTGGTCATCGACAGCCGCAAGGACGCCCGCGCTGCCTCAGCGGGCTCCATATTGATCTCGCGCCTGATGGTGCGCGGCGCTGCCGGCATCGTCACCGACGGCGGCTTTCGCGACTCGCCCGAGCTGGCGGTGCTGCCGTTTCCGACCTATCACCAGCGCCCTTCTGCTCCCACCAACCTCACGCTGCACCAGGCGCTGGACATCAATGTGCCGATTGGCTGCGGCGATGTGGCCGTGTTTCCGGGCGATGTGATCGTCGGCGATCAGGAAGGCGTGTTCGTGATTCCGGCGCACCTGGCCGACGAGATTGCCGACGATGCGGTGGAAATGACCGCATTTGAAGACTTCGTGCTTGAAGAAGTCCTCAAGGGTCGGCCCATCATCGGCCTGTATCCGCCCACGCAGCAGCAGTCGAAAGACGATTTTTCCACTTGGCGCAAGGCCAGGGGACGCTGAATCGTCTTCAATCATCTCGCCACGCCGTACCCCGCCTTCTTGCGCTTCAGAATACTTCAACAGGAGATATATTTATGACAAATAGACGCTATGCGCTTGCCACACTTGCACTTTCAGCTATTGTTTTCATAGCATCTGGAACGGCTATAGCCCAGTCCGATTACCCGAACAAGCCGGTGAAGATCATCGTGCCCTTCCCCGCCGGCGGCACCAGCGACGTGATGGGACGCATGGTGGCGGAAGAACTCAGCAAGATCCTCAAGCAGCCTTTCATCGTCGACAACATCGGCGGTGCCGGCGGCGTGATCGGCACCGATCGCGGTGCCAAGGCCACGCCTGATGGCTACACCCTGATCCAGACTGGCGTGGGCCAAAACGCCGTGGCTCACGGTCTGGAGCCTTTGCCCAAGTACAACTCGAACACCGACTTTATTCATATCGCCCAGGTGCATTCCGGCCCTAACGTGCTGGTAGTCCACCCGAGCACACCGTTCAAAACGCTCAAAGAGTTGGTCGACTACGCCAAGGCCAATCCGGGCAAGCTCGACTACGGCTACACCCCGGCCGCCTCGGGTCACATGGCAATGGAGCAGTTCAAGCAGACCGCCGGCATTTACATGCTGGGCATTCCGTACCGGGGCGGCGGCCCGATGATGACCGACATTCTGGGCGGCACCATCAAGATGATGTTTATCAATCAGGACGTGGCGCTGCAGCATGTCAAGGCTGGCAAGCTGCGCCCGCTGGCGGTGTCGAGCGCGCAGCGCAATCCGCTGTATCCCGACGTGCCGACCGTGGCCGAATCGGGTTACAAAGGCTTTGAAGCGTTGTCATGGTCAGGCATTTCTGCCCCCAAGAGCGTGCCACAGCCGATCATCGACAAGCTCGATGCGGCGATGCTGCAGGTCATGAGTTCGCCAGCGATCAAGCAGCGCCTGGAGTCGCAGGGCTTTGTGGTGCCGCAGCCCGGTGCCAAGCACTACGCCGACTTCATCAAGAGCGAAGAGGCACGCTGGACCAGGGTTATCAAAACCGCCGGAATCAAGACGCCTTGAGCCGGTAAAAGCGCCCGCTTAAACGGCAAAAGGCCTTGCAGCCTTTTGTCATTCCAATCAGCGTATTCAGCACTTATACCGAGCGCACCGTGTCTGCAACCCGCTCGGCACAGGCTCTGGCTTGCTCTGGATCGCGCGCCTCCACCATTACTCGCAGCAAAGGCTCGGTGCCGCTGGCACGAATCAAAATGCGGCCGGTATTGCCCAATTCGATTTCCACGGCGGCGGTTTGACTGGCCAACTCAGGGCTGTTCTTCCAGTCCTGACCGGGCTTGAGCCGAACGTTGACCAGCGTCTGCGGAAACAGCACCACGTCATCCAACAGTTGCGCCAGCGTTTTCTTGCTGCGCACACACGCCTGCAGCACCTGCAACGCGCTGATCAGGCCGTCGCCAGTGGTGTGCTTGTCTAGCGCCAGCAAGTGGCCTGAGCCTTCTCCGCCGAGCAGCCAGCCGCGCTTATCGAGTTCCTCAAGAACGTAGCGGTCGCCCACCTTGGCGCGTACAAACTCCACGCCTTTGGCTTTCAGCGCCACTTCGACGGCCATGTTGGTCATCAAGGTTCCGACGGTTCCGGGAACTTGTTCACCCCGGGCCAGGCGCTCGGTCACCATCAGATAGAGCACTTCATCGCCGTTGTAAAGCCGGCCCTCTGCGTCCACGATTTGCAGACGATCTGCATCGCCATCAAGTGCAATGCCGAAGTCGGCCTGGTGGGTTTTTACCGCGTTGACCAGCGCCTGAGGATGGGTGGCACCAAATCCATCATTGATGTTGAGGCCATCGGGCGTGCAACCAATGGCAATTACCTCGGCGCCAAGTTCATGGAACACCATCGGCGCGATCTGGTAGGCCGCACCATGCGCACCGTCAACCACAATTTTCAAGCCCTTAAGGGTCAGATCGTGGGCAAATGTGCTTTTGCAAAATTCGATATAGCGCCCGGCTGCATCTTCAAGGCGGCGCGTTTTTCCCAGTGAAGCCGAATCGGCCCAGACCGGCGGCTCTTGCAGTGCCGCTTCTACCGCAGATTCCCAGTCATCATTGAGTTTGGTGCCTTGGGCACTGAAAAACTTGATGCCGTTATCGGCAAAAGGATTGTGGCTGGCACTGATGACCACCCCGAGACTGGCGCGCTGTGCGCGTGTCAGGTAGGCCACGCCTGGCGTAGGCAAAGGTCCCAGCAGCACCACATCCACGCCAGCGGAGTTAAAGCCGGACTCCAGCGCACTCTCCAGCATGTAGCCTGAAATACGCGTGTCCTTGCCAATCAGCACAGTCGGCCGGTCTTCGGTCTTGCGAAGCACATGACCCACGGCATGGGCCAGCCGGAGCACAAAGTCAGGGGTGATCGGACTCTGTCCAACAGTGCCCCGAATGCCGTCGGTACCAAAGTATTTTCTTGTCATGCGTGTGGTTCTTTAAAAGCTGCGCTGTTGATCAACCGTTGATTTTAGAGAAAGCTTTAGGGATAGATAGACTGAAAGTGAATTTTATTGTGCGGTGCAACAATCGTAGCAACGCATCAACTGGCTGCCATCCAGACCTTCAAGGCCTGCACGGTTTCCAGCACATCATGCACACGAACGATACGCGCGCCGCGCTCGACCGCCAGTAATGCCGCCGCCACGCTGGGAATCATACGCATCGTTATATCCAGCGGTTCTTGATGTGCATAAGGCGGGCTGCAAACGGCCGCCAAAGATGACTTGCGCGACCAGGCCGCCAGCAGCGGGTAGCCCGCTGCCAAAAATTCGCGCTGCCTGGCCAGCAAAGCAAAATTCTGTGCCACCGTTTTCCCAAAACCGACTCCGGTATCCAGCACAATGCGCGCCTTGTCAACACCTGCCGTCTGCAGACGCTGGGCGGCCTGCTCCAGAAAAAAAAGTATTTGTGGCACGACATCGCCTTGCATCGGCACCGTCTGCATGGTTTGCGGCTCACGGTGCATGTGCATCAGGCAAACACCGCAACTCGGGTGTGCAGCCACTACTTGCAGGGCGCCGGGTTGACGCAACGCCCAGATGTCATTGATGATGTCGGCACCCAAGTCGAGTACGGCGCGCATGACTTCTGGCTTGTACGTATCCACAGAAACCGGCACGCCCAGCTTGACGGCATGGCGAACCACGGGCATTACGCGCGCCAGTTCTTGTTCCAGCGAAACAGGCAATGCACCAGGCCGCGTAGATTCACCGCCAATATCCAGCAAGTCAGCGCCTTCACGGATCAACTGCTCACAGTGCGCAAATACCCCGGAAAAACTGTCGCCAGAAGAATAATATTTACCACCATCCGAAAAAGAGTCAGGCGTGACGTTGACAATGCCCATGACGCGCGGCTGCGACAAGTCCATCTGAAAGCGTGCGGTTTGCCAGATCATGAGGTGCCTTCTCATTCAGGTTGGGTTTCTGCCCAAAGCAGGCAGACAAAGAAAAACCGGGGACTGGCCCCGGTTCATGGATTGTTCAAGCTGTGTGCGTCAGTCAAGCCACAGTGGGTGCCGGCTCAGTATTGACCGCCGGGCTGCCGCCACTGGGGCCGCTGCCACCACCGCCCACCGACGGATTACGCGGCGTCCAGTCTTTCGGAGGACGCGGCTCCCGGCCTGCCATGATGTCGTCCATCTGCTCGACGTCAATGGTTTCCCATTCAAGCAAGGCCTTGGCCATCGCATGCATCTTGTCCTGGTTGTCTTCGATCAGATTTCGTGCCAAAGTATATTGCTGGTCGATGATGCGGCGCACTTCGGTGTCCACCTTTTGCAGCGTCGCTTCACTCATGTTGTTGGTTTTGGTCACCGAGCGACCCAAAAACACTTCGCCTTCGTTTTCTGCATACACCATAGGACCGAGCGCTTCGGTCATGCCATAACGGGTCACCATGTCGCGGGCCAGCGATGTGGCGCGCTCGAAGTCGTTGCTGGCGCCGGTCGTCATCTGGTTCATGAAGACTTCTTCGGCGATGCGACCACCGAAAAGCATGCTGATCTGGCTGAGCATGTATTCACGGTCGTAGCTGTAGCGGTCTTGTGCAGGCAGGCTCATCGTGACACCCAAAGCACGGCCACGCGGAATGATAGTGACTTTATGCACCGGATCGCATTTAGGGAGCATCTTGCCGAGCAGCGCATGACCTGACTCGTGGTAGGCCGTGTTGCGGCGCTCTTCTTCAGGCATGACCATGCTTTTACGCTCTGGGCCCATCAGAATTTTGTCCTTGGCTTTTTCAAAGTCCTGCATCTCAACCGTACGGGCGCTGCGACGCGCAGCCATCAATGCGGCCTCATTGCATAAATTGGCCAGGTCAGCACCCGACATGCCGGGTGTGCCACGCGCAATCACGCTCGCGTTCACGTCCTGGCCAAGCGGCACCTTGCGCATGTGAACATTCAGGATTTGCTCGCGCCCGCGAATGTCAGGCAGCGTGACATAGACCTGACGGTCAAAACGTCCGGGACGCAGCAAGGCGGCATCCAAAATGTCCGGGCGGTTGGTGGCAGCCACTACGATCACGCCGACATTGGTTTCAAAACCATCCATCTCGACCAGCATCTGGTTCAGCGTCTGTTCGCGCTCGTCATTACCACCGCCGACGCCGGCACCGCGCTGGCGACCGACCGCATCAATTTCATCAATAAAGATGATGCAGGGTGCATTTTTCTTGGCGTTGTCAAACATGTCACGAACCCGGGCTGCACCCACGCCGACAAACATTTCAACAAAATCAGAGCCTGAAATTGAAAAGAAAGGAACCTTGGCTTCGCCGGCGATGCCCTTGGCAAGCAGGGTCTTGCCAGTGCCCGGAGGGCCGACCAGCAGCAAACCGCGCGGAATACGGCCACCGAGCTTCTGGAATTTGGCCGGATCTTTCAGAAAATCGACCACTTCCTTGACTTCTTCCTTGGCCTCATCGCAGCCAGCCACGTCGGCAAAGGTCACGGTATTGGTCGACTCGTCAAGCATGCGTGCTTTGGACTTGCCAAAACTGAACGCGCCGCCCTTGCCGCCGCCCTGCATTTGCCGCATGAAATACACCCACACGCCAATCAAGAGCAGCATGGGCCCCCAGCTGACCAGCAGAGTCATGAGCAAGGAGCCTTCTTCGCGGGCCTTGACATCAAACTTCACGTCGTTGGCAATCAGGTCGCCGATCAGGCCGCGATCAAGATAAGTTGCCGTGGTGCGGATTTTTCGATCTTCGGTCGTCGTGGCAACGATTTCAGTGCCGCCCTGACCTTCCGCGATGGTCGCTGCCTTGATGTGCTTTCCGCGAACCTCTTCAAGGAACTCAGAATAGCCCACGTAATTGGAGCCTGCACCACCGCGTGTATCAAATTGCTTGAACACGGTGAAAAGCACCATGGCGATGACCAGCCAGATTGCAATTTTAGAAAACCACTGATTATTCAAGGACTACTCCGATGTAAAAACCCTAAGCCGATGCGATGGCACATGCGCCTGATTTTAGGCGTTTCAAGGGCTAATACAGCACTAACCAAGCTGCATCCCTAGGCATAAAGCGGATTTAACGATTTATTACGGCTCTAAAAACGCCGTTTCACAGCGATGTCAAGTTTTTCAAACCCTTACCGACCAGAAAAGTTTCAGAAGATGTCGGACGCGAGGCTTTAGGCTTCATGCGCTTGACTACTTTAAAGCTGGCCTTAAACAGCTTGACCAGTTCGTCATAGCCGCTGCCATGAAAAAGTTTGACGACCAGTGAACCGTCCGGTTTCATGTGGGTTTGTGCAAATTCCACGGCCAATTCCACCAGATGCGCAATGCGCGCCGCATCGGCTGATTCAATGCCTGACAGATTGGGCGCCATGTCCGAAATGACAAGATCGACCTTCACCAGCCCCTTGTCGGTAGACAAGGCGTGCTCCAGCTTTTCCAGCACTTCGGGCTCTCGAAAGTCCCCCTGAATAAACACAACGCCTTCAATCGGCTCCATCGGCAAAAGATCCAGTCCGATGATGCGTCCATTCAGTGCGCCCACGGCAGCACCGGTCGGGGAGAGCTTGCGCCGCACGTACTGGCTCCACGCGCCTGGCGTACTGCCCAAGTCCACCACGCAGTCGCCAGGCTTGATCAGCCCCAGCGTTTCATCCATTTCCTTGAGTTTGAAAGCAGCCCGCGCCCGGTAACCTTCTTTGCGGGCCTGCTTGACATACGGATCATTGATATGGTCGTGCAACCACGCTTTATTAACTTTTTTACCTTTTGCATCGCCTTTGGCAACGACTTTGATGGTTTTGGGAAGCAGCTTATGGTCTGACTTGGCATTTACTTTCATGGCCCCTATTGTCGTCTTCCCGACTCCACCGATAATTGGGCATGGCTCAAATACAACTTACCCCTGCCCAGCGCAAAGATCACCGCGCTGAAGCGCACCACCTCAACCCCGTCGTGATGATCGGCACTGACGGCCTGACAGAAGGCGTGAAGAAAGAAATCGACGCCGCACTGACCTCCCACGGGCTCATCAAAGTGCGCGTGCAGTCCGACGACCGACCTGGCCGTGAAGAGATGTTCAGGGCGCTGGCCGAAGAACTTGATGCCGCGCCCATCCAGCACATTGGCAAACTGCTGGTGTTCTGGCGTCCGGTTCCTGAAAAAGAGAAAAAAGTCAGCGAAGACCGCATGCCCGGCCCGCGCGATGTCAAGGTTCTCAAAAACAGTTCGCGCTATGGCCAGCGCCCTGAAGTCAAAACCCTGCGCGTGCTCGGCAACCAGCGCCTGACACCGGGCGGCAGCGTCAAGCGGTCCAAACCGAAACAAACCAGCGTCAAAAAGCGCGCCCAGGACTAAAACTACTTTTGACAGGCATTTGCCGACTTTGCAGGTCGGCTTTTTTCTTTCAGGCGCATCAAGCTCTTTAGATTCGCCCCACCCGCCCACAGCTAGACGTGATGACCAATCCACTCCTTGAATTTTCCGACCTCCCGCTGTTTGACCGTATCTTGCCGGCGCATGTTGGCCCGGCGATGGATGATTTGCTGGCAAAAGCCGAAACCGCACTGGCGCAAGTCACGGCGGAAGAATTTCCTGCCACCTGGAGCGGCATTGCCAGCGTGCTTGATGTAGCGACCGAAAACCTGGGCCGCGCCTGGGGCGCCGTCAGCCATTTGAACAGTGTCGCGGACACGCCGGAATTGCGGGCCGCCTACAACGCCGCCCTGCCCCGCGTGACCGAATTCTGGACTCGCCTGGGCGCTGACGAACGTTTGTACGCCAAATACAAGGCCATCGACACGTCCACCCTCAATGCCGAGCAGTGCCAGGCCCACAAAAACGCCATGCGCAATTTTGTGTTGTCGGGTGCAGAGTTGAGCGGCGCAGCCAAGGAGCGGTTTGCACAAATCCAGGAGCGCCAGGCCGAACTGAGCCAGAAATTCAGCGAGAACTCGCTTGACGCCACCGATGCTTTTTCCTACTACGCCAGTGCCGACGAGTTGACCGGCGTTCCTGAAGATGTGCAGCAAACAGCCAAGGCGCAGGCCGAAGCTGAAGGCAAGCCCGGCTACCGCTTGAGTCTGAAAATTCCAAGCTACCTGCCAGTCATGCAGTTTGCCGAAAGCAGCGCATTGCGCGAAAAGCTCTACAAGGCCTACACCACGCGCGCCAGCGACCAGGCGCCAGCCGAATTCAGCCAGTTTGACAACAGCGCTGTCATGCAGGAAATACTGGCCTTGCGGCAAGAAGAATCGCGGCTGCTGGGTTACCAGAATTTCGGCGAAGTGTCGGTAGTGGCAAAAATGGCGAAGTCACCGCAAGAAGTCGTCACCTTTTTGCGCGACCTGGCGCAGCGCTCCCGGCCTTATGCAGAAAAAGACATCGGCGATCTGCGCGCCTTCGCCGCAGAAACCCTGCACCAGACTGATCCGCAACCTTGGGACTACGCCTACATCGGCGAAAAGCTCAAGGAGGCGCGCTACGCTTTCAGCGAACAAGAGGTGAAGCAATACTTCACCGCACCCAAGGTGCTGGCGGGCCTGTTCAGGATTGTGGAAACCCTGTTTGAAGTCACCATTCGCGAAGATTCAGCCCCCGTCTGGAAGCCTGGCGTCGCGTTTTACCGAATTGAGCGTGATGAAAAACTGGTCGGGCAGTTTTACCTCGACATGCCGGCCCGCACTGGCAAGCGCGGCGGTGCCTGGATGGACGATGTACGCACCCGCTGGCTGCGCCCTGACACCGGCAAGCTGCAAACGCCGGTCGCGCATCTGGTTTGCAACTTTGCCGACGGCGTTGGCGGCAAACCAGCGCTGCTGACACACGACGATGTCACCACCCTGTTCCACGAGTTCGGCCACGGCTTGCACCACATGCTGACGCAGGTGAACGAGCACGACGTTTCAGGCATCAGCGGCGTCGAGTGGGATGCGGTCGAGCTGCCCAGCCAGTTCATGGAAAACTTCTGCTGGGAATGGGAAGTGCTCAAGCAGATGACGGCTCATGTCGACACCGGCGAGCCACTGCCACGCGCTTTGTTTGAAAAAATGCTGGCCGCAAAAAACTTCCAGAGCGGCATGCAGACGCTGCGCCAGGTTGAGTTTTCGCTGTTCGACATGCTGCTGCACACCTCGCACAATCCCGACGAAGACCTGATGGGCCTGCTCAATGAAGTGCGCCGCGAAGTGGCAGTAATTTCTGCCCCGGCCTACAGCCGCACGGCGCACACCTTCAGTCATATTTTTTCAGGCGGTTATGCGGCCGGTTACTACAGCTATAAATGGGCCGAAGTGCTGTCTGCCGACGCCTATGCTGCGTTTGAAGAAGCCGCCGCAGCTGCCGGAGAAGGTGAAACGTCCGGCAAATCGACGCTCAGTGTGGAAACCGGCAGAAAATACCGCCATGCCATTCTCGAAGCCGGCGGAAGTCGCCCGGCGATGGAATCTTTCAAAGCCTTCCGGGGCCGCGAACCTTCTTTGGATGCGCTGCTGCGTCATCAGGGCATGGCTTGACGGTCTGCTGAATCAATCCCAAGACCCCACTGGAAATCATGAAATCAAACGCCTTGCATTTTTCGGCGCCCAAAGCCTTGCTGGCCCTGGCGCTAGTGGCGGGAAGTCTTGCATCACCACTGCTGCATGCTCAACAGGTCTACCGCATCGTGGCGCCTGATGGCAAGGTGACTTTTTCCGACCGTCCCCCGCCGGCGTCCGCCAGCGATGCAAAAATCAGCGAAGCCACTACCAGCGGCGCAGGCAGCGCGGTGGCGGCGCGCCTGCCTTACGAGTTGCGGCAAGTCGCGCTCAAATACCCGGTGGTTCTGTACACGGCTGAAAACTGCGCGCCATGCACCGCAGGGCGCGCCATGCTGACCAGTCGCGGGGTTCCTTTCAGCGAAAAAACGGTCACCACCGCCGCAGACACCGAGGCACTGCAGCGCTTGAGTGGCGAAACCTCGCTGCCCTTTCTCACAATCGGCAGCCAGCAGCTCAAAGGTTTTTCGGATGCCGAGTGGACCGAGTTCCTGAACGCTGCGGCCTATCCAAAATCGTCGAAGTTGCCCGCCAGCTATCGGCAACCAGCGCCTGCACCGCTGGTCACGCTGACAGCGGCTCCTGCGGCGGCAGCCGCCAGCGCTGCAGCAGGCAAAAATGCCTCACCAGCTACGCGTCCTGTCGAGCCTGTCCCGTCCCGCAGTAATCCCTCCGGAATTCGTTTCTGATTTTTTGCAGGACGGATAGCCGGCTTTAAAACACCAGTGTTTCAACGCCGGAGTCGGTGCCCAGCAGGCACACATGGGCTTTCTGCAAAGCAAACACACCCACCGTGACCACGCCCGGCCACTGGCTGACTTCAGACTCGAAAGCCAGCGGATCGGCAATCTTCAAGCCGGTGACATCCAGAATGTGCTGCCCGTTATCGGTCACCAGCGGCTGGCCGTCTTTGTGGCGCACTTGGGCAGTACCGCCCATCGCCTCAAACTGGCGCGCAATGCGCCGCGTGGCCATCGGAATGACTTCGACCGGCACCGGAAAATCGCCCAGTGCGGCCACGTATTTGGACTTGTCGGCAATGCAGACAAACTTGCGCGACTGCGCCGCCACGATTTTTTCGCGCGTCAGCGCCGCACCGCCGCCCTTGATCATGTGGCCCGCATGATCGATCTCGTCTGCACCATCGATATACACCGCCAGCTCATCCACCTCGCTGGCATCGAACACCTTGATGCCCAGCGCCTGCAGCCGCTCGGTGGAGGCAAGCGAGCTGGACACCGCACCGGCAATCGGGTCTTTCATCGTTGCCAGCGCATCGATGAATTTGTTGACAGTGGAGCCGGTGCCGACGCCGACAATGCTGCCGGCTTCGACATAGTTCAGTGCGGCCTGGCCGACCAGGGTTTTCAGTTCATCTTGGGTCATGGTGTGCCTTGAGCGTGTTGGGGTGAAAAAAGGTGGGAATGAAAAGGGTTTTTGCGACAATCGGGGCTTATGCCTTGCAGGCCGTGGCGCTTTGCCAGTCCTGCCCCCATCCGCAGCTATCACCCTGAATTATCCAATGTCCCTGTTCCCCTACGCCCTGGCCCGTCCCTTTTTATTCGGGCTCGACCCCGAAACCGCCCACGAGCTGACCATGGCTTCACTGGCGCGTACCCAGGGCACGCCGCTGTCAGCGGCTTACTGCAGCAGCAAGGTCAGCGACCCGATTGAGCTGGCCGGGCTGAAGTTTCCCAACCGCGTGGGCCTGGCAGCCGGACTCGACAAGAACGCCCGCTGCATCGATGGCCTGGCGGCGATGGGATTCGGCTTTGTCGAAGTCGGCACGGTGACGCCCAAAGGCCAGCCCGGCAACCCCAAACCCCGCATGTTCCGCCTGCCCGAAGCCAATGCGCTGATCAACCGGCTGGGCTTCAACAATGACGGGCTGGACGCTTTTCTGGCCAATGTGCAGAAGTCCAGACTGCGCCAGCAAGGCGCAAAAAGCGCCCTGTTGCTGGGCCTTAACATCGGCAAGAACGCCGCCACGCCGATTGAAAACGCAGTGGATGATTACCTGATTTGCCTCGACGGCGTGTATCCGCATGCCGACTACGTCACCGTCAACATCTCCAGCCCCAACACCCAAAACCTGCGCGCGCTGCAAAGCGACGAAGCGCTCGACGCGTTGCTGGGCCGCATTGCCGAACGCCGCGAAACCCTGGCTGCGCAGCACGGCAAACGCGTGCCAATTTTTGTCAAGATTGCGCCCGACCTGGACGACGCACAGATCGACGTGATTGCCGCCACGCTCAAACGCCACGCCATGGACGGCGTCGTTGCCACCAACACCACCCTGAGCCGCGACGCCGTCAAGGGCCTGCGCCATGCCGAAGAAACCGGCGGCCTGAGCGGCGCGCCCGTGCTTGCCGCCAGCAACCGCGTGATCAGCCAGCTGCGCGCCGCGTTGGGCAAAGGCTTTCCCATCATCGGCGTAGGCGGTGTGATGAGCGGGCTGGATGCCGTCTCCAAGATCAAGGCTGGTGCCGATGTGGTCCAAATCTACACCGGCCTGATCTACAAAGGCCCGGCGCTGGTGGCCGAGGCGGCAAATTCGATTAAAAACAGCCGCTAGCGCAATGGGTACGGGCGCAAGCAGCTATTTTTTTAGTAGCGACTTGACTATTCGCACTGCTCTTCAATGCGTGTCCAAAAGCGGGGCAAGGCTTGGCGGATGCGCTTTGAAGCCACTATCAAATAAATAGCTGCTTACGCCCGTCTCTATTGCGCAAGCGGCAGTTTTTATTACTTAATCTGGTACAAACCGATCCATGAACTTGGCTTCATCTTCTGGCAGATCGAGCGTGACCAGTTGGCCCATTTTTTGATCGCTGATGCGGTAAGCGGCAAACAGGCTGTATTTGCCCTTGAAGTGGTAGCTCTCCAGATCAATCAGCATGTAAGGGTAAGGCAAAAACACCTCATGCTGAAAAATCGCCTTGTGCCGATTGCGCGGTGAAGGGAAAAGCTTGTAGTGGTCGGTGGTGATGCTTTGTGCCGTGGCCATGGTGTTTTCTTTGCTGCTGGTTGTAAGCTCTACCCCATTTTCACGCATTGAACGCCATGACCGAGCAACACGCCACCCCCGACAAAGAACAAATCGCGCTGCTTTCCCCTTTTGACCGCCTGAACCTGCACCAGATTCATCTGGTCGCCACTGCCGCGCAGGCGGCCCGCGCCCTGCAAGAGCTGGACGGCGTTACGGCGCTGGGTTTTGATACCGAGTCCAAGCCCACCTTCGCCAAAAACGAAGCGTCTACGGGGCCGCACATCGTGCAGCTTTCAACGCTGGACAGAGCGTATATCTTTCAGCTTGAAGATGCCGAATGCCGGCGTGCGGTTGGGGTGTTGCTGGAGTCAAGTCGGGTCATCAAGCCCGGTTTTGGCTTGGGCGATGACCGCCGGCGCATCATTCACAAACTCGGCGTTGACCCGCAAGGCGTCCTGGACCTGAACACCGTTTTCAGGGAACGCGGCTACCGAAAGGACATGGGCGTGCGCGGTGCAGTGGCGGTGATGTTCAACCAGCGATTCATCAAGTCGCGCAAGGCGACCACCTCGAACTGGGCGAATGCGCACCTGCAGGAATCGCAACTGATTTATGCGGCCAATGACGCCTACGCCGCGCTGCGGGTATTTCAAGCGCTGGGGCTTGGGCTGGATTGACGCGTCGGCAGGCGCTGGGGTGACGGTGCAACGGGTGCCAAGCCAGCCAACCTGATTCAGTGCAGATGCCGGGGTTTGCGGCCGCCGCCATGACCCGTGCCGCCTTGCGAGCCACCGGGGCCGCGCGGGGGCCGGCCCAGCTGCATTGAATTGACCAGGTCGTCAAACCGGCGCTCAAACAGTTTGTCAACTGCTTCGACAACCTCACCGAGTTCGGAGCCGTCAAAATGGCGCTCCATCAGGCCGATCATGTCTTGCACCAGCAAGTCGCGCTGAACTTGCATGATGGCGGCGGGGGTGGGGCCGACAAAGTAAATGACGAAGTCATCGCGCGCTTCGTCGTCTTGGTTGCCGCCTTCCTCTTCCTCGTCAAAGTCGGCGTCGTAGAAAGTGACCTCAATCGGGGCACCGATTTCGGCCAGATCATTCAGACCCATACACATCTCGTCGAGTGCCTGGCGAAAATCGTCGTCGCCCGGCACCGTCCAGCACATCTGCAGCAAATGTTTGGGCGCATCGAACCTGATGCCCGGCTCTTCTTCATAAACACTGGCCGCCCCAGCCGCGAGTGAGCGGGAGCCGGCATATTTCCACAGCGGCTTGAGCGCTTCCTGCAATTGTTCAAAACTGACGTCTGCACGCAAAGGCACTTCGCCGTGAACGTGAATTTCAAATGGTGTGTTGTAACGCGACATGGAATTATCTTACCCAGTTTCAAGCGATCAGTGGGCACAAGCGCACTGACCAATACGGTTCGTGAGCGCAAAAAACGCCCAGATTTTTAAAATTTAATGGTGAAAAGGCAGGATGAATCTGCCCAACAAAGACCAGTGCCTGCAGACCAGGCAACCGAACGCGTCGGGAAAGCATTGTGCCACCCTGAACCTGTGCCCGAAACACAGGCACCGAGGCGGTAAACCCGACGAGTCGCTGCAAGGCAATTGCGGCGACTCAAAACGGTGAAGTCCTACATCTGCATTGAAAAAATCGTTTTCAAATCAGGCCTTAACTGTTTTACCGTCAAGGCCGCATTGAAACTTCCTGACCCCCTTTTCAACATCCGGCCGACCCCGCCGCCCGCTACAACACCCCGTTTCATCGATCTGAGCGATGACGTGCCCAATTCTCCGGCAGCCCGCAGCATGGTCCAGGAACTGGCTGAAGGCCTGTCGGCCAAAGAAGCCAGCATCGCGCCCAAGTTTTTTTACAACGCCCTGGGCTCCCGGCTGTTTGAGGCCATTACCGCGCTGGACGAGTACTACCCGACGCGCACCGAAGCCGGCATTTTTGACGCCAGCCATGCGCAAATCGCGCAAACGCTTGCAGAAGCCGGCTTGACGCACCCCTGCCTGATCGACCTGGGCGCGGGCAACTGCGCCAAGGCCCAGGCCTTGATTCCTCACCTTCAGCCGCGTCAATATGTGCCGGTCGATATTTCGGTGGACTTCCTGAAGGCGGCCGCCGGGCAACTGCAAAACAGTTTTCCAGCGCTGGACATCGTGGGCGTGGGCATGGATTTTTCAGCCAGCCTGGCCTTGCCCGATGAAGTGCAAGAGCATGACCGGGTGTTTTTCTACCCCGGCTCCAGCCTGGGCAATTTTCAGCCGACGCAAGCGCTGGATTTTTTACGGCAAATGACGGATCCGCTCAAAGGCCGCGCACGGGGTCTGCTGCTGGGCATTGATCTGGTCAAGGACAGCGCCACGCTGCAGGCCGCTTACGACGATGCGCTGGGCGTCACGGCGGCCTTCAACAAGAACCTGCTGCGCAATGTCAACACCTTGCTCGGAACGGATTTTGATGTGCGGCAATGGCGGCATGTGGCGCTGTTCAATACCGAAGCGTCGCGCATCGAAATGCACCTGGAAGCGCGGCAAGACCTGACGCTCAGCTGGCCAGGCCGGACGCGCCGCTTTCTAGCCGGCGAACGCATCCACACCGAGAGTTCGTATAAGTACACGCTGGAAAGCATGACGGCCTTGCTCAACCAAGCCGGTTTCAGCACACTGCGGCACTGGAGCGACCCGAAACAGTGGTTTGCCGTGTTCTGGGCGGCTGTTTAAGCGCCAGCCGCAAAAATACTGGCAAAAACAGCCTCTAGCGCAATGCAGATGGGCGCTAGCAGCTATTTATTTAATAGCATTCAACGCCCGTTTTACGGCTATTTAAACCCGTTCAGCAACCCAGGACTGCACCGATTTCAGTGCCGCGTCCAGGTGGGTCGCATCGGTGCCGCCAGCCATCGCCATGTCGGCCTTGCCGCCGCCCTTGCCGCCAACCTGGCTCGCAACAAAGTTAACCAGTTCGCCGGCCTTGACTTTGGCCGTAGCGTCGCTGGTGACGCCCGCAGCAATCTGCACCTTGCTGCCATCGACCGCCGCCAGCACGATGACAGCCGTTTTCAGCTTGTCTTTCAGCTTGTCCATGGTGCCCTTCAGCGTCTTGGCATCCGCGCCTTCGAGTCGGGCAGCCAGCACTTTCAGGCCCTTGACATCGATGGCCTGCAGCATCAGCTCGTCGCCCTGCGAGGAAGCCAGTTTGCCTTTAAGCGCGGCGACGTCCTTTTCCAGCGACTTGACCTGGTCCAGCACCTGTCCAATGCGGTTCTGCAACTCGGACGGGCTGGCCTTGAGCGTTCCCGCAGCGGCCTGCACGGTGGATTCGAGCGACTGCAGGTAAGCCAGCGCGTTTTGACCCGTGACGGCTTCGACGCGGCGCACGCCCGAAGCGACGCCGCTCTCCGCCACGATCTTGAACAGGCCGATGTCGCCGGTGCGGCCCACGTGGGTGCCGCCGCACAGTTCCTTGCTTGAACCGATGCTCAGCACGCGCACAGTTTCGCCGTATTTTTCGCCGAACAGCATCATGGCGCCAGATTTCTGGGCCGACTCCATGTCCATTTCGCTGGCATCGGTGGCGATGTTGGCCAGGATTTCGGCATTCACCAGCACTTCGACTTCGCGGATTTGTGCATCGGTCATCGGCGCGTTGTGCGCAAAGTCAAACCGCGTGCGGTCGGCGTTGACCAGACTGCCCTTTTGCTGCACATGGGTTCCCAGCACTTCACGCAGTGCCTTGTGCATCAGGTGTGTGGCGCTGTGGTTGCGCACGGTGGCGGCACGCACGGCCTTGTTGACCTGCGCGTTCACATGGTCGCCCACATTGAGCGTTCCTTCTGCCAGCGTGCCGTGGTGACCGAACACATCGGCCTTGATCTTGAGCGTGTCGCTGACGGCAAAACGGGCCGAGCCGCTAATGATTTCGCCCTCGTCACCGGCCTGGCCGCCGCTTTCAGCGTAAAACGGCGTCGTGTCGAGCACCACCACGCCGCTTTGACCGGCTTTAAGGGCGGCTGCGCTTGTTCCATCTACATAGATTGCTATGATTTTTGATTTTTCCTCAAGCAGCTCGTAGCCGGTGAAAACGTTGCTGCTGCCGGTGTAATCCAGCGCGCGGTCCATCTTGAACTTGCCGGCGGCTCTGGCCTGGGCTTTTTGCTGGTTCATGGCAACGGCAAAACCGGCTTCGTCCACACTCAGTCCACGTTCGCGGCAAACATCGGCAGACAAGTCGAGCGGAAAGCCGTAGGTGTCGTGCAGCTTGAACGCCACTTCGCCCGGCAGCACCTGTACGCCATCGGCCAGCGCGGCATCCAGAATCTGCATGCCGGTTTCCAGCGTCTCAAAGAAACGTTCTTCTTCCGCTTTCAGAATGGCGGTGATGCTCGCCTCTTGCTCGCGCAGCTTTGGATAAGCATCGCCCATCAGTCGCACCAGATCAGCCACCAGCTTGTGGAAAAACGGCGTTTTCTTGCCCAGCAGATAGCCGTGGCGAATCGCGCGGCGGATGATGCGGCGCTGCACGTAGCCGCGTCCTTCGTTCGACGGGTTCACGCCGTCGCTCACCAGGAAGGACGTGGCGCGGATGTGGTCGGCAATCACGCGCAGACTCTTGTGGCCCAGGTCCTGCTCGCCGGTTTCGCGCGAAGCCGCCTTGATCAGCGCGTCAAAAATATCGATTTCGTAGTTGCTGTGGACATGCTGCAAGATGGCGGCCAGCCGCTCCAGTCCCATGCCGGTATCGACACAAGGCGCGGGCAGCGGCGTGACGGCGCCGGTTTCATCCATGTTGAACTGCATGAACACGTTGTTCCAGATCTCGATGAAGCGGTCGCCGTCTTCGTCGGGGCTGCCGGGCGGGCCGCCGGGAATGTGGTCGCCGTGGTCAAAGAAGATTTCCGAGCATGGGCCGCAGGGGCCGGTGTCGGCCATCATCCAGAAATTGTCGGACTTGTAGCGTCCGCCCTTGTTGTCGCCGATGCGGATCACGCGCTCGGGCGGCAAGCCAATTTCTTTGGTCCAGATGTCGTAGGCCTCGTCGTCTTCTTCATAGACCGTGGCCAGCAGGCGGTCGGCGGGCAATTTATACACTTCGGTCAGCAGCTCCCAAGCCCATTTCAGCGACTCGCGCTTGAAGTAGTCGCCAAAGCTCCAGTTGCCGAGCATTTCAAAGAAGGTGTGGTGGCGCGCGGTGTAACCGACGTTTTCCAGGTCGTTGTGCTTGCCGCCGGCGCGCAAGCAAGCCTGCACCGACGTGGCGCGCACATAGGGGCGCTTGTCGGTGCCAAGGAACACGTCCTTGAACTGGACCATGCCGGAGTTGGTGAACATCAGCGTCGGGTCGTTGCCCGGCACCAGCGAACTGGAAGGCACGACGGTATGGCCCTTGGAGGCGAAGAAGTCAAGAAACGACTTGCGGATGTCGGCAACGGTGAAGTCGGGGGTAGGCATGGGTGTGTGAACTCTCAGGAAATGGCATGAAACGGGTGTAAAGCAGCTGCGCGTGCAGGCAAGCCCTCGATTTTAGGCGGCTTTGAGCATGGCCAGGAAATACAGCACGGCCTCGTCGTCAGCCCAGGCCACATTGAAACGCAGCCACGGACTGGGCTCCAGATCGACCGAAAAAAGATGGCCGGGGCCGAGCAAAATATCGCGCTCGGCGGCCTTGTAAGCCAGTTCGCCGGCGTTCTGCACAGCCGGGTGGCGCGCCCACAAAAACATGCCGGCCTTGGGCTCGCAAAACAATTCAAAGTCCAGCGCCAGCAAGCGGCTGGCCAGGAGTTGCTGACCCGCCGAAAGCCGGTCGCGCAGGGTCTTGATGTGTTTGCGCCAGCGGCCATCGATCAGCGCGCCGTAGGCCAGGCGTTCGGTGAACTCTGACGAGGTCAGGCCCGAAATCATCTTCAGCCGCGCCAGGTCTTCCAGCAGCTCCGGGTTGGCGGCCAGGTAGCCGACGCGGATGTTGGGCGAAATGGTTTTTGAAAAACTGCTGATGTAGATCACCCGCTTCAACTGGTCCAGACTGGCCAGCGACGGCCGGGACTCCGGGTCCAGGTCGGCATAAATGTCGTTTTCGACGACGATGAAATCGTACTTTTCGGCCAGTTGCAGCACCCGATGCAGATGCGACAGCACAGCGGTGGAACCCGTGGGGCTTTGCAGGCGCGGCTGGGTAAAAAACACCTTGGGCCGGTGCTCGATGATGCGGGCTTCCAGCGTTTCCAGGTTGTAGCCCATCGGGGTGCGCGGCGCGCCCACCAGCCGTGCGCCCAGAAAGCGCAACGAGAACAGCAAATTGGCATAACCCGGCTCATCGACCAGTACGGCGTCGCCCGGTTGCACCAGCTGGCGCGCAGCCAGGTCCAGGCCCTGGCTGGAACCCTGGGTCAGCAGCACCTGATCGGCATTCACCACCACTTCGCGCGAAGCGAGCAAGTCGCGCACCAGTTGGCGCAGCGGCAAATAGCCCTTGGGCTCGCCGTAGCCGCCCAAATCGACATCCTCGGCGGCCAGGTTGCGAAGACTGCGGCGCATGCCTTCGGTAAACAGCCAGTCGCCGGGCAGCCAGCCGCAGCCCGGCTTGCTGCGCAATGCACGGTTTTCAAAAATGCGGCGCAAGTACCACATTGAGTCAAAGCTGTATTGGCTTGAAACCCCCAGGGCCGACGCGCATTCGCTGGTGCGGCTGCGCACGAAAAACCCGGAATTGGCCTGCGACTGGAAGTAGCCGAGCGCGACCAGCCGGTCGTAGGCATCGACCACGGTGTAGACGCTGACGCCGTGGGCATGGGCGAAATGGCGGATGGACGGCAGCTTGGCACCCGCGCGCAGGGAACCGTCATCGACCATCTGGCGAAATCCCCCGACGATCTGGGTCACCAGTGCAACAGTTGACTGGGGATTGAGTACGAACATAAAAAACAGGCCGGCACAAGGGGCAAGGGTTTGTATGTACAGGGGGTGCTGGCAGCACAGTACACCGCGCAGCAGGGGTGATCTGTATATGTTAACGCTGGGGCGCAGTGCTTAAAGTTCAGGCATCTGCCCGGCAAACCGAAGTCGAGCCCGGCCTGCCACCACCCCAAAGGAAACCCCATGCACCGCGAACCCCACCTGACCAACGCCGCCCTGTTTGCCCGCCGCGAGGCCGCGATTCCACGCGGCGTGGGCCACAGCCACCAGATTTTCATTGCCCGTGGCAAGAATGCCGAAGTCTGGGATGTGGAAGGCCGGCGCTTCGTCGACTTTGCCGGCGGTATTGCGGTGCTCAACACCGGCCATTGCCATCCGGCTGTGATTCAGGCGGTCAAAGACCAGCTTGACCGCTACACCCACACCTGCTTTCAGGTGCTGCCTTATGAGCCTTACGTCGAGCTGGCCGAACGCATCAATGAAAAAGCGCCAGGCGACTTTGCCAAGAAAACCCTGTTCCTGACCACCGGCTCCGAAGCGGTTGAAAACGCCATCAAGATTGCCCGCGTGGCCACCAAGCGTTCCGGCGTGATCTGCTTTTCAGGCGGCTACCACGGCCGTACCTTGCTGACTCTGGCCATGACCGGCAAGGTCGTTCCCTACAAAGCCGGCTTTGGGCCGTTTCCAGCCGAAGTGTTTCACGCCACCTTCCCGAACGCCTTGTATGGCGTGACCGTGGATGATTCCATCGCATCAGTCGAAGCGATTTTCAAGAACGACATCGAAGCCAACCGCGTCGCTGCCCTCATCATTGAGCCGGTGCAAGGCGAAGGCGGTTTCGTGGTGGCGCCGCCCGAATTGCTGCAGCGCCTGCGCACCCTGTGCGACACGCACGGCATCCTGATGATCTGCGACGAAGTGCAAACCGGCGCGGGCCGCACCGGCACCTGGTTTGCGGTCGAGCAAAGCGGCGTAGCGCCCGACCTCATCACCATGGCCAAGTCGATGGCCGGTGGTTTCCCGATTTCAGCCGTGGTGGGCCGTGCCGAAGTGATGGATGCGGCTGCCCCCGGCGGCTTGGGCGGCACGTATGCCGGCAGCCCGGTGGCTTGCGCGGCGGCGCTGGCGGTGATGGAAGTGTTTGAAAAAGAAAACCTGCTGCAACGCAGCCGCGATGTCGGCGAACGCTTGACCGCAGCGCTCAAAGCGATGGCAGCCCGCCATGCCTGCATTGGCGATGTGCGCGGCCTGGGCGCCATGGTGGCCATGGAACTGTTCAAGAATGGCGATGTCAAGCAGCCCGATGCCGATCTGGCCAAGCGCATCACCGCCGAAGCCGCCACACGCGGCCTGATTTTGCTGACGTGTGGCACCTACGGCAACGTCATCCGCATCCTGGTGCCGCTAACCGCCAGCGACGCGCTGCTTGACGAAGGTCTGGCCATCATGGCCGACTGCTTTGACGCCGTGGCCTGATTGATTCATGATGAACAGGCTGTGGCCTCAGCGTGCCCTGTTGCACACGCCTGTTGCGTTGAAGGTTTCAGCACAATGACCGCCCCCATCACTCAAGACCAGGCAAGACACGAATGACCAACGCCCCCACCCTGGTGAGTTTCACCAGCGTCCAGAAAACCTACGACGGCGTCAACCTCGTGGTGCGCGACCTGAACCTGGACATCCGGCAAGGTGAATTCTTGTCCCTGCTCGGTCCGTCGGGCTCGGGCAAGACCACCACGCTGATGATGCTGGCCGGCTTCGAGTCCCCGACGGCGGGCGAGATTTGCCTGAACGGCGTGCCCATCACCCGCACGCCGCCGCACAAACGCAACTTCGGCATGGTGTTTCAGAACTACGCCTTGTTTCCGCACATGACGCTGGCCGAGAACATCGCCTATCCGCTGACTGTGCGCAAGCTGCCCAAGGCTGAACGCGAAGCCAAGGTGACGCGCGCGCTGGACATGGTGCAGCTGGGAAAGATGGGAAGCCGCTACCCCGGCCAACTCTCGGGCGGCCAGCAGCAGCGCGTGGCACTGGCACGGGCGCTGGTGTTTGACCCGCAACTGGTGCTGATGGACGAGCCGCTGGGCGCGCTCGACAAGCAGCTGCGCGAACACATGCAGATCGAACTCAAGGCCCTGCACCGCCGGCTGGGCGTGACGTTTGTCTACGTGACACACGACCAGACCGAAGCGCTGACCATGTCCGACCGCGTGGCGGTGTTCAACGACGGCCTGATCCAGCAGATTGATGTAGTTGACAACCTGTATGAAACCCCGGCAAACCGCTTCGTGGCCGGCTTTGTCGGTGACAGCACGGTGCTGCAGGCCGAAGTGGTGCGGCTCGATGGCGCGCATTGCGAAGTCCGGTTGCCCAACGGCGTGCAACTGCGCGGCCTGAACGTCAATGCGGCCACCGTCGGCGATGCGGTGCAGTGCGGCACCCGGCCCGAGCGGCTGAAGATTACCGGACAAGCCGGTGCCAACACCTTCCAGAGCCAGGTGCTGGATGTGATTTATTTTGGCGATCATTTGCGCCTGCGCTGCGAAATGCCCGACCAGCCCCCCGCCACCATCAAGATGCCGCTGGGCCACGACCAGATGCCCCAGCCCGGCCAGACCATTCATGTGCATGCCCCGGCAGAACATCTGCGCATGTACCGCTGACCGCTACAGCTCCTTTTTCGCCGCCCTTTCCCTTTGCCCTTTCTCCAACGTCAACCCCAAGGAATTCCCGATGAAACTCAAGCCCCTGATGATCGCTATTGCAGCCGGTGTGTGCCTGCCAGTCCTGGCTCAAAGCCAGTTGACCGTGGTGAACTTTGGGGGAGCCAACGGTGCCGCCCAGAAAAAAGCCTACTTCGAACCCTTTGAAAAATCAGGTGCCGGAAAAATCCAGCAGGTCGAATACAACGGCGAGCAAGCCAAGATCAAAGCGATGGTCGAAGCCAAGAAAGTCACCTGGGACGTGGTTGAAGTCGAAGGCCCGGATGTGAACCGGGGCTGCGACGAAGGCTTGTTCGAGAAGATGGACTGGTCCAAGGTGGGCAACAAGGCCGACTTCCAGCCGGCCGCCGTTCACGAGTGCGGCGTGGGCACGTTTGTCTGGTCCACCGTCATGGCCTACGACGCTGACAAGCTCAAGACAACCCCCACCAACTGGGCCGACTTTTGGGACACCAAGAAAATCGCCGGCAAACGCGGCATGCGCAAGGGCGCCCGCTACAACCTGGAATTTGCCCTGATGGCCGATGGTGTCAAAACCGCCGACGTGTACAAGGTGCTGGCCACCAAAGACGGCGCAGACCGCGCCTTCAAGAAAATGACCGCTCTCAAGCCAAACATCCAGTTCTGGGAAGCCGGCGCGCAGCCCCCGCAATTCCTGGTGGCGGGTGACGTGGTCATGACCACGGCGTTCAACGGCCGCATCGATGCCGCCCAGCGTGAAGGCAAAAACCTGCAAATCACCTGGACCGGCGGCATTTACGACCTGGACTACTGGGCAATGCCCAAGGGCACGCCCAACAAAGACCTCGCGCTGAAGTTCATCGCCATGGCCTCCAGCCCCGACGCACAGGCCGAGTACGCCCGCAACATCTCTTATGGCCCGACCAACAACAAGGCGCTGGCCAAGCTCGACGCCAAGGTGCTGGGCCTGCTGCCCACGTCGCCCGCCAACAGCAAGGATTCGCTGAAGTTCAACACCGCCTTCTGGGCCGATCAGGGTGAGGCGCTGGAAAAACGCTTCGCCGCCTGGGCCGCCCAGTAATCCCCGCAAGAAAAGGATGAGCGCATGAACGCAACGGCTTCTCTGCCCATGACGCCACGGGCTCCTGACAGTGCAGCGGGGCCAGCGCTGACCATCCAGCTGCACCGGGTGGAGCGCCGCAAACGCCTGCGTGCCATTGCGCTCACCCTGCCACTGCTGATTTTCTTGGCGGTGACGTTTCTCGTGCCGCTTGGCGCGTTGCTGGTGCGGGCGGTCGAAAACCCGGAAGTCGCTGGCACGCTTCGCACAACCGGCGACGCCTTGGCGAATTGGGACCGCAAGGCCGCGCCGCCCGATGCGGCCTACGCAGCACTGCTGGCCGACCTGACGGCCATTCCCGAGACAGCGCAAGCCGGTGTGCTGGCGCGCCGCCTAAACACCGAAGTCAGCGGTGCGCGCTCCCTCATCATGGGCACCTACCGCGCCCTGCCTTTGGGCACGGGTCTGAGCCCGGCCGAGGCCAAAGAAAAATTGGTGGCACACGATCCGCGCTGGGCCGAGTTGCCGTATTGGTGGGCGATTGCCAAAAACAGCTCGCGCTGGACGCCTGATTACCTGCTGGCCTCGGTCGATCTGAAACGCGATGCGCAAGGCAACGTCGTGCGTGTGGGTGCCCAGGAAGCCGCCTTCAGCAGCATCCTGGTGCGCACCTTCTCCATCAGCGCCATCGTCACGCTGCTGTGTATCGCGCTGGGTTATCCGCTGGCTTACTGGCTTTGTACGCTGAACGAGCGCAAAGCCAACCTGATGATGATTCTGGTGCTGCTACCGTTCTGGACTTCGGTGCTGGTGCGCATCGCCGCCTGGATCGTGCTGCTGCAGAGCAACGGGCTGGTCAACCGGTTTTTGATGTTTGTTGGCCTCACGGGCGAGCCGGTGCCGCTGCTGTTCAACCGGCTGGGCGTCATCATTGCCATGGTGCATATCCTGCTGCCCTTCATGATTCTTCCACTCTACAGCGTGATGAAGTCGGTACCCGGCAACTATGTGCGCGCCGCCGTGTCGCTGGGCAGCACGCCGCTGGCGGCATTTTTCCGGGTCTACGTGCCGCAAACCTATCCCGGCGTGGCGGCGGGCGGCTTGCTGGTGTTCATTACCTCGATTGGTTATTACGTCACGCCCGCCTTGCTGGGTGGCGCGGGCGACCAGATGCTGAGCTATTACGTGGCGCAGTACACCAATGTGGATGTCAACTGGGGCATGGCCTGCGCGCTGGGCTCGGTGTTGCTAGTCACCACTTTGATGCTGTATGCGGTGTACCGACGCTTTGCAAAAGCTGAACTGAGCCTGGGCTGAACCACCATGAAATCCTTCGCCATTCCCACTTTCCCGGCTTACTACACGCTGCTAGACAAGCTCGGCTGGTATGGCCTGCGTGTGTTTTGCGGCGCGGTGCTGGTGTTTTTGCTGCTGCCGATTCTGGTCATCATTCCGCTGTCTTTCAGCAGTTCGTCCTTTTTGGCGTACCCGATTCCGGGCTGGTCGCTGCGCTGGTACCAGGAAATGTTTGCCTCTGAAGACTGGGCGCGCGCCACACGCAACAGCTTTATCGTGGCGCCACTGGCCACCCTGATCGCCACGACGCTGGGCACGCTGGCGGCTGTCGGGCTGGCACGGGTGCAGTTTTTTGGCAAGGGTTTGCTGACCAGCCTGTTGATTGCGCCCATGGTGGTGCCGATTGTGGTGGTCGGTGTCAGTACCTACCTGTTTTTTGCCCGCATAGGCCTGTCTGACTCTTACACCGGGCTGGTGCTGGTGCATGCCGCGCTGGGCGCACCGTTTGTGGTGACGACGGTGATGGCGACGCTGCAGAACTTCAACCAGAACCTGGTCAAGGCCAGTTTGAGCCTGGGCGCCGGGCCGCTGCAAACCTTCTTTCGGGTGACTCTGCCGGTGATTGCGCCGGGCGTGATTTCAGGCGCGCTATTTGCCTTTGCCACTTCTTTTGACGAAGTCGTGGTTACCCTGTTCCTGGCTGGCCCGACACAGGCCACACTGCCGCGCCAGATGTTCACCGGCATCCGCGAAAACATTTCGCCCACCATTGCCGCCGTGGCGACGCTGCTCATCCTCTTCACTGCCTGCCTGATGATGACGCTGGAATGGCTGCGCGGGCGCGTCAAATAAAACATACAAACCACCCTGACGTTAAACCCCACAAGCGGGGCGCGTCTGCCGATTTTCTGGAAAAGCGCTACGCTGGCGCCCTGCATTACTTCCCAACCTGATCTGGAAAAACACCATGGACATGAAAACATCGCCCCTGTCACTGCTCAAAGACCCGAGCCTGCTCAAGACCGATTCGCTGGTCAATGGCGAGTGGCTGACCGGCAGCAGCCGCTTTGACGTGCTGGACCCGTCCAGCGGCAAGAAACTGGCCGATGTCGCCAACCTCAGCGCGCAGGATGCCGAAGCCGCCATTGCCGCTGCCAACGCGGCCTGGCCGGCCTGGCGCAACAAGACCGGCAAGGAACGCCACGCCATTTTGATGAAGTGGTACCAGCTTCTCATGACCAACCAGGAAGACCTGGGCCGCATCATGACCGCCGAGCAAGGCAAGCCTTTTCTAGAGGCCAAGGGCGAAGTCGCCTACGGTGCCAGCTTTGTCGAGTGGTTTGCCGAAGAAGCCAAGCGCGTCAACGGCGAAACGCTGCCGCAGTTTGACAACAACCGCCGCCTGATGGTGCTCAAGCAGCCCATCGGCGTGTGCGTCGCCATCACGCCCTGGAACTTCCCGCTGGCCATGATCACCCGCAAGGTCGCGCCCGCGCTGGCCGCAGGCTGCACCGTCGTCATCAAGCCGGCGGAACTCACGCCGCTGACGGCGCTGGCCGCAGCCGAGCTGGGCGTGCGCGCCGGCATTCCGGCCGGTGTGCTCAATATCCTGACGACCGACGACAGCGCAGCCGTGGGCAAGGTGTTTTGCGCCAGCGATGTGGTGCGCCACATCAGCTTTACCGGCTCCACTGAAGTCGGCCGCATTTTGATGGCGCAAAGCGCACCGTCGATCAAAAAACTCGCGCTGGAGCTTGGCGGCAATGCGCCCTTCATCGTGTTTGACGATGCCGACATCGACTCGGCTGTCGAAGGCGCGATGGCCAGCAAGTACCGCAATGCCGGCCAGACCTGCGTTTGCGCCAACCGCCTGTATGTGCAGGAAGGCGTGTACGACCAGTTTGTGCAGAAGTTTGTCGCCAAAGTCAAACTGCTCAAGGTCGGCAACGGCTTTGAAGAAGGCGTCGTGCAAGGCCCGCTGATTGAAGATTCAGCGGTTGAGAAAGTGCAGCGTCATGTCGAAGACGCGCTGGCCAAAGGCGGCAAACTGCTGGCAGGCGGCCACAAGCTCGAAGGCCAGTTTTTCGAGCCGACGGTCATTTCCGAAGCCACTGCCGACATGCTGTGCGCGCGCGAAGAAACCTTTGGCCCGTTTGCGCCCGTGTTCCGCTTCAAGCACGAGCAAGAAGCCATTGACGCGGCCAACAACACCGAGTTCGGCTTGGCCAGCTACTTCTACAGCCGCGACATTGGCCGCATTTACCGCGTCGCCGAAGCGCTGGAATACGGCATGGTCGGCATCAACGCCGGCGTGATCGCCACAGAGCACGTGCCGTTTGGCGGCGTCAAGCAATCCGGACTGGGCCGCGAAGGCTCCAGCCACGGCATGGAAGAGTATCTGGAGATGAAATACCTTTGCCTGGGCGACATCCAGAAGTAATGCAAGCCCGGCGCAGGCACGCAGTTAATCACTATTATTTTGATAGCTACTTGCGCCCGTTCAGCCTGCGCTAGCGGCCTAAAACGCTTAAAATATGCTGTTATGGAGGCCGCAGCGCGCACTCTGGCATCATGCGGTGCATGGAACCCACCTTGCCGCCGCTCATTCATGCCCTGCTTGACGCCCATCGTTACCCGGATGCACCACAAAAGGCATCCCGGGTTGAGCTGGTGCAAACCCATATCTCATGGGTATTGCTGGTGGGCGAATTCGCCTACAAGATCAAAAAACCGCTGAAGCTGCCATTTCTAGACTTCAGCACCCTGGCGTTGCGCCATGCCGCCTGTCTTGAAGAACTGCGCCTGAACCGCCGCTTTGCGCCGGATATTTACCGGGACGTGGTCGGCATTTTCAACACGCCGCAAGACCCGCGCTTTGAAGGCGATGACGCGCCGATTGAATATGCCGTCAAGATGCGCCGCTTCGAGGAAACCGGGCGGCTCGACAGGGTCTGCGCCCGTGCCGAACTGCTGCCCGAGCACCTGTCCAGCTTGGTGGACACGCTGGCCGATTTTCACAGGACAGCAGCCGTGGCAGCCGCCGGCTCCCGTTTTGGCCTGCTGGACAACATCGCCACGTCGGCCCTGGACAACTTTCATGCGCTGACTGACTTGTTGCCGTCCGCTGATCTACAAGCGCGGCTTGATCGCTTGCAGGCCTGGACTGAAGCACAACTCCGCCAGATCGCGCCCCTGATGCAGGCTAGAAAACAGGCCGGGCAAATTCGTGAATGCCACGGCGACCTGCACCTGGCCAATCTGGTGCTGATTGACCAGCGCGTGCGCATGTTCGACTGCATCGAATTCAACGAAGACTTTCGATGGATTGATGTGGCAAGTGATATCGCTTTCACCTATGTGGACTTGCTCGCCAACCACCAGCCGGGTCTGGCTAACTGGCTGGTGAATGAATTCTGGAGCCGCAATGGCGACTACGAAGCGGCACGCCTGCTGCGGTTTTATGCGGTTTACCGGGCGATGGTACGCGCCAAGGTCGCGGCCATTCAGAGCGCCCAGACGCACGAGGACAACAGCAAAGCGTTGGTCTATATCGCGCTGGCAGAACGCCTGATGACGCCGCCACCCGTTCGGTTGGTAATTACGCACGGCCTGTCGGGCTGCGGCAAGACCGTCGCGTCAAATGCATGGCTGCAAAGTGATGCCCAAGCGCCCACCCTGCGCCTGCGTTCGGATGTGGAACGCAAACGCCTGTTCGGGCTGACTGGCCCTGCGCGCAGCGGCTCGGCGTTCAATGCCGGCATTTACACCCCGCAAGCGCGTGTTCGCACTTATGCCCGGCTGCACGAGTTGGCCGACATGCTGCTGCGCGCCGGCTGGTCGGTGATTGTGGACGCCGCGTTTCTGAAGCGGGCAGAACGCAACGCGTTTCGGGCCCTGGCCCAAAATGCCGGTGCAGCGTTTGGCATTCTGGCGCCGCAGGCCACACCGGCGCAGTTGCGCGAACGCATTGAGGCACGCAACGCACTGGGCCAGGATGCCTCAGAGGCAACGCTGGAGGTGCTGGCGCAGCAAATGCAAACGCTGGAGCCGCTGGATGCGTCGGAAATGGAATTTGTGATCAGCGACTCCTCACGCCACTGAGACGGGGATGGGTCGGTGCGGCGAGCAATAGGTAGCGGTGGCCGCAGTCCTCAACCCCGTGCTTTCAACGTTGCCAAGCGCCGCAGCAATAGCTCAATCGCACAACCTTATCCGCACCCTCGCACCTTGCCGCAATGCCACAACCCCTACACGGCTGACGCCACCATCAAATCCGCCGAAAACTGGCGCATGAAGTCCATGGATTGATCGGGCGGCGCATCAAGCCAGTCGTCGTACTGCGCTGGCGGCAAGATCACCACCATGCGCTTTTCGTCATCAGGCTTGTGGTAGTTGCGCATCAGCGGGTGCGTATCGGCATTGACCGTCAGCATCGTCATGCTGCGAATCACCGTACCATCCGGGCTTTTCCAGCCTGTCCACAAGCCTGCAATCCCCATCGGTTGACCGTCCTGCCGGCTGATACGGGTGGCGACCGCTTTCCCCGTGCGCCAATCCGGCTCATAGATCGCTTCGGCCGGAATGATGCAATGACGCGCGAGTCGCCAGGCGTCACGAAAACTGGGTTTTTCGGCCACGGTTTCACTGCGTGCGTTGTAGGTTCGGCGCGCCGCCTTTTCATCCTTGGCCCAGTGCGGGATCATTCCAAAGACGCCCGCCATCGCCTCATGGCCAGGCACAGCGTCGTCACCCGATTCCCATGCCTTGGGTCGACGAATAAAGAGCGATGTATAGCCTGGCCACACATCAGCCCTGACGCCCGGTGGCATTTCCACGCCAAAAGCTTTTTTCAAGCGCGCAGGCGCTGTGACGGATTCATAGTGGCTGCACATAGCCATCACTTTAATGGATCAAGATGACTGTCTGGCAGCATGAAATGGCAAAATTACAAGACGCTACCTATTTAACGAGTCAAAATCGTCGACACTCAACAAATGAACAACGCGGGTGTAGTTCAATGGCAGAACTTTTGCTTCCCAAGCAAATAGCGTGGGTTCGATTCCCATCACCCGCTCCATCCAGACGCAAAAAAGGCCCTTTCGGGCCTTTTTTGCATTGATACCGCAGACGCGGGGTTTATCAGATCAGCGTCACGCCAGTCTTGGCCTGCAGCGCTTCGCGGGTCACGCCCGGTGCCAGTTCAATCACTTTCAAACCTTCCGGTGTCACGTCCATCACGGCCAAGTCAGTGATGATGCGGTCAACCACGCCCACGCCGGTCAAAGGCAAGGTGCAGCTGGGCAGGATTTTCATGTCTTCGGTGCCGTCACGCTTTTTGGCGACGTGTTCCATCAACACAATCACGCGCTTCACGCCAGCGACCAGATCCATCGCGCCGCCCATGCCCTTGACCATCTTGCCCGGAATCATCCAGTTGGCCAGGTCGCCCTGCTCGCTGACCTGCATGGCGCCCAGAATGGACAGGTTGATCTTGCCGCCGCGAATCATCGCAAAGCTGTCGTGGCTGCCGAAAATCGACGAGCCGGGAATGGTCGTGACGGTCTGCTTGCCGGCATTGATGAGGTCGGCATCGACCTGGTCTTCGGTGGGGAACGCGCCGATGCCGAGCATGCCGTTTTCCGACTGCAGCCAGACTTCCTTGTCACTCGGCACAAAGTTGGCCACCAGCGTTGGAATGCCGATGCCGAGGTTCACATAAAAACCGTCTTCGAGTTCCTGGGCAGCGCGCGCCGCCATTTGGTCTTGGGTCCACGGCATGCTTCAGGCTCCTTGTTGGCCAGCAGCGGCCTTGATGGTAGAGGGGACGGGTTCGTCGACGGTGCTTGCGGCTTGTGCAATGGCGGCTTGCGCCTCGATCTTTGCTGCGGCGGCATCAACTGGTGCGGCCGTCACGGTGCGTTTTTCGATGCGTTTTTCAGGGTTCGGGTTGTGCACAATGCGGTGAACATAAATGCCCGGCAGATGAACCTGATCGGGCTCCATTTCTCCGGTTTCCACGATCTCTTCCACCTCGACTATGCAGACCTTGCCGGCCATCGCGGCAGCCGGGTTGAAGTTGCGTGCCGTCAGGCGGAACTGCAGGTTGCCCGACTTGTCGGCGCGGTGCGCCTTGACCAGCGCCACATCGGGCACCAGTGCGCGTTCCATGACATAGGTTTCGCCGTCAAATTCGCGCAATTCCTTGCCTTCGGCAACCAGCGTGCCGACACCGGTCTTGGTGAAAAAAGCCGGAATGCCTGCGCCGCCAGCACGCAGCTTTTCGGCCAGCGTGCCTTGCGGTGTAAATTCAAGTTCGAGTTCACCGGCCAGGTACTGGCGCTCGAATTCCTTGTTTTCGCCCACGTAGGACGAGATCATTTTCTTGATCTGGCGCGTCTCCAGCAACTTGCCCAGGCCGAAGCCGTCAACGCCCGCATTGTTGGAAATGACGGTCAGATCCTTGACGCCGGAATCGCGCAACGCGTCGATCAGCGCTTCAGGAATACCGCACAAACCAAAGCCGCCCACAGCAAGCTGCTGGCCGTCCTTGACGACGCCCTTGAGGGCTTCTGCGGCGGAGGGAAAAAGTTTCTTCACCAAAATATCTCCTTGTTTCGTTCAGCCTCGGGACGTTGTTTGGACGCCATTTCAGTCTATTACGATACTACCTATTCAACTAGGTAGTTTTTCGTAAAGGTTAGCCCGCATGGGAATGGATTACCAGCTCGCTTTTGACTTGGCACCGGTCGGCCTGGCGCTGTCGCGCAACCGCTCCATCCTGGACTGCAACCAGCATGTGTGCGAGATGTTTGGCGCTACGCGCGAGCAGCTCATCGGAGAATCTTTCATGATTTTGTACCCCAGTGTGGTGGAGTACGAGCGCATCGGTGTCCGCATGCTGCCGATTCTGAACGCCACCGGCCAGTATGCCGACAACCGCATCATGAAGCGTTTCGATGGACGCAACAAGGGAGAAACCTTCTGGTGTCATGTGGTGGGTCGGGCCCTGAACCGTAATGCGCCCCACGAGTCGGGCATCTGGTCATTTGAAGACCTGAGCGCCAGCCGACCGGTAACGGCCGACCTGACAGCCAGAGAGCGGGAAGTTGCCGCCCATTTGATGAGCGGTCTGACATCCAAAGAGATTGGCCGTGCGCTTGCCATCAGCCACCGCACAGTAGAGATTTACCGCGCCCGCCTGATGCGCAAATTCAAGGCGTCCACCACGACTGATCTGGTTCAAAAGCTGATGGCTGGCTGACGTTTGCGCCGCCTGTAGGGGCGCTCAAGCCTTTTGTATGGGCCTGAGCGTCAGGGGGTTTGCCGTTCAGGCGGTGCCTAAATCCGTTTCATGGCGGATCGTTTCACGACTGCGGTGGTCGCGCAGTTTCCCTACGGTGTGTTCGATGAGGCGCTTGAGCTTCTCGCTGGCACCGCGAAAGGCTTCGTCCTGATTCGCCGCTTGGTGATTGACGGCTATCGGCTCACGATTGGCCAGACGCGCTTCCATGACGCAGCGCTTGTGATCAGCGCTGACCTTGTCGCCGTTTTGGTCGCTCATGTGAACTTCAATGCGGGTAATGTCTTCCTTGAAACGACTGAAGGTGTCATTCAATTCCGTAGTGGCCCAGCGCTCAAAAGACTCGCCGATGTCGACGCTGCGATTGGAGTTGACTTGAATTTGCATGTGCTGGTTTCCTTTTTTCAAGAACTGCAGCGTCTGGTCTGCCAGCTGCGCTGCGTGATACCCACTGCCCGTCAAAGCAGTGGACGAAAATTCATTATGACCTCGGTAAAGCGAGTCGCCTGTAGTCCACATTCCCCAGCGGGATGTTCAGCGCCGTGAACACCTGCCGCACAGGTTAACGACTAAAGTGCTACTTTATCCATAGCTGACGGCGCACGTCTGCATTGCGCAAGCAGGCTAATCAGCTGAAATTTTATGTGGCAGACAGACGGGTAGCAACGCACCAGCGCCTTCAGCTCTTTTTTGGCGCGTCCACCACTTCAGCAGCGGTGCGAAAGGCTTCAACCGCCGTCGGTACGCCGCAATAAACCGCTGCATGCAGCAGCACTTCCTGCAACTCAGCCGGCGTCGCGCCGTTGTTGAGCGCGCCGCGCACATGGCCTTTTAGTTCGTGTTGCTTGCCCAGCGCCGTGAGCATCGCCACGGTAATAAGGCTGCGCGTTTTCAAGTCCAGGCCCGGCCGTTGCCAGACATCGCCCCAGGCCTTGGCCGTGATGTGCTCCTGAATCGGCCGAGTGAAGTCGGTTGCGCCCGCCAGGGCGGTGGCAACAAAGTCTTCGCCCATCACCTGCTTGCGCAGGGCCAGGCCCTTGTCGAAATCCTTGTTGTTCTTGTCGGCATTGTCGATTGCAGCGGTCACGGTGTACTCCGAAAAAATCATGAGGATAGTTCAAGTGCTTTTGAAATAAAAAAAGCCCGCCCGGGTCTTCACCGGGGCGGGCTCAGGATCAATCAATCAATCAATCAATCAGGCCAGATCGAAACGATCCAGGTTCATCACCTTGCTCCAGACCGCCACAAAGTCATGTACAAAGGCCGGCTCCGAGTCGCTGCACGCATAGACTTCCGCGATGGCGCGAAGCTGGGAGTTGGAGCCAAAGACCAGATCGACCACGGTACCGGTCCACTTCAATTCACCCGTCGTCCGGTCGCGGCCCTCCAGCACGCCCTCGGAGGCCGTGGACTTCTGCCATTGGGTGCGCATGTCGAGCAGGTTTACAAAGAAGTCGTTGCTGAGGGTTTCAGGGCGCTGGGTGAAAACGCCCTCCTTCACGTCATCCACGTTTGCATTGAGAACGCGCAGGCCACCCACCAGAACCGTCATCTCGGGCGCGGTCAGCGTCATGAGGTTCGCACGGTCGACCAACTGCTCGGCCGCCGACGCATGCTGGCCCTTGCGGGTGTAGTTGCGAAAGCCATCTGCGGTCGGCTCCAGCACGGCAAAGGCGTCCACGTCGGTCTGCTCTTGTGAAGCATCGGTGCGACCCGGGGAAAAGGGAACCTTCACATCGTGGCCAGCCTTTTTGGCCGCCGCCTCGACGGCTGCGCCGCCGCCCAGCACGATCAAGTCGGCCAATGAGACCTTCTTGCCGCCGGACTGCGCACCATTGAAACGCTTCTGGATCGCCTCCAGCCCCTGCAGCACCTTCGCCAGTTCCGCCGGCTGGTTGACTTCCCAGTCCTTTTGCGGTGCCAGGCGAATGCGCGCACCGTTGCCGCCGCCACGCTTGTCACTGCCACGGAAGGTAGACGCCGAGGCCCAGGCCGTACTGACCAGTTGGGTGATGGACAACCCGGATGCGAGAATTTTTTCCTTCAGTGCTGCCACGTCCTGTTCCCCGACCAACTCATGGTCAACGGAGGGAATCGGGTCTTGCCACAGCAGCTCAACTTTCGGAACCAGCGGCCCCAGGTAACGCACGCAAGGACCCATGTCGCGGTGCGTCAGCTTGTACCAGGCCTTGGCGAAGGTATCGGCAAACTCCTGCGGATTAGCCATAAAGCGCCGCGAAATTTTTTCGTAAGCCGGATCCATGCGCATGGCCATATCGGCCGTTGTCATCATCGGGGTATGACGCAAGGACGGATCATGGGCGTCCGGCACGGTGGTCGCAGCCGCTGGATCTATGGGCTTCCATTGATGGGCGCCCGCCGGGCTTTTTGTCAGCTCCCACTCGTAGCCGAAAAGGTTCTCGAAATAGCCGTTATCCCAAACGGTGGGGTTGTTGGTCCAGGCACCCTCAATGCCACTGGTGATGGTGTGCACGCCCTTGCCGCTGCCAAAGGTATTTTTCCAGCCAAGGCCTTGTTCCTCAATGCCCGTACCCTCGGGCTCGGAGCCGACATACTCGCCCGGACCGGCTGCCCCATGGCATTTCCCGAAGGTGTGTCCGCCAGCGGTCAACGCGACGGTTTCTTCGTCGTTCATGGCCATGCGGAGGAAGGTTTCACGGATGTCCCGCGCCGATCCCAGTGGGTCCGGCGTGCCATTCGGGCCTTCGGGGTTCACGTAGATCAGGCCCATCTGGACCGCACCCAGAGGGTTGTCGAGTTCACGATCGCCGGTGTAGCGCGTGTCGCCCATCCACTCGGCCTCAGGGCCCCAGTAAATTTCTACCGGCTCCCAGACGTCAGGACGCCCACCGCCAAAGCCAAACGTCTTCAATCCCATTGAATCCATGGCAACGGTGCCGGCAAGAACAATCAGGTCGGCCCATGAAAGCTTGCGACCGTACTTCTGCTTGATGGACCAGAGCAGGCGGCGCGCCTTGTCGAGGTTTGCGTTGTCCGGCCAGCTGTTGAGCGGCGCAAACCGCTGCGTACCTGAGCCTGAACCACCACGACCATCGGCGATTCGGTAAGTACCGGCGCTGTGCCAGGCCATGCGGATGAAAAACGGACCGTAGTGACCGTAGTCGGCAGGCCACCAGTCTTGCGAATCCGTCATCAGGTCCGTCAGATCCTTGACGACGGCATGCAGGTCAAGGGTCTTGAACTCCTCGGCATAGTTAAACGCCTGGCCCATGGGGTTGGACAGCGGTGAATTCTGGTTAAGTATCTTGAGGTTCAGCTGATTGGGCCACCAGTCCGCGTTCGTTCTGGTGCCAGTGAGTGCCTGTTTCCGGGCGCCGCCCGAGAAAGGGCAGGTGCCTTCGCTTTCCATTTTCTGATCAGCCATGATTGATTCCTTTGTGCTTGTTAAGTGATGCCTTTGACGGCAGCGGAGAGCCTGGCAAGACCGCCCGGATAGAAAACTCCCTGTTCAAGACCGATTCTGAAACCTGCTCGTTGCATTGAAGTTTGCGTAACTTGATCTCAACAGCTGGGTTGGCCTGAGATGAGAGTCTATGGTTGGTGAAAAAATACTCAAAGGCAATTAAGAGTATCTGATTAATAGTTTTTATTAATGCCTCTCGTTTCCTTCCGCTTTTTCAAAGTGCGAAGGATAGGCAAGGTCTTGCAGTTACGCTTGGAGCCGAGACATGTGTAAATATTTTTAAGGAAACCGTAATGACCAGCCCAAAGAGCCCGAGCACCGCACCCCGATACCCTGCCCCGGAACTGAACGCCCTGCCCGACGACCTCAAGGCCAAAATTCTGGAAGTACAGGAAAAAGCCGGCTTCGTGCCCAACGTGTTTCTGGCGCTGGCCCGCCGTCCGGCCGAATGGCGCGCTTTTTTTGCGTACCACGATGCGTTGATGCTCAGGGAAGAAAGCGGCAACCCCCACGGCTCACTGACCAAAGGCGAGCGCGAAATGATTGTCACCACCACCAGCGCGGCCAACGGCTGCCTGTATTGCGTGGTGGCGCACGGCGCGATTTTGCGGATTTATGAAAAGAAACCGCTGGTCGCTGACCAGGTGGCGGTGAACTACCGCAAGGCCGATATCTCGCCTCGCCAGCGCGCCATGCTCGACTTTGCGATGAAGGTTTGCCTGCATTCCGACGAGATCGACGAAGCCGACTTCGAGGCGTTGCAGGCGCACGGTTTTGACGACGAAGACGCCTGGGACATTGCGGCGATCACGGCATTTTTTGGCCTGTCCAACCGCATGGCCAGCTTCAGCGGCATGCAGCCGAACCCCGAGTTCTACCTGATGGGGCGCATGCCCAGGCCGGCCAAAACGGCATGACCGGCTGAATCGCTACTTTTTTCATAGCTGCTTGCGCCCGTGGGTAGTGCGCATGCAGCACTTTTCGCATGTATTTTGGCTTGCGTTGGCTTCAAAGAGACTCGCTGGACACCACTATCCAGCGACACCCCTATTTTCAAGACCCACATCGCCTCAGCCCGAGGTTGACGCGCCCAGCCACCGCACCATCTGGCGCGTCACTTCTTCGCGGCTTAGCAGTTCGAGATGGTTCATGCCGTGCGCAATCCACTGGTTTTGCGGCGCAAAGTCCAGGCAGCGCCGGGCGTCTTCATGCACACCGAGCGCGCTGTCCAGCGGCACCAGGCCGTCGCCCAGCATTTTGCGGCTTACCGTTTCGCGCAGCGGCTGCAATGGCCCGGCGTCGTGCGAAACCGTGGTGGCGGCTACGGCGTAGCAATGGACACCCGCCGGCAAAGGCACCGGCTGCCGGGCATCGGGTGCGCTTTCAAAGCGGTCAACGGGCTGCCAATCGGTCTCCAGCAGGTTGCCATGGCGCAGGTCGGTAATACCGCCACTGCGAATCTGGCTGATTTTGGCGAAAGGCCGGGTCACCACCTGTTTGCCCAGTTGCTTATCGACCCAGTTGCCGACACGCTCCAGCGGCGCGCCATGATGCGGCGTGCCCAGAAACACCAGGTGCTTGAGTTGCGCCAGCCAGCCATGACCGGCACCGGCTGCATGGTGGCAGGCACTGCGCGCCACTAAACCGCCCATGCTGTGTGTCAGCAGTGCCAGTTCTTGCACCGGTTGCGGCCAGGCGCGCAGCAGTTGCTCCAGCAAGTCGGCCAGTTGCTCGCCGTTAGCGGACGTGTGCAGGCCGCTGTTGTAGTGCAGATAAACCGGGGTGTAGCCGAGTTCTTTGGCCAGCGCCAAGCCGTGGTCATGCGCGGGTATTGATGTGCTGGCAGCGCCAGTGGTGCGCCATTGCAGGTCGTTCATGCACAGGCCGTGAACCAGCACCAGCAGCTTGCCGGTGGTGGCGGGCAAGCGATTAGCCAAGGCAGACTTTTCCAGCAGCAGCGCCTGGCCTTCGTGGCGCAACTGCATGCGGATGGCCAGCGGATTGGCAGTCGCTGTCAGTTGGTCGCCAAGCACGCCATTCAGCGCAGACAGCATGGCTTCACGTCGCCGCGAGGAGGGTTTTTTATCCACCAGCGGCACCACGCTAGAGAGCACCGCATTGACCGTGCCGCCCGCCAGCCGCGTCACGCCTTTGACGCTGCCATACACCAGCCCGGTAATTCCCCGCGTGCGAACACCGCTGCCGCCGGGCGCAGCATCAATGAATTTCGCGCCCAGCGGGCCAAAGAACGACGCCACCGCTTTGTACACATTGCCCTGCACGTTTTCGGCCAGCCCGGTCACGCCCAGCGTCGCCTGCGTGGCCAATTGGGCAAGCCCCTGAATATCAGAAAGATGCAGGTAGGCGGGCAGTTGCGCAAGGCGGGGTTGGGCCGGTGGGGCCGGTTTTTTGGTGTGCATGCCCCGATTGTGCGGAGTTTGCAGGGCTTGCGCCAGCACTGCAAAACGGTGTCAAATCACTATCATTTAAATAGCTGACTGCGCACGTCCAGCCTGCGCATTAGCCTTTTTTCATTAAATATTTGTAGATTTCAGGTCAGTTCCGGCGTTGCAGCTGCGTTGAAATCAGCCCGGAGCCGCGCGCAGGGCCAGCACGGCATTGGTGCCGCCAAAGGCAAATGAGCTGGAAAGCATCGTGCGAATCGGCACGCCTTCGCGGGCCACTTGCGGCACGTAATCAAGGTCGCAGGCCGGATCGGCTTGATCCAGATGCAGCGTCGGCAACGCCACCGAATGCTGCATGGCCATGAAGGACATGACGCATTCCAGCGCCGACGTGGCCCCCAGCAAATGGCCGTGCAGCGCCTTGGTCGCGCTGATGGGAATGCGGCTGGCACGTTCGCCAAAAACGGCTTTAATGGCGGCGGTTTCAACACTGTCGTTGGCCTGCGTGCCGGTGCCGTGGGCATTGATGGCATCGACTTCTGCCGCCTCAATGCCCGCCGACTGCAGGGCAGCGCGCATCGCCGCCGCCTGGCCTTCCACGCTGGGCCGGGTGATGTGCCCGCCATCGGTGAACAGGCCATAACCAATCAGTTCGCCATGAATGGTGGCACCGCGCGCCACCGCACGCTCCCAGGGTTCGAGCACCAGCATGGCCGCGCCCTCGCCCAGCACCATGCCGCTGCGGTTTTTGGAAAACGGTTTGCACGATGCGGACGGATTAGCTTGGTCAATCACCGCCAGCGTTCGCAGCGCCTCCCAGGCTTTGAGTGAACCAAAGGCCAGCGGGGCTTCAGCGCCGCCCGCCACCGCCACGTCCAGATCGCCACGCGCCACCCGAAGCCAGGCTTCGCCGATGGCGACGGCGGACGATGAACAGGCGGTCGAATACGTCAGGTTGGGCCCGGTGAATTTGTTCTCGATGCCAATCCATGCAGCCGGCGCGTTGTACATGCCCAAAAGGATCATGAACGGCTTGATGCGATCGGAGTTGTCGGCATACAGCGTTTGGTAGCCCTCGTCGATGCTGTTGATGCCGCCCATGCCGGTGCCGACAAATACGCCGGTTCGGCAGCGCTCGGCGTCTGTCAGCTGCGCTTGCGCATCGTCCAGCGCGCGGCTGGCGGCGACCAGTGCGAACTGGCTGACGCGATCGAGCATGCGCAGTTTGGGCGGATCGAAGTGGTCAGCGCCGTTGAATTGCACCGTTGTCGCCAAAGGCGCTGCCAGCCGATGGGTAAACGGCGCTTCAAGCCGGTGAATGGCCGAGCGGCCTGCGCGTGCCGCGTCAAAGGCTTCTGCCGCGCTGTGGCCGAGCGGCGAAACAAGGCCCATGCCCGTGACGGCAACGCGTCTCACGGCTGCGGCGTGACGGTGGTGTCATGGGCCACTGGCAGTGAACCCGTCGGTGGCAACGAACTGGCAGCGTCTGCAGGCTTATGCTGGGCGGCGACCAGGCCGTCGATAAACCCTGATACGTCGCCAATGGTTACCAACTGCACCGGCTCGGGCGGCAGCGTGACGCGGAACTCGTCTTCGATATTGAACAGCAGGTCAGCCACGCCCAGTGAATCGATGCCCAGCGATTCAAGCGCTGTCTCTGGCGTGAGCTGGTCACGCTCAATTTTGTAGTCTTTGGCCAAAATGGTGCAGAGCCTGTCAAGCGTTGTGGTCATGGAAATTCCGGTTTTTTATGCTTCAAGGCGTTTCAAAATTGGTAGAACAGGCGAAGTACGAAACGGGGCCAGCAAACGAGCGGCCCGTATCGGCACCCGACGCCAGCCAGGCAATCGTGGCCGGTGACGCAGCGCACTTTATTTTCCCACCCCAGCGCGCACCCTGCGTCAAGAGGGCGGGCCAGCGACGCACCACCGCCAAGAGAGGCGACGCCAGGTCTGGCCGCATGGCCACGTGGGCAAAAGCCGCCGCCAGACGCAGCCGGGGAGCAAAGTGCCGCCGCCATTCAGCCGCGTAACGGTGCTGAACACTGCGCTGCCAGCCGGTGTCTGACAAACGGCCCAGCGGCGGGGCCGATTGCAACAGTTGCGCACACAGCAGCCAGGCCGACTGCATCGCCATGCTCATGCCTTCGCCAATGATCGGGTGCGCTTCGCCGGCCGCATTGCCGATGCGAAACAGCGTGTCGTCTTTATTCAAGCGAATGCCCGGATCAATCGGGCCAGAAGCCATCCATGCGCCCACGCGCTGCGCCGAAGCCAGTGCCGCTGCCACGCCGTGGCATTCACGCTTCAGGTACGCCTCGACGGCTTCACCCGCGCTCAGGCCGGGCGATTCACGCCGGCAAATTTCCAGCTGGTCGGCGCGAATGCAGAAGGCCAGCGTGCCCAAGCCCTGGTCGGCCAGCACCATGCCGCCGTAGCCGCCGTTGAACGAAAGCACTGGCAACACGCCTTCTTCCAGGGCCGTGTCCTGAAAGTTGGCCTTGAAGGCAAACAAATCGCTCGGTTTGCGCGCCAGGCGACGGGCGCTGCGGGCCGAAGGCAAGGCTTCCCAAGAGCCATTTGCTGCGATCAGGATGGGGGCATGCAAAGTGCGCTTCTCGTCTGATCCGACGGCGCGAATGTCGCAGCGGTGGTCACCTGCAACGCCGGAAATTTCCTGCACTGACCACGGTTGCAGCACCACCACACCCGTGGCGCGGGCTTGATCAAGCAGCAAGGTGTCCAGCGTCTCGCGGCCCAGCGCTTTGCCCCAGGCGTGTCGGTAATGCGCCGCCGCAGGCAGGGCAGCCTTGATGCTATGTTCGCCCTGCATCAAGGCGAACTGGCGCAGTTCAGACCCGGCACTGGCCGCAAAAGCGGCACCGACGCCCAGCGCATCGAGCAGCGGCAAGTTGCTGGCCGCAATGCATTCACCACACACTTTGCGGCGCGGAAAACTCTGCTTTTCCACCAGCGCGACCAACCAACCCGCCCGCGCCAGCAAAATAGCAGCGGAGGAACCCGCTGGCCCGGCGCCGACAATAATGGCGTCAAAATTTGTAGCTATCACTGCTTCGTACCCTTACCCTTAAAAGTTTCATTTTTTTCTGCCCTAAAGCAATGGCTGAACAGGCCAGCCGAATATTCCTGCAGTGTCCAGCCGGCCTCAAGCGGCGGCCACAGCGTGCTGATCTCCTGGTCACGAAAGCCTGCACGCACGCTCAACACGGCGTCTTCACGCGTCACGGCATTGGCACCTATCGCCCCGATCAGGTGGCTGCCGGCCAGCGCCAGCCGGGCGCGGTGCGGCTCGCAGGCAAAAAAGCGCCCGGTGCGCGAGGCAATGGCCGCCAGCAACTGCGCCAGCGCGGGCCCCTCAAAGTGGTGCAGAAAAAGATTCGTCACGATGACGTCGCAATGGCCTGACTTGCCGGGCTGCAGCAGGCCGTTTGCGGCGGTTGAAGGGCTGGCGGCCCAGTCAAACACATCCACGACCTCCGACCTGGCCACCCAGCCCAGACTCGCGTAGCGGGCGAGGGTTTCGCGGGTCACCAGCCGTTGACGGTCGAGCAAGGTGAGTTCGACCGCTGGCCACTCCCCCTTGAGCGCCTGGGCGACGCCCAGCATCAGGCTGCCATCGCCTGCGCCCAGTTCCAGCACGCGCAGCGGCACACCCTGCGGGCGCGAAGCACTCAGGCCGCGCAAGGCTTTGACCAGGATGCTGCGCGTTCCCATCACCCGGTGAATGCGCTGCAGGTCGCGGCGCGAACGCATCGCCGCCGGATCATCTTCGGCCAGACCATCGAGCGTTTCGTCGGTAACGATGCGCTCCATCATGCGAGCAACCCTGGTTTGAATAAAGCGGTCATGGCGACACTTCCAGCAAAGCGCCGTGGCAACTAAAGCCTGCACCAAACGATGAAAGCCACCACCAGCCGCCCGGCGCGTCATCTTCCAGCGCGGCCTGCAGCACGAAATAAACAAAGGCACTCGACAAATTGCCGTATTCGCGAAGCATGGCGGCGCTGTAGCGCAAGTCGTCGGGCTGCAAGTTCAAACGTCGCTCCAGCGCCAGCAGCACGTCGCGCCCGCCGGCATGCATGATCCAGGCGCTGATGTCGGAGCAGCCCAGGCCCGCGCGTTGCAGCACGGTATTGAGCACTTGCTCTGCATAGTTGGCCGCCAGTGCCGGCACTTCCCGCGTCAAAATATTACGCAGCATGCCGGCGCGCTGCTCGAACTTCAAGGCGTCACGCTGCGCCGGCTCAATCAGCGAGGTGCTGTCTTTCCACTCCATGCGCCGGCCTGAACTGCCGGGCGTGCGCGACAACACCGCTGCGCCCGCACCGTCGCCAAAAAGGCAGGCGCTGATCAACACGCCCGGGTCGTTGTCAAGGTACATGGCGGCGCTGCTGACTTCAACGCAAATAGAAAGCACATGCGCGTAGTTGCCCGATTTCAGCAAGGCCGAGCCGAGCTGCAAATTGGGCAGCGCAGCGGCGCAACCTTGCCCGACCAGATCAAAAGCCTGCACATCGGGGCGCAAACCTAGCCGCTCGACCACATAACCCGACAAGCCGGGGCAAACATAACCGGTGCAGGTGCTGACGACCACGGCGTCAATCTGCCGCGCCGCCAGCCCGGATTGGGCCAGGGCGCGCTCACCTGCCTGGGCGGCAAGCACGGGCGCGTTGGCAAGAAACCGCCTGGACAGCGTGTCGGGATCGATGCAGAACACCTCGGCCAGTGAATCAACCGCAAGGCGACGCGCCTCTATGCCGTTATTGCGCTGCAATACGGTGCGTGCCACCAGGTGCGCGCGCGCATCGAGTCGCCCATACCATGCAGAACTCTGGAACGCCGCCAGGCATTCAGCCTTGGTGTAGCGTGCAGCGGGAGTAGCGGTTCCGATTCCGATAAAAAACATGGGTTGGCATACCTGGTTGACGACAGCATTGCAGAATACGGCTTTATGCAATTTGCCGGGCAGGCGTGCGCAGTTTTACCCAGTAGGACAGCACCGCAAACCGATTGAAAACTGACTGATGGCAGTTGCTGTATGGACAAGCTACTGGCCAGCCAAAAGTCAACCGCAATGGCTGCGGTAACGGGTATCTGGAAATCCCGCAACTTCCCCCGGCCTGCGTTCAGCTAACCAGTTGCCGTAGCCAGTCGGGCAGCGCTTTGGCCTTTTGCGCCGGAAAGTCAACCCAGATGGTGGTGGCACCGCCAGCGGCGCAAATCACGTCCGGCTGGTCGGCGCGCGCCATAGTGGCCCAGCTTTCAAACGTGGTGCGGCCGGGGTCGCTGACATACATCCGGACCAGCACATCGCCGGGGTATTCAAGCTGCTTGTAGAAGTTGCAAAAGGCGTTGACGATGACCGGGCCTTCGCCCTGCGGATGGGGCTTGCAGCCAATGGCGTACATCCAGTCGATGCGGATGGTTTCCATGTAACGAAAGTAAGTGCCGTTGTTCAGGTGGCCCATCGCATCCATGTCGCCCCAGCGGATAGCGATAGACATTTCGTGCACCAGTTTTTTATGCTCGGGAATTTCAATTTTCATGATTCAATCATTTTTTCAAGGCTCAGCGATGCGCCCTGATGGAAGCAAGTATTCCCAGCATGAACAGCACACAGGCGTAAAGCTGGACCGACGTTGGCCAGTGGCCATCCCAAGCAAAAGAATACAGCAAGGCAAACAGGGTTTCGCTCACGATGAGCTGCCCGCACAGGCTGGCACTGAGCCGCTGGCTGGCCAGGCTCCACAAAATAGTCGCCAGCCAGGCCGAACCCAAACCGGCCACCAAGCACAGCAGTGCAAAACGCGATGCGTCGTCGCGCGCCGCCAGCACTTGCACACCCGAGCCAGAGGCCAGCCACATCAGCAACGCGCCCAGGCCAGTGGCCACGCCCAGCCAGTTGGTCCAGTCGGTGGCACGGATGTCCGGATGCCGCTTGAGCCAGGCCGAATTTAAGATGGCAAACACCGTCCAACTGACCAGCGCCATCAGCGCAAAACCGATGCCGCGCCAGAAATGCTGGCCAGCGCCTGTGCCAGCGTCATGGGTTGCGCCCATCATCATCAGCAGCCCCGCCAGCGTCAGCGCCAGGCCCGGCAGCAGCGCCGCCCAGCGCAGGTTGGTGGGTTTTCCCAGCAGCATGATCCACAGCGGAATCGTGCCGATGATGAGAGAAGGCATTTCAGTGCCCGCATCGCGTATGGCCAGCACCAGCAGCAGGTAGTAACCGCTAAAACCCAGCAGACTCATGCCCAGCGCCGCCACCGCCTGACGGCCCGTGGGCCAGCGACGCCGACCCAGCCCGAGCAGCATGACCGCCGCCGAAACCAGCCCGTAAACCGCAAACCGCCCCGCTGCCAGGTCGACTGAAGCATAGCCGCCCGCCCCCATCGGAATCATGCGCGGCGCCACAAATACCAGCCCCCAGAGCGCACCAGCGGCCAGGCCGGCCAAAATGCCGCTCAGCATGCACGTCCCAAAAAATTCCCAGGTAACGCCATTAGAGACTTCTCCCGATTCAAACTGCCCAAAATCGAACGACCGTTCGGCCCCTGCATTCACGACATAAAATTGCCGTGAGAGTGACACCCCTTCCCGAAATTCATTATCAGCGAGTGCCCCCCGATGACATCTCAAGAAATCCTTGCCCAGTACGGCCCCCGAGAAGCGATGGAATACGACGTGGTCGTCGTGGGCGGTGGCCCCGGCGGGCTGTCAGCTGCCATTCGCCTGAAGCAGCTCGCCGCTGAAAAAGGCACCGAACTTTCCGTGGTCGTGCTGGAAAAAGGCTCCGAGCCGGGCGCACACATTTTGTCGGGCGCGGTCATGGACCCCAAGGCGCTGACCGAGCTGATTCCTGACTGGAAGGCGCTGGGCGCACCGCTCAACCAGCCCGTTACCGCCGACGAAGTGCTGTTCCTGAGTGAAACCGGCGCCACCAAAACCCCCGACTTTTTCGTGCCTGACTGCTTTCACAACGACGGCAACTACGTCATCAGCCTGGGCAATGTCACGCGCTGGCTGGCAGAGCAGGCCGAAGCGCTGGGCGTGGAAATCTTCCCCGGCTTTGCCGCTGCCGAAGTGCTGTACAACGACGACGGATCGGTCAAGGGCGTAGCTACCGGCAATCTGGGCATCGGCAAAGACGGCCAGCCCTCGGGCCACTTCCAGCTGGGCATGGAGTTGCATGGCAAATACACCATCTTTGCCGAGGGCGCACGCGGCAGCCTGGGCCGCCAGCTCATCGCCAAATTCAAGCTCGACGAAGGCAAGGATCCGCAGGCGTATGCACTGGGCGTGAAAGAGTTGTGGGAGATCGACCCGGCCAAACACCAACCCGGTTTGGTGATTCACACCGCCGGCTGGCCGATGGACAGCCAGACGTATGGCGGTGGATTTTTGTACCACCTTGAAGGCAATCTGGTCACGCTGGGCCTGGTCACGGGACTGGACTACAGCAACCCGTACCTCAGCCCGTTTGAGGAAATGCAGCGCTGGAAAACCCATCCGTCGATTCGCAAGTTCCTTGAAGGCGGCAAGCGCATCGGCTATGGCGCGCGGGCGATTACCGCAGGCGGTGCATTGAGCCTGCCCAAAACGGTGTTTCCGGGTGGCGCGCTGATTGGCTGTGAAGCCGGTTATCTGAACGCCAGCCGCATCAAGGGCAGCCATGCCGCCATCAAAACCGGCATGCTGTCTGCTGAAGCTGCCTACGAAGCCGTGACAGCCGGACGCCAGCACGATGAACTGGCAGCCTACCCCGCCGCGTATGAAAAAAGCTGGCTGGCAGACGAGCTGAACCAAGCGCGCAACTTCAAGGCGTGGTTCAAAAAAGGGCTGTACGTAGGCGCGTTGATGACCGGCGTTGAACACTGGTTGCTGCCGCGCATCGGCGTCAAGAGCCCACCGTGGACGATTCACCGCGACAAGCCTGACTACGCAATGCTCAAACCCGCAGCGCAATGCACGCCCATCGTCTACCCCAAGCCGGACAACAAGCTGACCTTTGACCGCTTGACTTCGGTGTTTATCAGCAACACCAACCACGAAGAAAACCAGCCGCCCCACCTGACCTTGAAAGACGCCAGCGTGCCGGTCAATGTCAACCTGGCGCTGTATGCGGGCCCCGAAAGCCGCTACTGCCCGGCCGGTGTCTATGAGTACGTCAAGAACCCGGACAACTCCGACCGGCTGCAAATCAACGCGCAAAACTGCGTGCATTGCAAAACCTGCGATATCAAGGACCCGACGCAAAACATCGTCTGGGTCACGCCTGAGGGCGGCGGCGGGCCGAACTACAGCGGCATGTAACGCCGCTTGCCGTTAAAGCCCCAACCCCAAAGCTGCCCTCAAAGCCAGCGCTTGAGCCAACCCAGGCCAGCGCTGGTTCCACCGGCTTGCATGCCGGCCTTGGGCCGGTATTCGCAACCAACCCAGCCGGTGTAGCCCAGTTCGTCGAGCACTGAAAACAGATAGGGATAGTTCAGCTCACCCCCATCAGGCTCATGCCGGTCGGGCACGCCTGCAATCTGGATGTGGCTCACATTTCCGGTGGGCAGGTACTGGCGCAGCTTCATCGCCAGGTCGCCTTCCACAATCTGGCAGTGGTACAAGTCCATCTGCACCTTGAGGTTGGATGCGCCTGCGTCGGCAATTACCTGGTGCGCGTGGTCTTGACGGTTCAGGAAAAAGCCGGGAATGTCGCGCTGGTTGATCGGCTCGATCAGCACTTCGACGCTTTGGCGCGCCGCCTCGGTGGCTGCCCAACGCAATTGGCTGACGTAGGTGGAATACAACAAGCCGCTGCGCTCTGCCCCTAGCGGCAAAAGCCCCGCCATCACATGAATACGCGGGCAGTCCAGCACGGCAGCATAGTCAAGCGCCTGCGCCATGCCTTGTCGAAACTCGGCCTCCCGCCCCGGCAGGCAGGCCAGGCCGCGTTCGCCGCCGTCCCAATTGCCGGGCGGCGCATTGAACAAGACCTGCTGCAAGCCATGCGCCTTCAGGCGGGCGGCGATTTCGCGGCTTTCAAACGCATACGGAAACAAATACTCGACCGCCTTGAAGCCATCTTGGGCGGCGGCTTCAAAACGGTCCAGAAAATCAAGCTCGGGGTAGAGCATGGACAAATTGGCTGCAAATTGAGGCATGGTGAGTTACCAGTGCGCGCCAAAGGTCTGGCGCAGTTCGTCTATTTGGGATTCGGTCAGCGGCGCGGGAGCTGCCCCGCACAAGTGCATCAACCGGGCGGTTTCTTCAAGCTCCTCTAAAGTAGCCATGGCGGCGGCGGGCGAGTCGTGCCAGACGTTCGGCCCGAGTCGCTCCAGCATCACGGCGCGGATGGGCGTGCCAGCTTCGCCGTAGCGGCCAATTGCCTGCGCCACCTGCTCAGCCGCTTCGGGGTCTCCGGGGCGGTGGTAGGGAATTAGCGGCACATGGCCGACTTTCATGACAAAGTAAGGGGTCAGGGCGGGCAGCAGTTCGCGCGGGGCTGGCCCGCACGCCTGCAGGCTTAGTGCAACGCAGTGGGTGCTGTGGGTGTGGATCACACACCTGGTTTTCATGCCAAATTGGCTTGATGCGCTGTAGATACGGGCGTGAAGCGCTATTGTTTTACTAGCACGGTCGCCACTGGTCTGCTGCGCCTGCGCATCCAGCCGGGCAAGCCGGGCCGGTTCCAAAAAACCCAGACAGGCATCGGTGGGCGTGATCAGGAAACCGCCGCCTTCGGCGTCATCAAGCCGCACGCTGATGTTGCCTGCAGTGGCATGCACATAGCCGCGCTCGAACAGGCTTCGGCCCACGCGGCAGATTTCTTCTCGGGCTTCTGTCTCGGTCATGCCAACCTCTTGAAAGCTTTGGTGAAGAAGTCGTCGGTGCCAAAGTTGCCGGATTTCAGCGTCAAATGCAGGCCTTCTCTGCCCGCCGCGTCACTGTGCGCATGACACCAAGGCACGCCGGGGTCAATTTGCGGCCCGATTTTCATCTGCGTGATGCCCAAGGCGTTGACGCAAGCACCCGAGGTTTCGCCGCCGGCCACCACCAGCTGGCGTACGCCGTGCACCACCAAGCCGCGCGCAATCGCGGCCAGGGTTTGCTCGACCAGCGCGCCGGCAGCCTCCACGCCCAGCTGGTCTTGCACCGAGCGGACTGAATTTGCGTCGGCTGACGAATAGATCAACACCGGGCCATCCGCCAGCAACGGCACGGCCCAGGCCAGGCTTTCAGCCACGATGTCCTTGCCCGCAGCTTGGGCGGCCGCGATGTGCAGCGGCTCCAGCGCCAGCGCCGGGCGTCCGGTCTGAATAAAGGCTTTCACCTGCCGGTTGGTGGCCAGCGAACAACTGCCAGACACCACTGCCTGCAGGCCGATGGCGGCGGGCAGCACACTGGCAGTGCTGGAAGGCGCAATGCCGAAGTTGGCCGGCAAGCCAATTGCCACGCCCGATCCGGCGGTGACCAGCGGCATGCCGTTCAGCGCAGGGCCGAGGCGCAGCAGGTCGTCGTTGGATATGGCATCGACCACGGCAATGCCGACGCCGTCGGCACGGAGTTGCTCGATGCGCGCACGAATCACCGCCTCACCTTGGGCTACGGTTTTGTAGTCGATCAGCCCCACTTTTTGGTGGCACTGCGCCTGCAACACGCGCACCAGATTGGCGTCGGTCATAGGCGTGAGCGGATGGTTTTGCATGCCGCTTTCATTGAGCAGCACATCGCCGACAAACAAATGACCCTTGAACACGGTGCGCTGGTTGTCGGGGAATGCCGGAGTGGCAATCGTGAAATCGCTTCCAAGCGCGGCCATCAAGGCCTCGATCACCGGGCCGATATTGCCCTGCGCCGTGCTGTCAAAGGTGGAGCAATACTTGAAGTAAATCTGCTGCGCGCCTTGGGCCTGCAGCCAGCGCAGCGCGTCCAGCGACTGCGCGATGGCTTCATCGACGGGCAAGGTGCGGGATTTGAGGGCGACCACAACCGCATCGGCTGGCGTATCCAGCGGCTGATCAGGCACGCCGATGGCCTGCACCACACGCATGCCAGCGCGCACCAGGTTGTTGGCCAGATCCGTGGCACCGGTGAAGTCGTCGGCAATGCAGCCGAGCAAGAGAGTGGCCCCCACGCTTGCCACTTCGTGTGCTGCGCTGCCCCCCGAGGGGGCTGAGCTTGCTTGGGGCGGCCCTGCGCGGCGCTCGGCCCCCACGCTTGCTACAAGGCGCTCTGTCCGGGACTCGGGCGGCGCGGAGTTGTTGATGTTGTTCATGGCTTTTTGGGCAACTCAATGCCGGGAAAAATCTTGATGACGGCGCTGTCGTCTTCGCGCGCAAAGCCTGCGGTGGATGCCTGCATGAACATCTGGTGCGCGGTGCTGGACAGCGGCAGCGGAAACTTGCTGGCACGCGCCATGTCGAGCACCAGGCCCAGGTCTTTGACAAAAATATCCACCGCCGACAGCGGCGTGTAGTCGGCGGCCAGCACATGCGCCATGCGGTTTTCAAACATCCAGCTGTTGCCTGCGCTGTGGGTAATCACCTCATACAGCGCAGCCGGATCGACCCCTTCGCGCAGCCCCAGCGCCATCGCTTCTGCGGCTGCTGCGATGTGGACGCCCGCCAGCAACTGGTTGATGATCTTGACCTTGCTGCCCGCGCCAGCCGCATCGCCCAGGCGGTACACCTTGCCGGCCATTGCATCGAGCAGCGCGCCGACCGCCGCATAGGCCTCGGGCGTGCCCGATGTCATCATCGTCATCTCGCCGCTGGCGGCCTTGGCGGCACCGCCGGAAATCGGCGCATCCAGGTAAAGAATGCCCAGCGCCTCCAGTCGCGCCTGCAAGGCAATCGACCAGTTGGGGTCTACGGTGGAGCACATCACAAACACGCTGCCCCGCTTCATCGCGCTGGCGCAGCCGCCTTCGCCAAACAGCACGCTTTCGGTCTGTGCGGCATTCACCACCACCGACACGATGATGTCGCACTGCCCGGCCAATTCGGCGGGAGATGCGCAGGCCACGCCGCCCTCTTCGGCAAAAGCCTGTGCGACATCGGGCCGCACATCAAAAACATGCACATGGCAGCTATGGCGACGCAGTGAACGCGCCATGCCACTGCCCATGGCGCCCAGGCCGATTACGCCAACGGTTGATGTCATTGTTTGACTCCTTCTTTGCGGTTGAATTTAGGACATGCCTGACGGAAAAGTCTTGAGACTCTGAATAAACCGGAAGGCTTGAGGCACTTTTTTGGCAAGGTTGTCATACAAATTTTTGTTGAATTTTCGGCACAGAATAATCCGTTGCAGCCTGTGGCGTACAGGCGGCAGCGGGCATGCGATTCAGTTTTTCATCGGCAATGCAGACACCAGCGGGCGCGCCAACTGAACGCCCGCTTGCTCCCAGAAAGCCGGGTCGGCCTGCTCAATACGCTGGATGGCGTTGTCCATGTGCTGCGCGGCGGCCTTGCGGGCCGCCACCGGGTCACCCGCTTCGATGGCCTGCACAATCATTTCATGCTCGTCGCGCACCTGCCGCGCAAAGTCTGCCCTGCGCGCTTCATTGGCGCGCGTCACCTGGGTCGCGCCACGCAGGAACTGGCCCAGGTATTGCAGCGTGCCAATCAGAAACGGGTTGCGCGCCGCGTCCGCAATGGCGCGGTGGTACTGGACATCTTCGTCCACGCCATCGCCACCGCTCTGCACCGCTTTGTCAAGCAGCGTGATTGACTGGCGGATACGCTTGATGTCAGCCTGGTTGCGGCGCTTGGCGGCCAGTTCGGCGACTTCTGCCTCCAGCGCGCGGCGCACTTCCACCATCTGGATCACCGCCTGCTTTGAAACCGCCGAACGCGCATCAAAGTTGAGCGGCGAAAAGCCGACTTCCTTCACATACACGCCGCTGCCCTGCCGGGAATCGACCAGCCCCAGCGACTTCAGGCGTGACACGGCTTCCCGCACCACGGTGCGGCTGACCAGAAACTGCGCCACCAGCGCCGCTTCCGTCGGCAGTTTGTGGCCCACGCCCAGACGCCCGGCGCGGATTTCGGCGGCCAGCACGCCGGCCACCTGATCCGAAAGGTAAGCGCCGGGCGTGATGGGCTTGAACTGCAGCGTCATGGTGGGGCTATTTGGCGTAAACCAGGTCGCGCAGGCCCAGCGACACCACCGGCACATAGGTAATGATCATCAGGCACACCAAAATGACCAGCACAAAGGGAATCAAGTCCTTGACCATCCGGTCCAGCGAAATGCGCGCCACGGTACACGCGGCAAACAGGTTCACGCCAAACGGCGGCGTGATCATGCCCATCGCCAGGTTCACCACCATGATCATGCCGAAATGCACCGGGTCAATGCCAAAGTGCATCGCCACCGGCGCCAAAATCGGTGCCAGCACGATGATGGCGGCGCTGGTTTCAATGAACATGCCAATAAAGAACAGAGCCGCATTCACGCCCAGCAAAAAGTAGGTCGGTGACTTCAGCACATCCTGCAGCCAATGGCCAATGGCGTCCGGCACACCGGCACGCGTGATCAAAAAAGCAAACAGGCCAGCGTTGGCAATGATGAACATGATCACCGCGGACGACAGCACCGACTTGCGCAAAATAACCAGCAGGTCGGGCAGTTTGATTTCGCGGTAAATCAGCAGGCCCACAATCAGCGAATAAAAAACCGCAACTGCTGAGGCTTCGGTAGGCGTAAACACACCGCCGTAAATGCCGCCCAGAATAATCACCGGCATCAACAGCGCCCAGCTCGCCTTCATGGTGGCCTTGCCCACCGACTGCCGGCCTTCACCGTCGTTCTTGCCCCAGCCCTTGATGCGGCAGTACACCCAGACAAAAAGCATCAGCCCCAGGCCAATCAAGATGCCTGGGCCAATGCCGGCAATGAACAACTCGCCCACCGACACTTCAGCGCTCACGCCGTAAAGAATCATCGGGATTGAAGGCGGGATGATCACGCCCAGCTCGGCGCTGGTGGCCTGCAGCGAAGCCGCCCAGGTGGTCGGATAGCCGACCTTGACGAGCGCCGGAATCAGGATCGTGCCAATGGCAAAGGTGGTCGCCACCGACGAGCCTGACACCGCCGCAAAAATCATGCAAGTCAGCACGCACGTCATGGGCAAGCCGCCCTGCACGCCGCCGACCAGGCTCTTGGCAAACTCGACCAGACGGCGCGAAATGCCGCCTGACTCCATGATGTTGCCGGCCAGAATAAAGAAAGGAATGGCAGCCAGCGGAAACTTGTTGATCGAATTGAACATCTCCTTGACGGAGATCAGCATGTGCGCATCGGCGACCTGAATCCCCACGATAGAGGCCAGCCCGATCGATACCGCGACGGATACGGTGAGTGCAAAGCACAGCACCATGGTGGTTAACATCACGGCGGTCATTGCGCAGTCTCCAGTTCAAGGCGCTGGGGATCCAGCAGGTTGGCAACAATGCCGATCATGCTCAGCACGCCGCCCACAGGCATGGCCAGATAGGCCCAGAACATGCTCACGCTCTCCAGTCCGCTCATGGTTTGCACCTTGCCACGGTTGGCATAGTCCCAGCCCCACCAGACGATGACGGCAACCAACGCCAAGGCGGCAAAACAAACAACAAAATCCAGCACGCGCTTGATGCGCGGCGGACTCCAGCGGTACAGCACATCCACGCTGACCATTGCGCCCTGGCGAAAGGCCATCGGAATGCCCAAAAATACCATCCAGATCAGGCTGAAACGAATCAGCACTTCCGTCCATTCCGCCGGAATTTCCAGCACAAAGCGGGTGATGATCTGAAATACTCCCAGGCTCGCGGCGATGGCGAGCATGGCGCAAGCGGCGTAAAGCGCAAAGCCGCTGGTCCAGCGCTCCAGCCTTAAAAAATTGTCTTTCATGGCGCTCTCGGTCTGAAAAGAGACGTTAAAAAACGCCCAAAAATTCTTGCTTTTTGGGCGTTACGGTTCAACGGGTGAAGCGGTGATTACTTGTAGTTGCGGATGCGCTCGATGTTCGCCTTGCCAAACTGCTTTTCAAACTCAGCATTCACCGGCGCCAGCATGGCGACGAACTTGGACTTGTCCACGTTTTCGACCACGGTCATGCCTTTGCTGCGCAACTCGGTCACACCTTTGGCGTCATCCTCGTCCACGCGGGCGCGGTTGGCTTTGACGCCTTCCTTGGCGGCATCAAGAAAGGCCTGCTTGTCCGCCGCGCTGAGCTTGTCGAAGGCTTCCTTGTTCATCAGGAAAATGCCGGGTGAATACACGTGGCCGGTCAGCGTCAGGTACTTTTGCACCTGGTCAAACTTCGAAGCCATGATGACCGACAAGGGGTTTTCCTGCCCGTCCACGGTGCCCTGCTGCAGCGCGGTAAACACTTCCGGGAATGCCATCGGCGTGGTCACGATGCCCAGGCCTTTGTAGGCGGCTACGTGTACCGGGTTTTCCATGGTGCGCATCTTCAGGCCCTTGACGTCTTCAGGGCCGTTGATGGAACGCTTGCTGTTGGTCATGTGGCGCATGCCGTTCTCGCCCCAGGCCAGCGCCTTGAAGCCTTTGGAGTCGAACTTGGACAGCAGTTCCTGCCCGATAGGGCCGTCCAGCACGGCGCGTGCATGGGCCTTGTCACGGAACAGGAAAGGAATGTCCAGAATTTTGGTTTCTGGCACAAAGTTGGGCACCGGGCCGGACGAAGAGAACGCCAGCGCCTGCGTGCCCAGCTGGACGGCCTCAATCGATTCGCGCTCGCCGCCAAGCGAGCCGGAATAAAAAGGCTGAATCTTGTAACGGCCAGCGGTGCGTTTTTCAACCTCTTTGGCGAACGTGTCGATGGCAACGCCCTGGTGCGAGTTTTGCGCAATCGAGATGCTGATCCGCATCGTGGTCTGGGCCGCAGCCGACGCCATAAAACCAACGGCCAAAGAAAGGCCAATTACCAGTTTGCTCAATTTCATGGGGTGTCTCCTCAGGGTGGCAAGTTAAGAACTGACGATGGGTTAGATCACTCAATCCGGATTGAATTTGTCATACAACTTTCAGTGTCGGGTGATTGTTATCTGATCGGCAAGGTGACGGCATACGGAGTTTCCCTGATGTAGTCCCGAATAATGGCTTCAAAGCTTTCCTCAGCCAGCAGCCCCAGGGCGCTGGCCCGCACCGAATGAATGCCCGCCGGCCAGGTGTTGACGATGTTGCCGATGGCTGCGTCGGGGATCCAGTCAATCAGCGCCGTGGCGGCGGGCCCGGCCACGCGTTCCAGCGCCGCTGCCATCTCGGCCGGTGTCGTCGTCAGCGCCGGCAGGTTCAGCGCAGTGCGCGGGCCCCACTGCGCATCGGTGGTCTCGGCGGCGCGAATCAAGCCATCAATGGTGCGCGCGGGCGACGACAGGGCGATGGGCGTTTGCGGCGCCACCGGACAGACGGCCCGCACGCCCGCCAAGGGCTCGCGAATCATGCCGCTCAGAAAGCTCGACGCCGCGCCGTTGGGCCGGCCCGGGCGCACGCTGACGGTCATCAGGCGCACGTTGCGGCCCTGAATGAAGCCCTTGCGCGTGAAGTCGGCGACCAGTTGCTCGCCCATGAATTTCTGGATGCCGTAGCTGCTTTGCGGCGTGGGCAACGTGTTGTCCTCGATGGCGGGCGGCAGCGGCTGGCCGGGCGCATCGCCAAACACGGCCAGCGAACTGGCAAACACCACCATCGGCCGGGTTTTCAGGGCGCGGCAGGCTTGCAGCAAAGCCAGCGTGGCGGCGAAATTGCTGCGCATGCCCAAGTCAAAATCAGCTTCGCATTCGCCGCTGACCGCCGCTGCCAGATGAAAAATGATAGCTGCCTGCGCAGGCACCGCTTGCGCCACAGTCTCTTTTTGCTCAAGAAGCTCGCCCAGGTCACCGATTACGACGGCGATGCGCGAGTCAGCCGTCAAATCGTCGGGCGGCTGCGCGCGGTCTACCAGCGTGATGCGCGTAATCGGCACAGGCGCGCTACCGGCCAGCGACAACTGCCCCTGCGCCAGCAGGCTGCGCGCCAGACGCACGCCCAGAAAACCGGCGCCGCCCGTGATGACGACATGACAGGGTAGCGGCGTTGAAAGGGATGGGTTCGACATAAAATCTCCTTGGTGATGCAATGGATGGATGGATGGATTATTTTCAACCCGAATAGTCAGCCCGCAGCCGCACGGGCTCAAGCTGACATGCCGGATGGCGATGACTGCCATGCAAAGACAGCGCACCGGAAGGCGAACGCTGCACGGCGCAGTGATTTGCCAGTGCGCCAGACACGGCCTCTGGCGGTATTCGCATGTTTATGCCGCACCGCAGGCGATTCATGAAGGCGGAAAACCCTCGCGGGCATCCGTCAACGGCATTTTCAGCATAAAACAGGCCTGTGGTGCACGCCGAATGGGCGCTGGCAGCTATTAATTCAGTAGCAAAATGCTGGCTTGCCTGCATGCCGCGATGGCCCGTTAAATCGATACCGCTTTAATGCGAATGCCGTGGCACTTCAGCGCCCCGGCACCCCACCAGAAAATCAAAATCACAGCCTTCATCGGCCTGCAGCACGCGGTCGATATACAGCTGCTGGTAACCGCTCTTGGGCGGCCCGGCCTGCAGCGTCTGCCGCGCTTGCCTGTCGGCGTGGCGCTGCGCCATATCGGCATCGCTCACTTCCAGCTCCAGCGTGCCGGCATGGCTGTCCAGCGCAATCCAGTCGCCCTCCTGCACGATGGCCAGCGGCCCGCCGGCTGCCGCTTCAGGCGCGACATGCAGCACCACCGTGCCGTAGGCAGTGCCGCTCATGCGCGCGTCCGAAATGCGCACCATGTCGGTAATGCCCTGCGCCAGTAATTTCGGCGGCAGGCCCATGTTGCCGACTTCGGCCATGCCCGGATAGCCCTTGGGGCCGCAGTTCTTGAGCACCATCACCGAGTCGGCATCGATTTCCAGCGCCGGGTCGTTGATGCGTTCTTTGTAATGGTCAAAATCCTCGAACACCACGGCCTTGCCACGGTGCTTCATCAGCGCGGGCGTGGCCGCCGACGGCTTCAGCACCGCACCGCGTGGTGCCAGGTTGCCGCGCAAGATGCACATGCTGCCGTCCGCCACCAGCGGTTTGTCCAGTGGCCGGATCACTTCGTCGTTGTAAATCGGCGCGTCCAGCACGTTGTCCCAGATCGACTTGCCATTCACGGTCAGCGCGTCCTTGTGCGGCAGCAAGCCGCCCTCGCCCATCCGGCGCAGCACGCCCGGCAGGCCGCCGGCGTAATAAAACTCTTCCATCAAAAAACGCCCGGACGGCTGCAAATCAACAATCGTGGGCGTGCCCTTGCCAATGTTCGTCCAGTCTTCAAGTTCCAGCGGCACACCGATGCGGCCGGCAATGGCTTTGAGGTGAATCACGGCATTGGTCGAGCCGCCAATAGCCGCATTGACGCGAATCGCGTTTTCGAAAGCTTCGCGCGTCAGTACTTTTGACAGCTTCAGGTCTTCCCACACCATGTCCACAATGCGCATGCCCGACATATGCGCCAGCACGTAACGGCGCGCATCGACGGCTGGAATGGCGGCGTTGTGCGGCAACGACGTGCCCAGCGCCTCGGCCATGCAGGCCATCGTGGACGCCGTGCCCATGGTGTTGCAGGTGCCCGCCGAGCGCGACATGCCGGCTTCCGCCGACATGAACTGGTTCAGGGTGATTTTTCCGGCCTTGACGGCTTCATGCAGCTGCCACACCACGGTGCCCGAACCGATGTCGCGGCCTTCGTGCTTGCCGTTGAGCATCGGGCCGCCGGTGACGACGATGGTCGGAATGTCGCAGCTGGCCGCGCCCATCAAGAGCGCCGGCGTGGTCTTGTCGCAGCCCACCAGCAGCACGACCGCATCCATCGGATTGCCGCGAATCGACTCCTCCACATCCATGCTGGCCAGGTTGCGCGTCAGCATCGCGGTGGGGCGCAGGTTCGATTCGCCATTGGAAAACACCGGAAATTCGACCGGAAAGCCGCCGGCCTCTGAAATGCCGCGTTTGACATGTTCGGCAAGCTTGCGAAAGTGGGCGTTGCACGGTGTCAGCTCAGACCAGGTGTTGCAGATGCCGATGATGGGCTTGCCCTGAAATTCATGGTCAGGAATGCCCTGGTTCTTCATCCAGCTGCGGTACATAAAACCGTTTTTGTCGGCCGATCCGAACCAGGCGGCCGACCGTAGCGTGCGTTTTGGCGTGTTGGACATCTTGTCTCTTTCCATCGGGGAGTGAATGCCAGCGCATGGTAGAAGCCCGAGGCATGCAAAACAAATGAAGAAATTTGCGCCAGCCATACAATTTTTCGTATCCCTCAACAAAATTGGCAACTGCATTAAATGCGTTGCCATCGCTACAGCAAACCCGACATGAACATCCTTGACGCAGCGCGGCGCACGCGCACCCGGCTCAAAACCCGACAGATGTTTTTGCTGATTGCGCTGGACGATGCACGCAACCTGCATCAGGCTGCCACGGCGACAAACATGAGCCAGCCTGCGGCGTCCAAAATGCTCAAAGACATCGAGGAGCTTTTTGGCGTGCCATTTTTTGAACGCCTGCCCCGAGGTGTGCGGCCCACGCTGTACGGCGAAACGATGATTCGCCATGTCCGCCTGGCGCTGGACAGCCTGTCGCAGGGCCAGGATTCGATTGCCACCTTGCAGGCTGGTTTGTCAGGCCAGGTGGATATTGGCGTCATCATCACGGCGTCGATGACACTCGTTCCGCAGGCCATCGCGCGCGCCAAGGCAGAAGCACCCCGGCTGTGCATCGGCGTCGAAATGGGCACCAGCCATGACTTGCTGCACCAGCTTCAGCGCGGCCAGCTGGATTTCTTGATTGCGCGCATTCTGGTGCAAAACGAGGCCATGAACCTGCGCTATGAAGCCCTGTCCGAAGAAACCGAATGCGCCGTGGCACGTGCCGGGCATCCGCTGCTCCAGCGCACCGACCTCGGCTTGCAGGATTTGGCCGCTGTCAGCTGGATACTGTCGCCGCGCGGCAGCATCTTGCGCCACCGGTTTGACATGATGTTTAGCGCCGCAGACATTGACATGCCTTCCAACGTCGTCGAGACCACGGCCATCTCGGTCATTACCAGCTTGCTGCTGCAAACCGATTTTTTGCATGTCATGCCACTGGAAGTGGCGCGGGCGTTTGTGCAATCGGGCGAACTGGCGGTTTTGCCGATTGCGCTGCCTTGCAAAATGGACAGCTTTGGCATTATTTTGCGGCGCGACCTGGTGCTGTCGCCGGGCGCAAACCTGCTGCTCAAGCATGTGCGCGCCACGGCGGCAGCGCTGTATTCAGGCACTGGCGGCGGTTAAATTCCAGCGCCGAACGTGGCAGAAAATTCAGACTGCTCGGCTACACTTGGCGCGTCAGGAGAGAGTTTTCCTTACTGAAAACCGCCGAAGGCGCATGTGCCACCCTCAATGGTGGACTGAACGCTCAGGCAAAAGGACTGACAACCGCCTTTGCCAGCGCATGCCGCAAGTCAAGGCGTTCCCTACTGGAGAGAGACCGTTTTCTAGGCGGTCCACCGAAGGAGCAACCCTGCATCGCCAGGCGAATCTCTCAGGTAAACAGGACAGCAGGGGCAGACCGTGGCTTTGGCCATGGATTCATATTTGCCCCCGGAGAACGCCATGTCCAACGAATCTTCTGCCCCTTTGCACAAAACACCGCTCAATAGCCTGCACATAGAACTCGGTGCGCGCATGGTGCCGTTTGCCGGCTATTCCATGCCGGTGCAATACCCGGCCGGACTGATGGCCGAACACCTGCACACCCGCAGCAGCGCCGGCCTGTTCGACGTGTCGCACATGGGCCAGTTGCGGCTCGTCGGCCTAGACGCCGCCGCCGCGTTTGAAACCTTGATGCCGGTCGATGTGATTGACCTGCCTGCGGGCAAGCAACGCTACGGCCTGCTGCTCAATGACGAAGGCGGCATCATTGACGACCTGATGTTCTTCAACCGCGATGTCGCCAACGGCGGCGATCTTTTCGTCATCGTCAATGGCGCGTGCAAGGCGGGCGACATCGCGCATATCCAGAACAAAATCGGCAGCCGCTGCGAAGTCATCCCGATGCCCGAGATGGCGTTGCTGGCGCTGCAAGGCCCGCTGGCCGTGCAGGCCCTGCAGCGCCTGTCGCCGGGCGTTGAAAAGCTGGTGTTCATGACCGGCGGCCAGTTCAGCGTAGCGGGCTGCGACTGCTTCATCACCCGCAGCGGCTACACCGGCGAGGACGGTTTCGAGATTTCAGTGCCTGCCGCGCAGGCCGACACGCTGGCGCGCGCCCTGCTGGCCCAGCCGGAAGTCAAACCGGTGGGCTTGGGGGCGCGCAACTCGCTGCGCCTCGAAGCCGGTCTGTGCCTGTATGGCCAGGACATCGACACCACCACCACGCCGGTCGAAGCCAGCCTGAACTGGGCGATGCAAAAAGTCCGCCGCACCGGCGGCGCGCGGGCCGGCGGCTTTCCGGGCGCGGACAAGATTCTGGCGCAGCTGGCTGAGCCGGCCAGCCTCACCCGCAAGCGCGTGGCGCTGATCGCCAGCACGCGCGTGCCGGTGCGCGAACCCGCCGCGCTGGAAAACATGGACGGCCAGGTCGTCGGCCAGGTCACCAGCGGCCTGCTCAGCCCCACGCTGAACCAGCCCATTGCGCTGGCCTATGTGCAGCCCGACTATGCGCTGGTCGGCACCGAACTGTTTGCCATGGTGCGCGGCAAGCCCGTGCCCATGAAAGTGGCCGCTACGCCTTTTGTGCCCACGCGTTATTACCGTGGCTGATTTATCCTTTAACTTCCTTTTTTCATACCACCCCACCGGAGAAACTGCATGACCGTCAAATACACCGAAGACCACGAATGGCTCAAGATTGAAGGCGACACGGCCACCGTCGGCATCACCGTGCATGCGCAAGATGCGCTGGGCGATGTGGTGTTTGTCGAGCTGCCGGAAGTCGGTGCCACCTTTGCCCAAAAAGACACCGCCGGCGTGGTTGAGTCGGTCAAGGCCGCTGCCGATGTGTACATGCCCGTCAGTGGCGAAGTCGTTGAAGTGAACGAAGCGCTGCGCGATGACCCGTCACTGGCCAACTCCGACCCGCTGGGCGCGGGCTGGTTCTTCAAGGTCAAGCTGTCCGAGCCAGCGCAACTCGATGCGCTGATGGACGAAACCCGCTACACCGCTTTTTCTGCCGCTTAAATTTTTCTTCAAAGACTGACACGGAACACTGACATGCTGCCATCCGCCACGCCGCTGGGCGCGCTCGAAAACCCTGCCGAATTTATTGCCCGCCACATCGGCATTGACGCGGCGGACGAAACCCACATGCTCAGCGTCGTCGGCGCCAGCTCGCTCCGGGAATTGATTGACGGCATCGTGCCGCCATCGATTGCCCGCAGCAGCCCGATGGCCATTCCGCCGCCCGTCACTGAAGCTGCTGCGCTCAAGCAGCTCAAGGCGATGGCGGCCAAGAACAAGGTGTTCAAAAGCTTTATCGGCCAGGGCTATTACGGCACCTACACGCCGGGCGTGATTCTGCGCAATGTGCTCGAAAACCCCGCCTGGTACACCGCTTACACGCCGTACCAGGCCGAGATTTCGCAGGGCCGCATGGAAGCGCTGATCAACTTCCAGACCATGGTCTGCGACCTGACCGGCATGCCGATTGCCAATGCGTCGATGCTCGATGAAGCCACTGCCGCCGCAGAAGCCATGACGCTGGCCAAACGCAGCGTCAAAAGCAAAAGCAATGTGTTCATCGTCGCGGGCGACTGCCATCCGCAAACGATTGAAGTGATCCGCACACGCGCCGCGCCGCTGGGCATTGAAGTCAAGGTCAGCACCGCATCCGCTACGCTGCCGCAGCTGATGGCCACGGGCGACTATTTCGGCGTGCTGGCGCAATACCCCGCCACCAGCGGCGCTATTCACGACCTGCGGCCACTGGCCGGACAAGCGCATGCCAACAGCGCGGCCTTGTGCGTTGCCGCCGACTTGTTGGCGCTGACGCTCTTGAGCCCGCCGGGCGAATGGAACGCCGACATCGTGCTGGGCAGCACCCAGCGCTTTGGCATGCCGATGGGCAACGGCGGCCCGCACGCCGCCTACCTGGCCTGCCGCGACGAATACAAGCGTTCGCTGCCGGGCCGTCTGGTCGGTGTCAGCGTTGATACGCACGGCCACCCGACCTACCGGCTGGCGCTGCAAACCCGCGAACAGCACATTCGCCGTGAAAAAGCCACCTCCAACATCTGCACCGCGCAGGTGTTGCCGGCTGTCATGGCCAGCATGTATGCGGTCTACCACGGCCCGCAGGGCTTGAAGCGCATTGCCGAACGCGTCGCCACCTACACCGCCATTTTTGTGCAGGGCCTGCGCCAGATGGGCTTTGACATCACGAATAAAGGCGCTTTTGACTCGGTCACTGTCAAAACCGGCAACGCTACTAATTCGATAGCTGAGCGTGCACGCCAGTCGGGCGCAAACCTTAGATTTCGCTTAAGAAATCACTTGGGCGTGTCGCTGGACGAGACCACCCGCCGCAGCGACATCGAATTGCTCTGGTCGTTCTTTGCGCAGCCGGGCCAGACCGTGCCGGTGGTCAGCAGCTTCGAGCAAGGCGTTGAATTGCTGATTCCCGCCAGCCTGCGCCGCACCAGCGACTTTTTGACGCATCCGGTGTTCAACACGCACCACAGCGAAACCAGCATGCTGCGCTACATCCGCAAACTCAGTGACAAGGATTTGGCGCTCGACCGCAGCATGATTCCACTGGGCAGCTGCACCATGAAGCTCAACGCGACCAGCGAGATGATTCCGATCACCTGGCCCGAGTTCGCCAACATCCACCCGTTTGCACCGCACGACCAGTTGCTGGGCTACGCCGAACTCGACCAGCAATTGCGCGACTGGCTGTGCGAGGCGACCGGTTACGCCGGCATCAGCCTGCAACCCAACGCCGGTTCGCAAGGCGAATACGCCGGCTTGCTGGTCATCAAGGCGTATCTGGAAGCCAACGGCCAGGGCCACCGCAACATCTGCCTCATTCCCTCATCAGCCCACGGCACCAACCCGGCCAGCGCACAAATGGCCGGCATGACGGTGGTCGTCACCGCCTGCGACGCACAAGGCAATGTCGACATGGCCGACCTGAAGGCCAAGTGCGAAAAGCACAGCGAAAACCTCGCCTGCGTGATGATCACCTACCCGAGCACGCACGGCGTGTTCGAGACGCATGTCAAGGAACTGTGCCAGCTGGTGCATTCGCACGGCGGCCGGGTTTATGTCGATGGCGCGAACATGAATGCGCTGGTCGGCACCGCCGCACCGGGCGAATTTGGCGGCGACGTGAGCCACCTCAATTTGCACAAAACCTTCTGCATTCCGCACGGCGGCGGCGGTCCCGGCGTCGGCCCGGTCTGCGTGGTGGCCGACCTGGTGCCTTACCTGCCCGGCCATGCCACGGCGGGGATTCGCGTCAATGGCGTGGGCGCGATTTCTGCGGCCCCGCTGGGCAATGCGGCGGTGTTGCCGATCAGCTGGATGTACTGCCGCATGATGGGCCCGCAAGGCTTGAAGCAGGCCACCGAAGTGGCGATTCTGAGCGCCAACTACATTAGCGCACGGCTGAAAGATCATTACCCGACCTTGTATGCCAGTGAAAACGGCCATGTCGCGCACGAGTGCATTCTGGACTTGCGCCCGCTGAAGGAAACCAGCGGCGTCACCGCCGAAGACGTGGCCAAGCGGCTGATGGACTATGGTTTTCATGCGCCGACATTGAGCTTTCCGGTGCCGGGCACGCTGATGGTCGAACCCACCGAAAGCGAAACGCTGGCCGAACTGGACCGCTTCATTAACGCCATGATCGCCATCCGCGAAGAAATTCGCCAGGTTGAAAACGGCGACTGGCCGCAAGACAACAACCCGCTGAAACACGCGCCGCACACCGCAGCCAGCCTGCTGGGCGCCGACTGGGAGCGGCCGTATTCACGCGAAACCGGCGCTTTCCCGCTGGAAAGCCTGAAAGCAGTCAAGTACTGGCCGCCGGTCGGTCGCGTAGACAACGTCTATGGCGACCGCAATTTGTCGTGCAGCTGCATTCCGGTTGCTGACTACGCTTGAAGCGCACTGCAAACCGCCTGCGTGCCTGAATTCCCCCTCTCCCTGCGGGAGAGGGTTGGGGTGAGGGCCAGCGGCGGCATCAGCACTAAACTCCCTACGCATCTATCCCTCCATGCTTCACAGGAAAACCATGAAATCAATCCTCTCCCTGCTCGCCATCACCGCTTTTTCCACCAGCGCCTTCGCCGTGGCTCCGCCTGAAACGCTGCCATCTGGCGTAAAAATCGTCCACACGGTCGATGGCACGGGTGCGCAACCCAAGGCATCCGACACCGTCAAAGTGCATTACCGGGGCACGCTGGCCGACGGCAAAGAATTTGACAGCTCCATCAAGCGCGGCCAGCCTGCCTCGTTCCCGCTGAACCGCGTGGTGCCGTGCTGGACTGAAGGCATGCAAAAAATCAAGGTTGGCGGCAAGGCCACATTGACCTGCCCGCCAGCCACCGCCTATGGCGATCGCGGCGCAGGCAGTGCCGTGCCACCGAATGCCACGCTGACGTTTGAAGTCGAGTTGCTGGCCATCGAAAAATAAGCCGGCATCGGCTTACCTATCTGCCTTCAGTGCGGCCAGCAGTGCGGCGTTGAACGCGGCCGCCTGTTCAAACTGAACCCAGTGCCCTGACGCCTCTATCCACGTCAGGGACTTGAAGCCCGGTGCCCGCCGCAGCGCCGGCCCCAAACGCTCCCCCAGCCCCCGATACAGTGCATCTTCCCGGCCATAAATGGCATACACCGGGCATTGCACGCGCGCCAATGACTGCGCCAGTACATCAGTGCGCGACAGGCTGCGGCCCTTCATGCGGTCGCGCAAGACGTTCGCCTCATGCAGGCGCACGGCCCCTTCAGTGATCGACTCCGAATGAAGCAGCATCAGCGCGGCCAAATTGCGGCGGTGAACGGCATCGCGCTGCGCGGGTTCTGCCAGGTGCCGCCAGGCGTTGAGCCGAATGGCCTTTGGCGGCGCAACGCCCAGCCCCGGCGCGCCGACCAGCACCAGGCGCACCACCCGCGCAGCAAACTGCTCGGCGATAAAACCGGCCACCATGCCCCCAAACGAAAAGCCGACCAAATCGCAGGCTGCGTCGCCCACCAGGCATTGCAGCCCCTGCTCGACAAGACCGGGTAGCGCATCGGCGTCGGTGCCGTGCAAGGGCGCGGCAGAATCGCCAAAGCCTGGCAAATCGGGCACCAGCACCCAGCGCCCGGAATCGGCAAGCGCGGTGATATTGCGCAGCCAGTGCGTCCAGCTCCCACTTCCGCCGTGCAGCAACACCAGCGGCGGCAAAGCCGGATGGCGCGTCGCCTGGCCCCAAACATGCCAGACCAACGTGTCCGTGCCGCAAGGGGTTTCAGTGCGCGTCGCGGTGTTCAGGAGCGCTTGGGCTTCTGGCGGTAATTCAACCGAAAGTTCAGAAATCATCGCCTGTTCATCCCTTTGCGCCGCAACACGGCAGCGTCAATCAAACAGGCTTTCAAAGCCATCGACCGGCTCAAACCGCTTGTGGCGGGCGTGGAAATACAGCCGTGTGGGGCCGGGCATCGCCAGCGCGCGTACCGAGTGGCGGACATCGCCGGGGTAACAAATCACCCGTCCCTCTTCCAGATCAAACGGCTCCGGCAGGATCACGGGCGGCAGGCGGCTGCGGGCTTCTGCCATCACGCTTTGCACACTGGTGTGGCGCGCCAGGTGCGCCAGGCTCATGATTTGCGGTGGCGCCAGCGTGATCTGGTCAGCCCAATACTGCTGCAACGCCTTTCGGGGACTGAGCCAGATGCTTTCGGTGGTTTCGTGGTTGTCGTGAACCGCCACCTGCCCGGCAGGCACGGCAGACACAAAAAACCGCGTGTCAAACCGCTTGCTCATGACCGATGGCGAAGTCGGCGTGATCCAGCGCGTCCAGGGCACCAGACTCCGGGTCTGCAGGCGCAGCGCCATTTGCGCCAGCACCGCGTTGAAGCCATGCCCTTCGCGCAGCAGCGCAGCCGCCCGCGAACAGTCAACGCCCTGGTTGGCGGCGTCCTGCGCCATCAACACGCCCGACTCTTCAAACGCTTCGCGCAGGGCGGCCACATACAGCCCGCCCGCCGTGCGTTCGCTGATGTCGGATTCGTTCAGGCCAGCATGCAGTGCCTGCAGTGGCTGGTCCAGATGCGCGGCCATGTCCAGTTCGGCATCCAGTGCATCGACCTTGCCGCCCGGAAACACATACGCGCCACCCAGCACGTCAGACAAGGCGTGGCGCTTCATCAAAAACACCTCCAGCCCCGTGGGTGCATCGCGCAGCATGACCACCGTGGCGGCCTGTCGCAAGGGCGTGGTGACAATTTCCAGATTCAATTCCATCGTCTGCTTTCAGGAGAGCATGCTGCACGGCCCAGTCCGTGCAGTCATGGGCTGCCGAGGCTATCAGAGTCACCGCAGGCTGCCCGTTTCTGGCGCGACAGGCACCGGGCGTAAACCAGGCATCCTAAATGCCACTCAAATATTAAAAAAGCATCAAACCAGCCTGTAGCGCAATCAGTGTATGCGCAAGCAGCTATTATTTAAATAGCAACGACTGACCTGTTCGCCCTCACAGGTCAAGCACCAGCCGCGCCGACTTGGAGCGCGAACAGCACGGCGTGAACTGGTCGTTGGCCGCTTGTTCTTCAGGCGTGAGGTACATGTCCTTGTGGTCGGGAATGCCTTCGATCAGGTTGTCGATCATCAGCCGGTAGTCGCACTTGACGTGGTACATACCGCCGCCGTAGGCCCATTCCGGATTGTCGAACCAGGCCTGGTGCGGAATTTTGGCCGGGTCGGCCAGCCCGGCCTCGCCGGTCCAGACCCAGATGAAGCCGTAACGGTCCTCGACCGGATAACTGCAGATGGCCGGAAAGCCGCGCACGCGCTGGCCGGGTATGGCGATGGTCTTGCCTTCGCAACCCATTTCCAGGCCATGGTAGCCGCAGACCAGACGGCCTTCGCGCACGAAACCCAGTGACAGCAGCGCGCCACGGTGCGGGCAGAAGTCTTCCAGCGCCGCCACGCGGCCTGCTTCAGCGCGGTAAAAAACGATGCGTTCGCCGCAAATCATGCGGCCCAGTGGTTTGTCGTCGATGTCCTGTGGGGTGCAGGCGACGTACCAGGTATTTTTGGGGAACATGGTGTTTGACCTTTCTTTCAGTGCGGCTCATGCGTGAGTCAGGCAGGCCGGATTTACGAGGCGTTGCTGGATGAAAAGGTGAAAGCGATTGCTCAGTGTGCCCGTGCCACGCCCAGTAGCTGGTTCAGCAACTCGGGCTGCTCGCGCAGTTCCTGCGCATCGCCGCTGTGCACCACCGTGCCATGGTCAAGCACCACAGCGCGGTGGCTGATGGCCAAAATGGCCTGCGGATGCTGCTCGACGATGATGGCGCTCAGGCCTTCGTCGCGGGTGATGCGGGCAATGGCGCGCAGCAGCTCCTCGACGATGATCGGCGCCAGTCCTTCGAGGGGCTCGTCCAATAGCAGCAGTTTCGGGTTCAGCACCAGTGCGCGGCCGACGGCCAGCATTTGCTGCTCGCCGCCCGACAGCTGCGTGCCCAGGTTGGTCTTGCGCTCGGCCAGACGCGGAAACATCTTGTACACGCCGTCGGGTTTCCATTTGCCGGGCCGGGCGACGGCTGTCAGGTTTTCATGCACGGTGAGCGACTTGAAGATGTTGCGTTCCTGCGGCACCCAGCCAATGCCCGCGCCAGCGCGCTGGAACGACGGCAGCTTGTGCAGGGCCACGCCGCCCAGGATGATGCTGCCGCCGTGCTGGCGCGTGGCGCCCGCCAGTGTGTTGATCAGCGTGGTCTTGCCGGTGCCGTTGCGCCCCAGCAGCGCCAGCGTCTGGCCTTCGCCGAGGCTGAGCGAGACGCCCTGGATCACCACGGCTTCGCCATAACCGGCGCGAAGGTTTTCGACATTCAGTAAATCAGCCATTAACTTTGCCCCCCACGCTCGCCACTTCGTGTGCTGCGCTGCCCCCCGAGGGGGCTTTCGCGCCTTGGGGCGTCCCGGTATCGCGCATCTCCTCGCCATGCCCGAGATAAACCGCCTTCACCTGTGGGTCGTTGGCGATGTGCTCGGGCGTTCCCTCGGTCAGCAAGGTGCCGTTGACCAGCACCGTCATGAAGTTTGCAAAGCTGAAGACCAGGTCCATGTCGTGCTCAATCAACAGCACCGATACATCGGCCGGCAGCGCGGCCACGGTTTGCAGCAGTTCCTCGCGCTCGCCAGCCGGCACGCCCGCCACGGGTTCATCGAGCAGCAGCACGCGCGGCTCGCAGGCCAGGGCGACGGCGATTTCCAGCAGGCTGCGCTTGCCATAAGCCATCAACTGGGTCGGCTGGTTCATGACTTCCGTCAGGTGAAACTGTTCCAGCAGTTGCGCGCAGCGCTCGGCAACTTGCGGGTTGCGGCCCAGCGGTTGCCACCACTTCGTGCCCAGGCCCAGGTGCTGCGACACCGTCAGCGCCAGCGTTTGCAGCGGGCTCAAGGTATCGAACAACTGGTTGATCTGGAAGGTGCGCACCATGCCGCGCTGCACCCGCTGGTTGGGCGCCAGGCGGGTGATGTCGTGACCTTCCAAAATGATGCGGCCTTCGGTGGGCTGCAAGACACCGGTTAGCAAATTGATGAGCGTGGTCTTGCCCGCGCCGTTGGGGCCGATCAAGGCATGGCGCGCGCCTTTCTTGAGGTTGAGCGTCACGTTGTTGGTGGCCGTGATACCGCCAAAACGCATCACCAAGCCTTGCGCTGACAGCACGGTGTCGGTGTTTTTTTCGATGACGGGTTGCGTGCTCATGCCTTGCCTCCACGTGAAAGCCAGGTCCAGGGGCGAATCAGCCGCTCACGGCCCACCAGCACCAGTACCACCAGAAACAGGCCAATCCAGAACGTCCAGTATTGCGGTGTGATGGACGACAGAAAATCCTGCATCAGCTTGAACACAATCGCGCCCACCACGCCGCCATACAGCCAGCCAGTGCCGCCAATCACCAGAATCAGCAACACATCGGCCGAGCGGTGAAACTCGAACAAATCGAGCGACGCAAAGCCGGTGGTCTGCGTCATCAACGCGCCGGCAGCACCCGCCACGGCAGCGGCCAGCGTGTAGACCATCGCCAGTTTGGCGTTCACCGGAATGCCGATGGCCATGGCGCGCAGCCGGTTGTCGCGAATCGCCTTGAGGGTGGCCCCAAACGGCGAATGCACCACCCGGCGCAGCAGCACGAAGAACACCAGCAACACGGTCAGCGAGTAATAAGCCGCCGTGCGGCCGTACAGGTCAAACTCGAACTTGCCAAGCAGCGGCCCCATCACCACGCCCTGCAAGCCGTCGGCGCCGCCGGTCAGCCAGTCCAGCTTGTTGGCCAGCTCCAGCAAAATCAGGCCGACGCCCAATGTCACCATCAGCCGGGTCAGGTCGCTGCCGCGCATGATGGAAAAAGAGGCGACAAAACCCAGCAATGTGGCCACGGCCATGCCAAACGCCAGCCCGACCAGCGGATCGGGCATCACCAGCTTGGCAAACAGCGCGGCCGCATAACCGCCCAAGCCGAAGAACGCCGCATGGCCTAGCGACACGATGCCGGTGTAACCCAGAATCAAATCCAGCGACACGGCAAACAGCGCGACGATGGCGATCTCGTTGATGATCAGCGCATGGCTGGGCGACAGCACCGGCGCGGCAAAAGCCAGCAGCCACAGCACGGGTTCCCAGGGCTTGAAGCGGCTGTCTTTGAGCAGCGATTGTTGTTGTGCGTTCATATCATTTGCCTCCCTTGCGCACAAACAGGCCTTGCGGACGCCAGAGCAAAATCGCAATCATCAGCGCATACACAATGAAGCCGCCCATCTTCGGGATATAGTATTTGCCGGCTACATCAGCAATGCCCAACAGCAGCGCCGCCAGCAGCGGCCCGGTGATCGACGAGGTGCCGCCGACGGCCACCACAATCAAAAAATACACCATGAACTTGAGCGGAAAGCTCGGGTCCAGCCCCAGCACTTCTGCCCCCAGTGCGCCGCCCAATCCGGCCAGCCCCGAGCCCACGGCAAACGTGGTCAAAAACACGATGTTGACATTGATGCCCATGCCTGCGGCCACGCGCTGGTCGTCAACCGAAGCGCGCAGCCGGCTGCCAAAGCGCGTGTGCCCCAGCACATATTGCAGCGCCACCGTCAGCGCAGCGCAGACGGCGATGATGAACAGCCGGTAATGCCCCATGCCCAGCGTCCACGCGCCACTGCCCAGTTCGGTGCGGCCCTTGAGCCACTCAGGCAGTTGCATGATCTGCTGGGTCGAGCCGACAAAGTAATCGACGCTGGCGATGGCCATGAAGACCAGACCGATGGAAAACAACACCTGATCGAGATGCGGCTTGTTGTAAAGAGGCCGGTACAGCGTGCGTTCCAGTACACCGCCCAGCAGCGCCGAACCCACAAACGCCAGCGGCAGGCACAGCAAGAACGGCACGCCAAAGCGCTGCATCAGCAGCACCGTGATGTAGCCGCCGGCCATGGCAAAAGCACCGTGCGCCAGGTTGATGAAGTTCATCAGCCCCATGGTGACCGCCAGGCCCACCGCGAGGATGAAGAGCAACATGCCGTAGGCAACACCGTCAAAAAGAAGGGTCAGCATGAGAATTGGGGGGTGGGGTGAACGCCAGACCGGCACGCTGCTGCATGAACAGCGGCCTGCCGGCCATCGACCAGCCGGTGAACTGAAAAAAGGCGTTACTTGGCTTTGCCCGGATCCTTGACGTCCTTGATCACGTCAAATTCCACGTTGTAGAGCTGGCCGTCCTTGCGCTCGACCTTGCGCAGGTACACGTCCTGCACGATGTCGCGGGTTTGCGCGTCGATGAAGATCTTGCCGCGCGGGCTTTCAAAAAACTGGCCTTTCATGGCGGTCAGCAAGGCATCGCCGCCGCCCTGCCCTTTGGTGGTTTTCAAGGCTTCGTAAATCACGCGCATGCCGTCATAGCCGCCCACGGCCATGAAGTTCGGACGCAGGCCTTTGTTGATCTTGCCAAATTCCTCAACAAACTTCTTGTTCAGCGCCGACGGATGCGAGGCCGAATAATGGTGCGAGGTGACCACGCCCAGCGCACCGTCGCCCATGTCATTGAGCTGGTCGTCGTCGGTCACGTCACCGGTGCCGATGAGCTTGATGCCGGCCTTGTCCAGCCCGCGTTCGATAAACTGCTTCATCACCGCCGCGCCCGCGCCGGAGGGCACGAACACAAACAACGCGCCGGGTTTGGCATCACGCACTTTTTGCAGAAAAGGGGCAAAGTCGGGACCGCGCAAAGGAACCCGCAGCGATTCAATCACCTGGCCGCCATTGAAGATCAAACGTTCTTTGAAATACTTTTCGGCGTCAATGCCCGGCCCGTAGTCGGACACCAGCGTGACCACTTTCTTGATGCCGTTTTTCGGTGCCCAGTCGGCCAGCGCCACCGACACTTGCGGCAACGTGAAACTGGTACGCACGATGTAAGGCGAGGCCTGCGTGATGCTCGACGTGGCCGCCGCCATCACCACCATCGGCGTCTTGGACTGGGTGGCAATTGGCGCCGTGGCCAGCGCCGACGGCGTGATGCCAAAGCCGGCCAGCACATTCACCTTGTTATTGACCACCAGTTCCTGCGCCAGACGGCGCGTGGCGTCAGGCAGCGATGTGTCGTCTTTCACGATCAGCTGGATTTTCTTGCCGGCCACCGTGTCGCCGTACTGCGCCATGTACAAGCGGGCGGCAGCCTCGATTTGGCGACCCGTGGTCGCCTGCTGGCCGGTCATGGGCAACACCAGGCCGATTTTGAAGGTGTTGTCCTGGGCCATGGCGCCGGTGGCGCTTACCGCCAGGGTGGCCAGGGCGATGGCATGAAGGAAGAGTCGTTTTTTCATGCTTGTCTCCAAAAAAATGGGGGGATTATGGTTGCCGGCAGACCGGTATTGACGAAAGGGCTTTTGCTAAAGCCTGAGATTTTCTGCTGCGTTTGCGGATCAAACGCACGCCAGGCATGCGGTCATGCTGGGGGTTGCGCACCGCTTCACGCAAGTTGCGCTGTGCCAGCCTGGAATGTTCGCGCATGATAGCTTCGGCACGCGAACCTTCGTGGTTTTCAATCGCGTCAAGCACCTGGCCATGCTGGTCCTGGGCCACCACCAGCATGTCGCGCGCCTGCGGCGAGTTGGCCTGCACCACGACGAATGCCGAAGCCGAGGCAAACGGCAGGCCGGCGACACGCGTCAGTTCACGCGCCATAAACGGGCTGCCCGACAACTCGCCCAGCAGGCTATGGAATGTTTCATTGAGCACCACATAACGCGAAAAGGCATCGTCGTTAAGCGCCGCTTCGAGCAGCAAGTCATCGATTTGCCTCAAGCATTCGCGCGCTTCGGCCAGCACCACCGGCGCCGCGCCGCGCTCGGCTGCCAGGCGCGCGGCCATGCCTTCGATAGTGCCGCGCATCTCAATCGCGTCCGACACATCACTCTCGGAGAAAGTGCGCACCGCGTAACCGCCGTTCGGCAGAGCTTCCAGCAGGCCTCCCTGCTCCAGCCGCGTCAGCGCGGCGCGGATGGGTGTGCGCGACACGCCCAGCTTTTCGACAATGGAAAGCTCGGCAATGCGCGCGCCGCCCTCTTCAGGCAGTTCGGCACTTAAACTTTCTATCGCGGCACTGGCGTTCATGGATACGCAATGTATTCATTTATTGCGAATAATCAATAAAAATAGGCTGGATCAGGGCATATACCGACTTTTTTATCCAATGAAAAGCATCTTCACAACATAAAGACTGAAATCATTTGTTTGCTACCTTGCCCCTGGACTTTGATGATCGGGATAAAAAAGATGCCTGTTATTGCGCGTTAACCCGAAAAACGGCCTGAATCGCCAGACTATTTGCATCAAATACGGCTCATGCGCTTTATGGACGTGCGCTAGCAGCTATTGATTAGATAGCAAATCTCTCTTGCCGCTTGCATTCCAGACCGCCGGCTTGAAATTTTGGCCAATCGTGTGCCGGTCTGTCTGGCTTGGAGGACGCCATCACATCGGCTGATTGGCAAGGCGCAGACGCTACTTTTTATTTGAAATGACGCGCACTGCCAGACCGCCCAGTTCACTCGAACGCCCGACCTCGATGTCCAGCCGGTGTACGGCTGCGATACGTCGCACGATAGACCAGCCCAGGCCACTGCCGCTTTCAAGGCTGCCGGTGACCCGGAAAAAACGCTCGCCCAAGCGCGTGCTGTCTGCATCGTCCAGGCCTGGCCCGCTGTCTTCAACACTCAGCGCCACCTGGCCGTCCTGCGGCTGAACGGCGACCTTGATACGTGCTGATGACGGGCTGTAGCGCACGGCGTTGTCGACCAGGTTGCGCACCAGCACTGCCAGCAGTGTCGCGTTGCCCGGAATGGGGCAGGACGCGTCGCCCTCAAATTCCAGCGTCTGCTGTTTGCCAATGGCTTTGGGCGCCAGCTCGGCCACCACTTGCTGCGCCACGGCGCGCAGATCGACTGCTGCCATGACGGGCGCTTCCAGCGCTTCCAGCGCTTCCAGCCGGGACAGGCTGAGCAGTTGCTCGACCAGGCGCGTGGCGCGGTCGCAGCCTTCGAGCGTGCCTCGCAGCGCGTGCTGACGCAAGGCGTCGTCGGTTTCGCCCATCGCCACTTGCGCCTGCATGCGGATGGCGGCAATCGGTGTGCGCAGTTCGTGCGCGGCATCGGCGGTAAAACGGCGCTCGGATTCGAGCAAATGTCCGATGCGCCCGAACAGGCTGTTCAAGGCGGCAATCATGGGCATCATTTCGGTGGGCGCATGGCGCAGGGTGACTGGGTCGAGCGCCTGCGGCTGGCGCTCGGCCAGGGCGCGCCCAAGCCGGCGAATCGGCTGCACCCCCTGGTACACCGCCCACCACACCGCCAGCCCCAGCAGCGGCAGCGCCACCCCCATCGGCCACAAGGTGCTGCGCAGCACGGCCCACAAAATGGAGTCTCGCGAACGCATCTGCTCGCCGACGTAAACCTGCACGTCCTTGTCGGCTCCATAGGCGGCAAAAACGCGCCACGTCATGCCATTGATCTGCACGGTCTTGAAGCCGGACTTGAAGCGCTTGCCCGACTCAATCATCGGTGTCACCGGGGCATTGGCAGAACGCAGCGCCAGCCGGTCTTCGTAAAACACCTGAAAGGCCACCTTGGGCGCATAGCGGTGCAGCGTGGGGGCGTCGATGCCTTTGCCATCGTCTTCAAGCGCCTGCGCCTGCTGCATCACCAGCAGCGCGGCGGCCTGCGCCAGGTGACCGTCGAGCAATTCATCCAGCTCGTGGCGCACATCGAACCAGGTCAGCACGGCCACCGCCAGCCAGACGGCCACCACCATCGACATCACCATGACCAGCAGACGGCCCTGCAGCGAGCGTGGGGACCGGATCATGGTTTGGGCACGTCGCGCTGCAGCATGTAGCCGACACCGCGCACCGTGTGGATCAGCGCCGGCCCGAGCTTGCGCCGCAGGTTGTGGATGTGGACCTCGATGGCGTTGCTTTCCACTTCCTGGCCCCAGCTGTAGAGCTGCTGCTCCAGCTGTTCGCGTGACAACACCCGGTCAGCGCCCAGCATGAAGGCTTGCAACAAATCAAATTCCCGAGTGGACAGCGTGACCGGCTCGCCGGCCTGGCGCACCGAGCGCGACGCCGGGTCGAGCACCACGTCCTGCGCGCTCAGGCATTCCTGCGGCTGGCCATGCGCCCGGCGCACAAGCGCGCGCAGCCGGGCGGCCAGCTCGTGCAAATCGACCGGCTTGACCACGTAGTCGTCAGCGCCCCCATCCAGCCCCCGAATCCGGTCCGGCACGGCGTCGCGCGCGGTCAGCACCAGCACCGGCGTCAAAATGCCCGAACGGCGGATGTCGGCCAGCACGTTCAGCCCATCTTTGCGCGGCAGGCCAAGGTCAAGCACGGCGGCTTCATAGGCCTGGGCGCGCAGTTCGCGCTCTGCGGCCTCGCCATCGCGCACCCAGTCCACCAGAAAGCCCAGCTGGCGCAAGCCGGCCCGCAGGCCGTCGCCCAATAAAGAATCGTCTTCAGCCAGCAGGATGCGCATGGGGGTCTTTCAGTCGTCGTTGTCGTGGTGATTATTGATCCGCAGTGCGTTCTGGGCGGCCGCGTTGTTCGGTGCCTCGGCCCATTGCCAGCCCCAAAAACCCATCACGCAGGCCAGCACCAGCGCTGCCAGAATGCGGTGGTTGCGCTTGGCCAGATCGGGTCCGGTGCCGGCAACGCGGCCGGTCAGCATGGGCAACGCCCGGTTCTTGCGCCGCAGCAGGCTCAGCAAGGCAATCAAGCCGATATGCACCAGCACCAAGGCCAGCAGGGTATTGCCGAAAAATTCATGCACGTGTTTGAGCCATTTACCGCCCCACCCATCCCAGAATGCATAGCCGCTGAGCGTCAGCGGAATAATCACGGCCAGGATCAGCGCCACGGCCAGCGCCATCAGAAGGTTCTCGCCCTGACGCCAAGCCGGCAGCAGTGTCGCCTGTGAAGTCACCGTGGGCAGCGACTTCAGCCAGACCGGCAGGCCCTTCAACTTGCGCCACAGCCTAGACAGCCGCACCTGACGCGGGCCGACCCAACCCCACAGCACGCGGCCCACCAGCAGCCCGGCCAGCGTGTAACCCAGCGTCACATGCACCAGTTGCCAGCGATCCCCGTCGGCAGTCAGGTAGGCACCGGTAAAGCTCAGCGCCATCAGCCAGTGCAGCATGCGCGTGGTGGCGTCTGTCACGCGGCGGCTGGCGGGCCGGGGCGACAGGGTTTGCGGGGCAGCCGGCGGTTCGGTGGGTTCTGAAGAAGGAAAGGTGTGGGCGGTCATGAATGACGACTCCTTGTTTTTAGCTTGCCTTCATAGTGCGGCCGCCTTCTTAGCCCTTTCTTAAGCGGCCATGCAGCCACCTCAGACGGCCTTAAGCCGGAGCCGCCAGACTCTGGATTCATCGTGCGCCACAAGGTAAGCTTTGCGCCTGAATCCCGGGCATCTGTTCGCCACCCCATAACAAGAATTTTTTATGAATTTCAACAACCTCGCCGATGACCCCGAAGACACCCAGCACAGCCCCGCCGAGCGCGCGTCGGCGGCTTCCCGCAGCACCTGGGTCAGCGTAGCGGTCAATATCGTGCTGTCGACCGCGCAGATCAGCGTGGGCATCCTGTCAAAATCCCAGGCGCTGATTGCCGACGGCATTCATTCGCTGTCTGATCTGGTGTCTGATTTTGTGGTGCTTGTGGCCAGCCACTACAGCCAAAAAGACGCCGATGAAGAGCACCCCTATGGCCATCAGCGGTTTGAAACTGCCGCGTCGCTGGCGCTGGGAGTGATCTTGCTCACGGTGGGTGCAGGCATGCTGTGGTCGGCGGTGGGCAAGCTGCAGTCGCCCGACACGGTGCCGCAAGTGCATGCCAGCGCGCTCTGGGTGGTGGGCTGCGCTTTGGTTGCCAAGGAAACCCTGTTTCGCTACATGCTGGCCGTGGCCAAGCGCGTCAAGTCGAGCATGCTGGTGGCCAATGCGTGGCATGCCCGGTCAGATGCGGCTTCGTCGCTGGTCGTGGGTATCGGCATCATCGGCAACCTGGCGGGCTACCCGATTCTGGATCCGATTGCCGCATTGATCGTCGGGTTCATGGTCGCCAAAATGGGCTGGAGCTTTGGCTGGGACGCCATGCATGACCTGATGGACCGCGCCGCGAACGAGCAGGAAGTCGAGGCGATTCGCCGCACGCTGATTGAAACCCCCGGTGTAAAAAACGTGCATGACGTGCGCACCCGCAAGATGGGCGACCTGATCGTGGTCGATGCGCATATCGAGGTCGATGCGCTGATTACGGTCGAAGCGGGCCATGATATTGCAGTTGAAGCGCGCCAGCGCGTGCTCAAGCGCCACCGGGTGCTGAACCTGATGACACATGTCGACCCGTGGCGGCGTCCCGATCTGGACCATGCGCAGCCACCGGCCTCCTGAAACCGGCAGCTGTCGCCTGCCGCCTACAGCATTCATGAGTCGAGACCGACGACAGCGCTTGGCAACACGGGCGAGACTGTGCGCGAAGGAAGCCGCCGATATCCGGAGGGCAAAAGTGACGCATGCTTTTAACTCATTTCTACCAGCTCGCCAAACAGTCAGTTTCTGCCTGGATTGATGATTACGCCCCCAGCATGGGCGCGGCAATCTCTTATTACACGGTGTTTTCCATTGCACCTTTGCTGATCATCGTCATCGCCGTGGCGGGTTTTGTCTGGGGCCGTGAGGCCGTGCAAGGCCAACTCGTGGGCCAGCTGACCGACATGATCGGAAAAGAAGGCGCTACCGGGATTCAGGCGCTGATAGAAAGCGCCAACCAGCCGACCCAAGGGCTGGTGGCAACGGTCATCAGCACGCTGGTGCTGATCGTCGGTGCCACCACGGTGTTTGCCGAGCTGCAAAGCGCACTGGACCGCATCTGGCAAGTGCCGCAAGCGCCGAAAGCTGGCGGCATCTGGGCAACGTTGCGCACCCGGCTGCTGTCACTGGGTTTTATTCTGGGTCTGGGCTTTTTGATGCTGGTGTCGCTGGTCAGCAGCGCAGGCATCGCGGCCCTGGGCGGTTGGGCCAAGGGGCTTTTGCCGGGCTGGGCCGTCCTGCTTTACGTCATCAACCTGGTTGTTTCGGTAGGCTTTACCACGGTGCTGTTTGCCATGATCTTCAAGCTCATGCCGCAGGCGCAGGTGAGCTGGCGCGATGTGTGGGTGGGCGCAGGCGTCACGGCGGTCTTGTTTGAAATCGGCAAAACGCTGATCAGCCTCTATATCGGAAAAAGCAGCGTCACCTCATCATTTGCAGCCGCCGGCTCTCTGGTGGTGCTGCTGATCTGGGTGTATTACTCGGCGCAGATATTTTTGCTCGGAGCCGAGTTCACGTGGGCCTATGCCAATGCACACGGCTCCCGGGTCGGTAAGAAAAACAACCCTTCGGCCTTGACTGCCCCTGAAAGCAGCAAGGAAGACGGCGGTAAAAAGATTCCCACGCTAGTGACCGTCGCATCAGAAACAGCCAAGGACGGCGCACCGGATTCGCAGGCTTTTTCGGGGCACGCTGATGATTCAGACGAGGCAACCGCCCTGCGCCCTTATCACGGCACGGAGCATGCCAGCCTCAAACAGCGCGCTATCGTTTATGCGGGCAGCCTTGCGGCCTTGATAGCGCTGCGGGTGGTATTGAAGAAAAAAGGGCGAAGTCGCAGGTCTTGGTAAATTGCGCGTCTGAAAAAACAGCCGCTTCATGACTTCAGCTCCACCACGCCCCAAGAGGCACTGGCTTGCCATCATTTTCTGGTCTTTTATGGCGGCGGGTACTTATGGGTTGTACAGCGGCGTAATCGTCATTCCTGACTCTTTTAACCCTTGGGCACCGCTAGATGTGAATGCACAGCCGAGTGTCCTGACGGCCTACAAGCTGGCCCGTACTCGTAACGACCCGGCCCTGTGCGCCAATGCCTTGACGCAAACTGGCATGAAATACGACCTTCTGCCCAACCGCACCACCGGGCCAGGCTGCGGGTTTGACAACGCAGTGCGCCTGCGTGAAGCCGGGGTGCGACTGGGTTCGCAGGTGTCACTCAGTTGCCCGATGGCGCTGTCTTTTTTCATGTGGGAAAAGCATGCGCTGCAGCCCGCCGCCCTGCAGCATTTTGGCCAGCGCGTAGTGGCCATTGAGCATCTCGGCAGTTACGCCTGCCGCAACATCAACCGGGGCGAAAGTACGGCATCCGGTTCGCGCAGCCGACATGCAACGGCCAATGCGCTGGACATTGCAGGCTTTACCCTGGAAAGCGGCAAACCTATTTCCATCCTGAAGCAATGGCAGGCAGCCGACACGACGGCAGCGCCGAATGCTGAAGCGCAGATGCTGGCCGATGCGCACCAAGGCGCTTGCCGATTTTTCAGCGGTGTGCTCGGCCCCGACTACAACGCCGTTCACCGCAACCATTTCCACCTGGAGACGGGCGGCTACAGCATGTGCCGCTAAATTGCGCTCAGGCGCTGGCGTGCTGCTGGCTGTCAGCTGAAAAAAGGCAGGGGCTTAAACTTGCGGCCTGCAACGACAAGCCCATCGCTGCGCCAAAACGGCTTGCCCCTTTTCTTTTGCCTTTCACTTCCTGAGTACCTGAGCACCTTTTTATGCCCTTTTCATCACTCGGCTTTTCGCCTGCGCTGCTGCCCGCCCTGTTGCGCGCCATCACCGAAAACGGCTACCTGGCACCCACCGCCATTCAGTCAGAAGCGATCCCTGCCGCGCTGCAAGGCCGCGACATCGTCGCCTCGGCCCAGACCGGCTCCGGCAAGACGGCGGCTTTTGCCCTGCCACTGCTGCACCGGCTGGCCGAAACGCCCACCGGCACATCGCGGCGCGTTCGCGGCCTGATCCTGGTGCCGGCGCGCGAATTGGCGGCGCAGGTCGGTGAGGCCCTCGTCAGCCTGGCCAAATACCTGCCGCAGCGGATCAAGGTGGCGGTGGTGTTTGGCGGCGTGTCCATCAATCCGCAAATGATGAACCTGCGCGGCGGTGCCGACATCGTGGTCGCCACGCCGGGCCGATTGATCGACCTGATTGACCACAATGCGTTGACGCTGGCGTCAGTCAGCCTGCTGGTGCTCGATGAAGCCGACCGCCTGCTCGACCTGGGTTTTGGCGAAGAACTGGGCCGCATCCTGGCCCTGCTGCCCGCGCAGCGCCAGAGCCTGTTTTTCTCGGCCACTTTTCCACCGGCCATTGAAACGCTGGCCGCCAGCATGTTGACCGACCCGTTGCGCATCGAAGTGCAGGCAGCGCCACAAGCCGCACCGGACATCGTGCAGCGCGCCATTGAAGTAGACCCAAGCCGGCGCACCCAGTTGCTGCGCCACTTGGTGCAAACCGAAAAATTCAAACGCGTGCTGGTGTTTGTGGCGACCAAACATGCTGCCGAAATCGTGGCCGACAAGCTGCGCAAGGCCGAGATTGAAGCCGAGCCATTTCATGGCGAATTAAGCCAAGGCAAACGCAATCAGGTGTTGCAGGATTTCAAGCTAAAGGCGCTGCAGGTGGTGGTGGCCACCGATGTGGCGGCGCGGGGCATAGACATTGCCCAACTGCCGGTGGTGGTCAACTACGATTTGCCGCGCTCATCGGTTGACTACACCCACCGCATTGGCCGCACCGGCCGGGCCGGTGAAAGCGGCATGGCGATCAGTTTTGTCAGCGCCAATACTGAAGCGCATTTCAAGCTGATTGAGAAGCGTCAGGGCATGAACGTAGCGCGTGAACAGGTGGCGGGTTTTGAGCCGGTTGAGGTTCAGCAGGTCAATCCGGCTGATCCGTTGTCAAACGGCGGTATCAAGGGCAAGCGCCCCAGCAAGAAAGACAAGCTGCGGCAAGCGGCTGCCCAGACACAAGCCGGGCAAGACCATTAAAAGAGGCCGCGCTGGGCGTGACCCGCGCCTTTATTCGTCGAAATCCTCGTCGTCTGTAGCGACGTTTTTAGCGCCCTGCGGCTTGGCCGTGCGGTGGCCGTGTTTGGTGACGATTTCCACATAAAACTGCTCGCTGCCTTCCTGGGCAACCGTGTCGATCAGGCCCATGAGCGCGGCAAAGTGAACCCCTGATGCGGTCGCTTCGTTGCTGCCGAACTTGCAGTCAAAGTCCCAGAAATCCACACCTGCCGGCAAGGCACGGCTGCGTTCGCGTTTGACGTATTTTCGAATATCGTGTTTGCTGGCGTCCAGCAGGCGATCACGGTTTTTGCCTTCGATGTTGAGGAGATATGTTTTTCTCATGGGGGTTGTCCTTGTGTGGAGCGATTGATGCGATATCACCCCTTGCGGACGTGACTGGGAAGCGCCCTATTATCGGGCCATCAAACCCCGCTCCGGCCTGGCCCGAGGCAGTCAGTTGCGGCCGCGGCCCAGCGCCTTGTCTATCGCCGCATGCAGATGCTCCAGCCCGAAGGACACATCGGTGAAGACGCCATTGACATAAAAAGCCGGCGTCGAGCGCACACCCAGGTGGCGCGCGCCTTGCATGTGCTCCTGCACACGCTGCAGGTACACATGGTCATTCATTTCGTTCTGGTAACGCGGCAAGTCCAGCCCCAGCTGCGCGGCATAGTCGAGCAGCTGCTTTTCCTTCAAATGCGGCGAATTTGTGAACAGCAGTTCGTGCATCGGCCAGAACTTGCCCTGCGCGCCAGCGGCCTCAGCCGCTTCGGCTGCCAGTTCGGCATGCGGATGCACTTCGCGCAATGGAAAGTGGCGAAATACAAAACGTAATTTGGCGTCGAAATGCGCGAGGATGATTTTCAGTGCGCCATGCGCCTGGCAGCAGGCGGGGCATTCAAAATCGCCGTATTCAATCAGCGTGACTGGCGCGGAGGGCGAACCCCAAATATGGTCGGTGGCTTCGTCAGGAAGCAGCAGCGGATCGGGCTTGGAATGAGGGTGCATGAGAATCCCTTTCAAAGGCGCTTGTAAAGTGCAGTGCCTGCGCCTTCGGGACGCGCAGTCTGCACAGTATGCGCTGCCTAGCACCTGGGAATCAACAGTGATTCTTTCGGCTTGCCAGGGGTTTTGGTGGTTCAGACCGATGCAGCGGCGGCGGCGGCTGCAGCGGCAGCAGCCGCTTCCAGGGCTTCGTCCAGCCCCTTGCACGAAGGTGAACACACGGCCTGGGACTTGCCCAGCACCTTGCGTGTGCCCATCAGCGAACGGGCGCGATGCTTGCCGCACATGAAGCACGACATGGTGGCCGCACCAAACGAGGTGGTGGCGGCAAAGGGCGAACCCGATACTTTGGATTTGTAGCGCAGGCCGTCTGCGAGTACGGCGGTTTTAGCGTCAGCTCTTGCCATGGGTGGGGTCTTCCTTGGGTGGTGTGTTTGAACGATTCATGGCCTGGCGCATGGCCCGATCCAGAACCTCTTTGGCCTGCCGCTCAGCTGAGAGCGAAGCATCCAGCGCGGAGCGGCACAGCCCTGCATACTGGTAATTGACGTTTTCGTACAACTCGGCTGCCGCCGGATGGGTATCCAGCAATGCACCCAGGGCCGTACCCGGTTCTACATCGCCCAACTCGTTGACCAGATGCTGTACCACGGAGCGGTACTGCTCTGCCCCAACGGGCACCGAACTTTGTTCCAGCCGCTCAAGAAGCGCGGCCAGCACGTGAGTCACGGTCAGATCAGTTTTACGAAAGTGTGGTTGTGTGGCGTTCATGTAGAAAATCTGGGGTCTCCTTCCCCAAATTCAAGCACTGGGCGAGTTGCGTAATCCGCTCTGGATTAGCTGCCAGGCCATTGCGAGCCTAGCCTGGCAGGCCTTAAATGCTATATTTTTTATAGCTTAAAGCGCTTGTCCGTCTTGGTTTGGAGCCGTATTTTACCGCTAAATACAGTGAAAAGTCAATCTTCATTTTTCCAGCATGGAATTTCGGGCAAGCGTTGAGGCGCACACGCTTTGGCCTGTCTTTGCACTAATACTTAGTAAAAATTGCCTGTAGCGCATGCTGGATGTTCCTAAACAGCTTCTTATTTAATAGCAAAATGCATTTCACCCCAAACCAGCCAGAATTTCAAAACGGATGACGCCCGCCAGGGCGCAGCTTCTAAACTGCAGTCCCGGCAACGGCTGCCAATCCGGTCACTACGGCCTGAATACCGCCTTTCCCTCCATCGAAAAACAAATGCACAACAAACCTGCCGCCACCCCACCCCAGCCGCTGGCCGGCCTGCGCGTCGTTGAATTCACCCACATGGTCATGGGCCCTGCTTGCGGCCTGGTGCTGGCCGACATGGGCGCCGAAGTCATCAAGGTCGAGCCGATCGCAGGCGACCGCACCCGCCAGCTGCTGGGCGCCGGCATAGGCTTTTTCCCAATGTTCAACCGCAACAAGAAAAGCATCGCGCTTGATCTCCACACGCCCGAAGGCGTGGAAGTAGCGCGCAGGCTTTGCGCCAGCGCCGACGTGGTGGCGGAAAACTTCAAACCCGGCACCATGCGCAACTATGGCCTTGACTACGCCACCCTGAGCGCCACCGACCCGCGCCTGATCTATGTCAGCCACAAAGGCTTTTTGCCCGGCCCGTATGCGCACCGCACTGCCCTGGACGAAGTGGTGCAAATGATGGGCGGACTGGCCTACATGACCGGGCGACCGGGCGACCCGCTGCGCGCCGGAAGCAGCGTGAACGACATCATGGGCGGCATGTTTGGCGCGATGGGTGCGCTGGGCGCGCTGATCCAGCGCGGCATTACCGGCAAGGGCATGGAAGTGCAGTCGGCGCTGTATGAAAACAATGTGTTTCTGGTCGGCCAGCACATGCTGCAGTGCGCCATGACCGGCCAGGCGGCAGCGCCCATGCCCGACCGCATTTCGGCGTGGGCGGTGTATGACGTGTTCACTGTCAAGGAGGGCGAGCAAATTTTCCTGGCGGCAGTCAGCGACGCGCAATGGGTGACGTTTTGCGATGTACTGGGTTTTTCCGACCTCAAGGCCGACTCGCGCTATGCCACCAACAACGAGCGCGTGTGCCAACGCCCCGCACTGCTGCCTGCCCTGCGCGAACGCCTGGCAAACCGCAGCGCCGCTGACCTGGCAGCGCTGTTTGAACAAGCCGGTTTGCCGTTTGCGCCCATCCGCAAGCCCGAGGAGCTGTATGACGACGAACACCTCCAGGCAACCGGCGGCCTGGCGAACATCACGCTGCCCGATGGCGAACGCGCCGGCCAGACCGCGCAAACCCCGCTGCTTCCTTTCACCCTGAATGGCCAGCGCCTGAACGTGCGCAGCGACCCGCCCACGCTCGGGCAACACACGCACGAGCTGCTGTCCAGCCTGGGTTATGCCGCCAGCGCCATAGACACCCTGCACCGCCAGGCCATCGTGCGCTGACGCATCTGGCCAGCCCTAAACATCTCAGCGCACCCCAAAAAGACGGGCGTCGAATTGCCGGGATGTTTTGCCCGGCAGACAATCGTGATGGCGTCTACAGCTTGGCAATCGATACCTCGGTCGATTTGACCAGCGCCACCACCTCGCTGCCGATGACCAGTTCGAGTTGATCGACCGACCGCGTCGTGATGACCGAGGTGACGATGCCCCACGGCGTTTCGACATCGATTTCCGACACGACATCGCCGCGAATGATTTCCTTGACCTTGCCGCGAAACTGGTTGCGCACATTGATGGCTTGAATAGACATGAAAAACTCCTTTGAGGTTAAAAAAACGACTGAAAACGACTGAAAACGATATTTTTAGTATTTGATACGCTATTAAATAAATAGCTGCTTGCGCACACCTGCATTGCGCAAAGGCCACTTTTTATGCATTAAATCGCCCAGCGCAGCCCATGCGCGGGCATGGCGGGCCACACGGGCTGAAGGGCAGCGGTTTCGTCGGCCGGTTGCTGCAGCACGCGATCCAGAATCTTCTTTTCGATCTGGCCGAACAGCGGATCGCTGCGCTGACGCGGTCGGGCCATCGGGATGCGTTCATCCAGCGCAATACGCCCCTCTTCGATCAGGATCACCCGGTCAGCCAAGGCGACGGCTTCCTGCACGTCGTGCGTTACCAGCAGCGCCGTGAAGCCATTGCGCTGCCACAGGCCTTCGATCAGCTGGTGCATCTCGATGCGGGTCAGCGCGTCGAGTGCGCCCAGCGGTTCATCGAGCAGCAGCAGGCGCGGGTTATGCACCAGCGCCCGGGCCAGAGAGACGCGCTGGCGCTGCCCGCCAGAGAGCCGCGCCGGCCATTCGCTCTGGCGCTCGGCCAGGCCCACTTGCGCCAGCACATCGGCGGCGGCCTGATGCCCGCCAGCCAGCAAACCCAGCGCCACGTTGTCGATCACCCGTCGCCACGGCAACAAGCGAGAGTCCTGGAACATGACCCGCGTGTCGTTGCGCAGGCCCGTCACCGGCTGTCCATCGAGCCGGATGCTGCCGTGCGTGGCCGGCTCCAGCCCGGCCACCAGACGCAACAAAGTGCTTTTGCCGCAACCGCTGCGGCCGACGATGGCGACAAATTCACCGGGTTCAATCACCAGCTCGGTGCGCTCCAGCACCTGGCGTTTGCCGTAATGTTTGGACAGGCCGCGAATTTCAAGGCGAACGCCGCGCGCCGCAGTTTGTTCAGTGGTTCTCATGGGGTTTCCTTAAATTCCGGCCGACTGATAACCCGGATGCCAGCGCAGCCAGTAGCGCTCCAGACCGCGCGCAAACGAATCCGCCAGCTTGCCCAGCAGGGCGTACAGCAAAATCCCGACCAGCACGATGTCGGTCTGCAAGAACTCGCGCGCATTCATCGTCAGGTAGCCGATGCCGGCCTGCGCTGAAATGGTTTCGGCAACAATCAAGATCACCCACATCAGCCCCAGCGAAAACCGCAAGCCCACCAAAATCGACGACATGGCACCCGGCAAAATCACCTCGCGGTAGAGCTGCCAGCGCGACAGGCCATAGCTGCGGCCCATTTCGATCAGCCCCGGATCCACATTGCGGATGCCATGAAAGGTGTTGAGGTAAATCGGAAAAAATACCGACACGGCAATCAAAAACAGCTTGGCCGTCTCGTCGATGCCAAACCACAAAATCACCAGCGGAATCAAGGCCAGCGCTGGAATATTGCGCACCATCTGCAAGGTCGAGTCCAGCAGGGTTTCAAAAAACTTCACCGAGCCGGTCAGCAAGCCCAGCGCCAGCCCCAGGCCGCCGCCAATCGCCAGGCCGCTCAAGGCCCGCCAGGCGCTGACCTTCACATGCGTCCACAACTCGCCCGATACCGTCAGCGCCCAAGCGGCCTTGATCACTTCCGAGGGCGCAGGCAGCACGCGGGTAGACAGCCAGCCCAGCGATGACGCCACCTGCCAGAGCGCAATCAGCCCGACCGGCACCACCCACGGTAAAACACGCTGGCCCACGTCGCGCAAAACAGCGCCGCCTGAAAAGCGCGGCAGCGTCAGGCCAACGCCCCTTGCCCAAAAGCCCAGCCCCGGGGCATCAATCACATCAGGCAGGGGCGTCACCTGGATTTCACGAATTGGAAGGGTCATCATGGTTTCCTCATTTCATCGGTACGCATCAGCTTTGCGACACACGCGGCAGGAAGTTGTTGGCCACCACCTCGCCAAACGGGCCGCTGAGCCCGGTACCGCTCAGTTTTTGGCGCAGCTTGAGCGGCAGCAGCGGGAACACCAGCTCGGCAAAACGGTAGGCTTCTTCCAGATGCGGATAACCCGAGAACACAAAGGTGTCGATGCCGAGCGCCGCATATTCCTGGATGCGGGCCGCCACGGTTTTGGCGTCGCCCACCAGCGCCGTGCCGGCGCCACCGCGCACCAGGCCCACGCCAGCCCACAGGTTGGGGCTGATTTCCAGGTCGGCCCGGCTGCGCTTTTTACCGCCGCCATGCAGCGCCGCCATACGGCGCTGGCCTTCGGAGTCCATGCGCGAAAACGCGGCCTGGGCCCGGATCACCGTGTCGTCGTCGAGCCGGCTGATCAGGCTTTCTGCGGCGCGCCAGGCTTCGTCGTCTGTTTCGCGCACGATGACATGCAGGCGAATACCGAACTTGACGGTGCGGCCCTGCTTGGCGGCACGCTCGCGCACATCGGCCACCTTTTTCGCCACTTCCGCAGGCGGCTCGCCCCAAGTCAGGTAGGCATCGACCTGCTCGGCAGCCAGGTCGTGTGCAGCGGCTGACGAGCCGCCGAAGTACACGGGCGGATAAGGCTTCTGCACTGGCGGGTACAGCAGCCGGGCGCCCTTGACGCTCAGGTGTTTGCCTGCGTAGTCGAAGCTTTCGCCGTCGTGGCTGCGCGCAATGATCTCGCGCCAGATTCGGATGAATTCGGCCGACTGTTCATAGCGCTCGGCATGATTCAGGCTGACACCGCCACCTTCGAGTTCAGCCTGGTCGCCACCTGTGACCAGGTTGATCAGCAGCCGTCCGCCCGACAGCCGGTCAAACGTTGCCGCCATGCGGGCCGCCAGGCTGGGCTGGTGCAGGCCCGGCCGCACAGCGACCAGGAACTTGAGGTTTTTGGTGACCGGCAGCAGGCTGGAAGCCACCACCCACGGGTCTTCACATGAACGGCCGGTAGGAATCAAGACGCCTTCATAACCCAGCGTGTCGGCGGCTACGGCGACCTGCTTGAGGTAATCAAAACTGACTTCGCGGGCGCCTTCGCCGGTGCCAAGGTAGCGGCTGTCGCCATGGGTCGGAATGAACCAGAAAACTTGCATGTGTGTACTCCTTATTGATGCATGCGTTAATTTTGTTGACGTAAAGCCAGACGGGCAGCGTCTGCTTGCCAGACGATGTCGGCCACCCGGACCGGTTTTGGAATTAAGCCCAGCTTGAAAAAAGCGTCGGCCACCTGCTGCTGGTCGGCCACGGTGGCTAGATTCAGCGGATTGACGGGCGATGGCGGTCGGCGCTGGATAAACCGGCTCACAATGCCGGCATCCAGGCCGCTGAAGTCGGCGATCAGCTGGATGGCGTCCTTGCGCCGCGCCTGCGCGAAAGCATCGGCCCGTGTCAGTTCTTCAAGCAATGCCGCCAGCACCGGCCCCTGCTGCGAAGCAAAGGAGCGCGAAGCCAGGTAAAACGAGTTGTTGCTCGACAGCGAACGGCCAGTGACCAGCACACGCGGCTTGATGTCGAGTTCAATCGCGGCATAAAACGGATCCCAGATCGCCCAGGCATCGACGCTTTTGCGCTCGAACGCGGCGCGGGCATCAGCCGGTGCCAAGTAAATCGGCTGGATTTCACGCCAATTCAGACCGGCTTTTTCGACCGCCCGCACCAGGAGGTAATGCGCGCTGGAGCCTTTTTGCAGGGCAATTTTTTGCCCCCTCAGGTCGGGCAGGGTTTTGATCGGCGAGTCGCCCAGCACCAGAATTGCCGAACTGTCGGGCTTGGGCGGTTCAGCGGCCACATACACCAGGTCTTTGCCAGCCGCTTGCGCAAACACCGGTGGCGAGTCGCCAGTCAGGCCAAACTCCAAACTACCGACCGACAGGGCTTCGAGCAACTGCGGGCCAGCCGGAAACTCGGCCCAGGTGATTTTGGTGTTGGGAAAGCGCTTTTCCAGCACGCCTTGTTGTTTCAGGATGACCAGGTTGACAGCGGACTTCTGGTAGCCGATGCGCAGTGGAGGCAAGGGCCTGGCGGCGCTGCTTGAAGCTGGCTGGGCGCTGGCGCGGCCAAGCCCCAGACCCCAGACAGCGGCGCTGGTGCCGGCAATGGCCAGAAAGCGCCGGCGCAACTGAACGGCGGCAAAAGAGTCGAAAAAAGAAGGTGTGACGTTTTTCATGATGGGGTTCGTTGGCACGGCGTTCAGGGGGCTGCTTTGAAGGCGGCGTCGCGCACGGCAATTGCCTTGGGAATCAACTTGAGATCAAAAAAAGTGTCGGCCAGCTTTTGCTGCTCGGCTATCACACTGTCGGGCACGGGCCTGACGTTGAATTGGTAGCGCTGCAGGCTCAGTTCGACTACATCGACCGGCAGGTTTTGCAGCGGCGCAATCAGCGCGGCCGCTTTTTTCAGGTTGGCCTTGAGCCACGCGCCTTGCGCCACCGAGTCGTCGAACAAAGCCTGGATCACTTTCGGATTTTTCGCCACGAAGCCGCGCTCACCCAGGTAATACTGGTAGTTGTTGACCACGCCCTTGCCGTCGGCCAGCACTCTGGCAGCAATCGCTTTTTCAGCGGCAGCCGCAAACGGATCCCAGATCACCCAGGCATCGACATGGCCGCTTTCAAACGCTGCCCGTGCATCGGCTGGCGGCAAATAGACCGGCTGCACATCGCTGGGCTTCAGGCCGTTCTTTTCCATCAGCCTGACAAGCAGGTAATGCACATTGCTGCCCTTGTTCAACGCGATTTTTTTGCCCTTGAGTTCGGCAACGGATTTGATGACCGAGTTCTTGGGCACCAAAATGGCTTCCGCTTCGGGCGCTGCCGGGTCGTAGCCGATGTAGGCAAACCTGGCCCCGGCGGCTTGCGCAAAGATGGGCGGCGCTTCGCCGACGAAGCCGACATCAACCGCGCCCAGGTTCAGGCCTTCGAGCAACTGCGGGCCAGCCGGAAACTCGACCCATTTCACCGTCGCATTGAGCGGTGCCAGGCGTTTTTCCAGCGTACCCTGGTTTTTTTGCAGCACGAACAGACTGGCCGCCTTCTGGTAGCCGATGCGTAGCTCTGTCTTTTCCTGTGCCTGCGCGGCAGGCAACAGGCACAGGCTGACGGCGATTGCCAGCCCCATGACCAGCAGGACGCTGACAAGCAAGTCACGCAGCATGAACGGCGCGGTCGATCTGGTGGTGTGGAAGTCGGGTTGATCAAGCAGGGATGAAGTCATGGTCTTGGGCTCTTGTTGAATGGCGAAAGGTTGAACGGATGCGGGTTGCGCGCAGGCATAGCACTGCCACCCGCTGAAAAAGCAGTCACTCAAAAAAATCAGAAATTCAGGGCATTGGCCAATCAACGGCCTGCGGCGTCAGACGCTACATCGCACCTGTGAAAACGGCACAGCGGCGTATTGAGGCGGCGGGGGCAAGCGAAAGCTCTCGGCCAGCAGCGTGGCAACGGCCTCATCGAGCCGCACTGAAATATCCGCCGCAGGGGCATAAACACCTTCAGGCGAACGCGCAATCTGCACATCGGTGGCATAAACGCCCGGCAAAATGTGGCGCGCTGACAGTGACTGCAACACGGGCCGCAAGGCGTAGTCGAGCGCCAGCATGTGGTGCGGACTGCCGCCAGTAGCCAGCGGCAGCACGGTCTTGTTCTTCAGCGCAGTTTGCGGCAGCAGATCCAGAAACACTTTCAGCACGCCGCTGTAGGCCGCCTTGTAAACCGGCGTGGCGATGACAAGGGCATCGGCCTGCGCGACTTGCGCCAGCGCCTCAATGATGGCGGGATGGCCCCAATCTGCGAGCAGCAGCGCCTCGGCGGGCAGGTCGCGGATATTGAGCCGCACGACGTGCAACCCGGCTCTCAGCGCCAGCCGTTGATGAACCGCGTCGAGCAGCGCAGCTGACCGGGAAGGCGCGGAGGGACTGCCGGCAATCAGCAATACGGTGGGCGACAAAGACATTTCAGGAGGCTTTCTGCGTAAAAAACTGAGGAGCGGTGCGCTTACTTCTGCGTATAGATCTGGTCGAACGAACCACCATCGGCGAAATGCGCCTTGTCCGCCTGCGTCCAGCCGCCAAAACCCTGGTCAATCGTGAACAGTGTGAGTTTGGGGAACTGGCTGGCGTATTTGGCTTTGGCCTTTTCGCCAGTCGGGCGGTAATAGTTGCGCCCGGCAATGTCCTGCCCTTCGTCTGAATACAGGTAGTCAAGGTAAGCGGTCGCGACGGCGCGGGTGCCTTTTTTGTCCACGTTCTTGTCCACCAGAGCCACGGTGGGCTCGGCCAGGATGCTGATCGATGGCACCACCACCTGGAACTTGTCAGCGCCAAATTCTTTCAGCGCCAAAAAGGCTTCGTTTTCCCAGGCCAGCAGCACGTCACCGACGTTGCGCTGCACAAAGGTAATGGTCGAGCCGCGCGCCCCGGTGTCCAGCACTGGCACGTTCTTGTAGAGCTTGCCGACAAATTCCTTGGCTTTGGCGTCGCTGCCACCATTCTTGCGCTTGGCAAATTCCCAGGCCGCCAGGTAGTTCCAGCGCGCACCGCCCGAGGTCTTGGGGTTGGGCGTGATGACGGCCACGCCGGGTTTTGTCAGATCGTCCCAGTCCTTGATGGCTTTCGGGTTGCCCTTGCGCACCAGAAACACGATGGTCGAGGTGTAGGGTGCCGAGTTGTGTTGCAGGCGCTTTTGCCAGTCCTTGGGCACCAGGCCGCCATTTTTGACCAGCGCATCCACATCACCGGCCAGCGCCAGCGTGACCACATCAGCGTCGATGCCGTCAATGACCGAGCGCGCCTGCTTGCCCGAGCCGCCGTGCGACTGCTTGATCGTCACATCCTGGCCGGCCTTGGCCTTCCAGTATCTGGCGAAGGCGGCGTTGTAGTCCACGTACAGCTCGCGGGTCGGGTCGTAGGACACATTGAGCAGCGTGACCGGCGCCGGCTGGGCATGGCTGGTCAACGCCGGGCCGGCCAGAGTCAGGGCGACTGCTGTGTGAATGGAAAGGTTGATAAAGTAACGGCGTGAGCGCATGGGGGTTTCCTGATTTCCAAAAATGCATGTAAATGCGAACAAAATGGATTCTGGAAGCAACCGGCGACTATCAAAACGAATAAAAACGCAGTTCTTTATTCGGAAAACCTCTTTAGACTTTTAAAACACGAAAGAAACGCTTCCTATGGCACGTCTCGTCAATTGCATCAAACTCGGCCGCGAAGCTGAAGGCCTTGATTTCCCGCCGTATCCTGGCCCCCTCGGCAAGCGCATCTGGGAAGAAGTCAGCAAGCCGGCCTGGGCCGACTGGATGAAGCAGCAAACCATGCTGGTCAATGAAAACCGCCTCAACCTGGCCGATGCACGCGCCCGCCAATACCTGGCACGGCAGATGGAAAAGCATTTCTTCGGCGACGGCGCCGATGCGGTGCAAGGTTACGTTCCCCCCAGCGCCTGATCGCAGGAATGCCCGAGCGCGTCGAGTGGCGGGAGGACGGCACGGCAAGCGGCAGCCCCTGCAGCCCGCGCTTTGGCGACCGCCAGCGCAGTGAGCTCGGCGGCCTTGAACAGGCCAAGGCCGTTTTCCTTCAAGGCTGCGGCTTGCCCGAAGCCTGGGCCGGCCAGCCGCAATGGTGCGTGCTGGAAACCGGCTTTGGCCTGGGGCTGAATTTCCTCGTCACCTGGGCCGCATGGAAAGCGGATGCGCAGCGCCCTCGCCTGCTGCATTTCGTCTCGACCGAAGCTTTTCCGGCCAGCGCTGACGATGTCTTGCGCAATGCCCAAACCCATCCCGAACTGATTCCTTTTGCCGAGCAGCTCCAGCACCAGCTTTGGGGACTGTTGCCCGGCTTTCACCGGCTGAGTTTTGAAAACGGCCAGGTGCTTTTGACGCTGTGCATTGGCGACGCCAAAGCGATGCTGCGCGAACACAATTTTGAAGCCGATTCGGTGTATCTGGACGGCTTCAGCCCCGTGCTGAACGCCGATAGCCGAGACGTGCATACCTTCAAGGCCGTCGCCCGGTGCTGCCGGCGCGGCACACGCATTGCCACTTGGAATGTGGAAGGCAGCGTGTGCGATGCGCTGACGCAATGTGGCTTCGTGGTGAAGAAAGTGTCCGGCATCGCGCCCAAGCGCGACAGCTTGCGGGGTGAATACCAGCCGGCATGGGAACCCAGAAAGAAATCAATAACAGAACATCGACCTACGCCAGCTCGCTGCATCGTGATCGGTGCAGGCTTGGCGGGTGCTGCCGTGGCGGCCAGCCTGGCGCGGCGCGGTTGGCAGGTCACGGTACTGGACGCAGCCAGCGCGCCAGCCGCAGGCGCGTCGGGGTTGCCCGCCGGGGTATTGGCGGCTCATGTTTCGCCCGATGACAGCGTGCTGTCGCGCCTGTCGCGCAGCGGTATCCGGGTGATGCTGCAGCAGGCCGAGTCGCTGCTGCAAACCGGCACCGACTGGCAGGCCACCGGCGTGCTGGAGCATTGCATCGAGCATGCCCGCAAACTGCCTGCGACATGGCAAGCCGGGCAAGCGCTGGCCGATGCTGCACACGACTGGACCACGCTGGCCACCGCCGAACAACTCAAACACTGCGGCCTGCCGCTTGACACCCCAGCCTTGTGGCATGTTCGGGCCGGCTGGATCAAACCGGCGCGTCTGGTGCAGGCGTGGCTGGCAACGCCGGGCGTGACATGGCGCGGCCAGTCCGAGGCGTGTCAGCTGCTGCGGCACGCTGGCCAATGGCAGGTGCTCGACGCCGCAGGCCAAATGCTGGCGCAAGCCGAACTGCTGGTGCTGGCGGCCGGCCACGGCAGCAGGGCACTGGCTACATCGGCTGGGCTGTTGAATCCACTGGCGCTGCAGCCCATTCGCGGCCAGGCGTCCTGGGGGCTGCATGCACCGGACACGGCACCCGCCATGCCGGCTTTTCCCGTGAATGGCCACGGCAGTTTGGTGCCCAATGTCCCGTTGGACGCGGGAATGGGTTGGGTTATCGGCTCGACGTTTGAACGCGACAGCCACAGCCGTGACATCCGGCCTGCGGACGAACAGCACAACTTCAGCAAGCTCCAGACGCTGCTGCCCGTTGCGGCGCAGGCTTTGGCCTGCCAGTTTGACCGTCATCAGGTGCAAGGCTGGGCCGGCATCCGCTGCGCCACCCCCAGCCGCCTGCCGTCACTGGGGCCGCTGGAAAATGTGCCCAATGTGTGGGTCAGCAGCGGCATGGGATCGCGCGGATTGAGTTTTGCCGCGCTGTGCGCTGAACTGCTGGCAGCGCGGCTGCATGGCGAGCCGCTGCCGGTGGAGCAGCGACTGGCCGATGCGCTGCTGCCCCAATACGCCAAGCGTCACGCGGACGCCCTGGAAACCTGAAATTCAAGCAAAAAGTGGCGCTTGCGCATAGCGGACGTGCGCAAGCAGCTATTTATTTAATAGCAATTTTACTTCATGGCTTCGGCCGGGCGTCTGGCTTTGACGTAGGCGTCGCTCGGCAAATAGGCTTTGCCGTCGGCATAGCGCCAGTTCACCATCGTGCCTTTGTTGCCGCGCAGATCGAGCTTGCCGACATAGGCGCCCATCGTCGATTGCTGGTCGATGGCCCTGAATTCAGCCGGGCCGAAAGGCGTGCTGAACTTCACCCCGCGCAACGCGGCGACCAGCTTTTCGTTGTCCGTCGAATTGGCTTTCTTGATGCCGGCAAAAATCGCCTGCATGGTCGAATAACCAACCACCGAGCCGACCTTCGGGTATTCCTTGAAACGGCGGTAGTAGTTGGCCGCAAAGCTGGCATGTTCGGTTGAATCAATCTGGTCCCACGGGTAGCCGGTGACGATCCAGCCCTTGGGCGTTTCGTCTTTCAGCACGTCGAGGTATTCGGGTTCGCCCGACAACAAAGACACCACCGGCGTTTTCGGGAAAATGCCGCGCTGGTTGCCTTCGCGCACGAGTTTGGCCAGGTCAGCGCCAAAGGTCACATTGAAAATCGCGTCGGGCTTGCTTTGCATCGTGGCTTGCAGCGTGGTGCCGGCGTCCAGCTTGCCCTGAGCCGGCCACTGCTCGCCGACAAACTCCACATCGGGCCGTTTGGCCTTGAGCAGCTCCTTGAAACTGGCGACGGCGCTCTGGCCGTATTCGTAGTTGGGTGCAATCGTGGCCCAGCGTTTGGCCGGCATTTTGGCCGCTTCCTCGACCAGCATGGCCGCCTGCATATAGGTGCTGGGGCGCACGCGGAAGGTGTAGCGGTTGCCTTTTTCCCAGACCAGCGCGTCGGTCAACGGTTCGCTGGCGATATAGACGCGCTTGTTTTTCTGCGCAAAATCACTAAGAGCCAACCCCACGTTGGACAAAAAGCCCCCAGCCAGCACATCGACATTTTCGCGCGAGGTGAGTTCGATGGCATGGCGCAGCGCTTCTTCGGGCTTGCCAACGTCGTCGCGGGCAATCACTTCGACCTTGCGGCCCAGCAGGCCACCGGTGGCGTTGATTTCTTCCACGGCCAGTTGCCAGCCCTGACGGTAAGGCAGAGTGAACTGCGGAATCGTCGAGTAACTGTTGATTTCACCAATCTTGATGGGCACAGCCGAGGCGGCTTGCGTGGACAGCGCCGTCGCCAGCCACAGACTGCCCAGCAACGCAGATTTTGAAAATTTCAAGATATTTCTCCAAAAGTAAAACAATTCGGCGGTCAAGCTGGTTTGCTTCTACACAACCAACCCGAAAAAAACAGACTTTACCGCGCGCAGCGCGGCTTGCATGGCACGCATGCCGGAAACACGTATTGAGTTGGCTTGAGCGGATACCCGACAGGCCTGCAAACCCGCATGCAGACGGGTGAATATGCTTATTCGCATAAAGGAAGAACAAAACGATAGTTTGAATCCATAAGCAGCGCCATTACATTTTCGGCCTTATGCATGAATTCGCTTTTGTCTTTGCCGGTTTTTTCGTGGGCCTCGTGGTCGGGCTGACCGGCGTGGGCGGCGGCTCGCTCATGACGCCGCTGCTGATCTTCGTGTTTGGCGTCAAGCCACACCTGGCGATTGGCACCGACTTGCTGTTTGCGGCCTTCACCAAGATGGGCGGCACGGTCAGCCTGGCGCGCGCCCGGGTGATTGACTGGCGCATCGTGGGGCAAACCGCGTTGGGCAGCATTCCGGCATCTTTGGTCACGCTGTATTTTCTGCAGCGCCTTGGCCCCGCAGATCCGCATACCCAGTCGATCATGACCACCACCCTGGGTCTGGCACTGCTGCTGACGGCAGCATCGACTTTCTACAAAGTGTGTCGCGGCAAGACGCCGCCGCAGCACATTGCCCCTGAACTACTGGCCCAAGCCACGCACGCGCGCCACTGGGCATTGCCGATATTGTTTGGCGCTGTCATTGGTACGCTGGTGACGCTGACCTCGGTGGGCGCCGGTGCCATCGGTGTGATTGTGCTGATGCTGCTGTACCCCGCCCTGCCCTTGCCGCGCATCGTGGCGGCTGATATTGCCCATGCGGTGCCCCTTACACTCGTGGCCGGCCTGGGCCATGCGTCCATTGGCTCCGTGGACTGGCCTTTGCTGCTCAAGCTGCTGGCCGGCTCGCTGCCCGGCATCTGGCTGGGCACGCAACTGATGCGCAAAACCCCTGACCGTGTCATCCGCTCGCTGCTGTCGATGCTGCTGGCTTACGCCGGCGTGAAACTCATTTCCATCTGATCCGTACATCCCCTTCACCTGATCTTCGATATCCATGTACCAATACACCGAATTTGACCGCCATTTTGTGAAAGCCCGTGCCAGCCAGTTCCGCGACCAGCTCACCCGCTGGCAGGCGGGCACACTGGCCGAAGACGAGTTCAAGCCGCTGCGCCTGCAAAACGGCTGGTATGTGCAGCGCTACGCGCCCATGCTGCGCGTGGCCGTGCCTTATGGCGAACTGGCCAGCCGGCAAATGCGCGTGCTGGCCAAAATTGCCCGCGAATACGACCAGCCCGACGCGGCCCTGATGGCCGACGCGCAGGCCATGCAGGACAAGCTCGGTGCCGTGCCTTTGCGCAACGGCCAGTCGGTGCACACCAAGCTGACCAAAGGCTATGCCCACTTCACTACCCGCACCAACGTGCAATACAACTGGATTCCGCTGAGCGACGCGGCCGACGTGATGGACTTGCTGGCCAGCGTGGACATGCACGGCATCCAGACCAGCGGCAACTGCATACGTAACATCACCAGCGACGCACTGGCCGGCATTGCGCCTGACGAAATCGCTGACCCGCGCCCGTTTGCCGAAATCATGCGCCAGTGGAGCACGCTGCACCCGGAATTCGCCTTTTTGCCGCGCAAGTTCAAGATTGCCCTGAATGGCGCGCTGGAAGACCGCGCCGCCATCGGCTGGTACGACGTCGGCCTGCAACTGCTGCGCAACGACGCCGGCGAGCTGGGCTTCAAGGTGCTGGTCGGCGGCGGCATGGGCCGCACGCCGGTGATTGGCAGCGTGATTCGCGAGTTCCTGCCATGGAACCAGATCATGAATTACATCGAAGCCGTGATTCGCGTTTACAACAGTTACGGCCGGCGCGACAACGTCTGGAAAGCGCGCATCAAGATTCTGGTGAAAGCCGAAGGCCAGCGCTACATCGACCAGGTCGAGGCCGAGTTCAAGCAGATCGTCGAGCAGGACGGCGCGCCGCACCTGATCACGCAAGCCGAATTTGACCGCGTGTCCGCTTGCTTCGTCGCGCCTGTCGTCACGCAGCGCGTGCGCACAGCGGACGAACAAGCCGCCCATGAAGCATTGCGCACGCAAGCACAAGGCAACATCGAATACACCCGCTGGCTGGAACGCAACGTCAGGCCGCACCAGAACCCTGCGCTGCGCGCCGTGTCGCTGTCGTTCAAACGCCTGGGCCAAGCGCCTGGCGACGCCACGGGCGAACAGATGGACATCGCGGCCGATCTGGCCGACCGTTTCAGCGCCAGCGAATTGCGCGTCACGCACGAGCAAAACCTGCTGCTGCCGTGGGTACATGCCGACGACCTGCCCGAGTTGTGGCAAGCAGCGCGCGCAGCCGGCTTGGCCCGCCCCAACATCGGTCTGCTGACCGACATGATCACCTGCCCCGGCGGCGATTTTTGCTCGCTGGCCAATGCCCGCTCGATTCCGATTGCCGAAGCCATCACCGAGCGCTACCAGGACCTGGACGAGCTGCATGACTTGGGCGAGATCGATCTGCACATCAGCGGCTGCATCAACTCCTGTGGTCACCACCACAGCGGCCACATCGGCATTCTGGGCGTCGATAAAGACGGCAAGGAGTGGTACCAAGTGTCGCTGGGCGGCGCTGACGGCACCCTGCTGTCCGGCCCGGCCATGCCCGGCAAGACCGTCGGCCCGTCATTTTCTGCCGCCGAAGTGCCCGAAGTGGTGGAAGCCTTGATTGCAACCTACGTCGCCCAGCGCAATGGCCGCGAAACTTTCATCGACACGCTGCGCCGCACAGGCCCGGATGCTTTCAAACTCGCTGCCAATGCCGCCCGCATGAGCACCCGACGCCCCGAACCCGCCGAAAGCGTTGCCGCCTGAGCGTCTTGTTGACATTCATACCGAACCTCTAAACTGGAGAAACACCATGAAATTGATAGCAGCCAACGACCACACTGTATACGCCAACGACGAAAACAGCATTGAACTGACGAATGACGCCGATCCACGCGACGTGTCGCTGGAAGGCGTGGCGCGTGTGCAGCTGAATTTCCCCAAATTCAGCGATGGCCGCGCATTCAGCCAGGCGTTCTTGCTGCGCCGCCGGCTCGGCTTCAAGGGTGAAATCCGCGCCACCGGCGATGTGCTGGTCGACCAGCTGGCGCAAATGAAGCGCAGCGGTTTTGACGTAGCCGTGCTGCGCGCCGACCAGCCCCTGGACGTGGCACGGCGCGTGCTGGCCGCTTACCCCGGCTACGGCGTGGGCAAGTACCAGGGCGACGCCGTCGATGTTTTGCCGCATTTTGTTGATGCAGCCACTGAACTCGTGGCCGCCTGAGAAAGCCCACATGCGTGCCATTTCCCTTTACGCCAAACCATCGCCCGATTTTGCGCAAAAACGCGCGCGCAGTCTGGCGCTGCTCCAGTCGGCTGCAGCCACCTACTCGCCACTGACGCAAGCGTCCAGCCTGGGCGCTGAAGACATGGTGGTCACGCATCTGATGCATGAAGCCGGCCTGCTGGACAGCGCAAGCACCAGTATTTTTGTGCTCAACACCGGCATGCTGCATCTTGAGACCGTGGCGCTGATTGAACGGATTGAAGCGCGTTACCCGGTCAAGGTCGATGTTTACCGTCCTGTCGAGGCAGCCGCCTCAGCCTTTGTGCAAACCAACGGCCTGGAGGCGATGTACCAAAGCCTGGATCTGCGCAAGCAGTGCTGCCACATCCGCAAGATGGAGCCGCTAGAGCGTGCGCTAGCCGGCAAAAAAGGCTGGCTGACCGGCCTGCGCCGCGAGCAGTCCGCCGCCAGAGCCGAAGTCCACGACGTCGAGCAGCAACCCGAGCGCGCCAAGATCAACCCGCTGGCCGACTGGACGCTGGGCGATGTCTGGCACTGCATTTCGGTCAACGCCATTCCCTACAACCCGCTGCACGATGAGTTCTTCCCCAGCATCGGCTGTGCGCCCTGCACCCGCGCTGTGACGCTGGGCGAGGATTTCCGCTCGGGCCGCTGGTGGTGGGAAAACGAAAGCGCCAAGGAATGCGGCCTGCATGTGGCCGCCGACGGCACCCACGAAGCCCAGGAACCCGCCGCGTTTGAACCGCTTTCCAGCCTCATTCCCCCCAGAGAGACCACCGCATGAACGCCAGAGCCGAACCCCAGTTGCTGAACACGCTGAGCAATTCCCACCTTGACGCGCTGGAAGAAGAAACCATCTTCATCCTGCGCGAAGTTGCCGCAGCTTTCGAGCGCCCGGCGCTGCTGTTCTCGGGCGGCAAGGACTCGCTGGTGATGCTGAAATGTGCTGAAAAAGCCTTTGGCGCTGGCCGCATTCCGTATCCGCTGCTGATGATCGACACCGGCCACAACTTCCCGGAAGTGACGGCTTTTCGTGACATGCGCGCGCAGGAACTCGGCGCGGAGTTGATCGTTCGCCACGTTGAAGATTCGATGCAGCGCGGCACCGTGCGCTTGGCGCACGCGGACGAGCCGCGCAACGCGCACCAATCGGTGACATTGCTAGAAGCGATTGACGAATTCCGCTTTGATGCGCTGATTGGCGGCGCGCGTCGCGACGAAGAAAAAGCGCGGGCCAAGGAGCGCATCTTTTCGCACCGCGACAGCTTCGGCCAGTGGCAACCCAAGGCGCAGCGGCCCGAACTCTGGACGCTGTTCAACACCCGCCTGCAGCCCGGCGAGCATTTCCGCGTCTTTCCGATCAGCAACTGGACCGAACTGGACGTGTGGCAATACATCGAGCGCGAGCACATCGCGCTGCCGTCGCTGTACTACGCGCACACCCGCCAGATTGTCGAGCGCAAGGGCTTGCTGGTGCCGGTATCGGAACTCACCCCGCCGCGCGCTGGTGAAACCGTGCTTGAAAAAACCGTGCGCTTTCGCACTCTGGGCGACATCACCTGCACCTGCCCGGTCGAAAGCCCGGCGGCAACCGCAGCCGAAATTGTGATTGAAACCCTGACCGCCGACGTCAGTGAACGCGGTGCCACACGCATGGACGACAAAACCTCCGAGGCTTCGATGGAAAAGCGCAAGAAAGACGGGTACTTCTGATGACTACTATAGATTTGATAGCTGGAAGCGCATGTGCAGCATGCGCTACAGGCAAAAAATACCTAAAATCCGCGTTGAAATTCATCACTTGCGGCTCGGTCGATGACGGCAAGAGCACGCTGATTGGCCGCCTGCTGGTGGACAGCAAGGCCGTGCTCCAAGATCACCTCGCCGGTGTGCAACGCGCAGGCGTTACCGACCTGGCGCTGCTGACCGATGGCCTCTCCGCCGAGCGCGAGCAAGGCATCACGATTGACGTGGCTTATCGCTACTTCGCCACCGAACAGCGCAAGTTCATCATCGGCGACGCGCCCGGCCACGAGCAGTACACCCGCAACATGGTGACCGCCGCATCAAGTGCCGACGCCGCCGTGGTGCTGGTCGATGCCACCAAGCTCGATTGGAAAAACCCGGCGCTGGAACTCTTGCAGCAAACGCGCCGCCATTCCCTGCTGGTCAACCTGCTGCGCGTGCCGTCCATCGTGTTCGCCGTGAACAAGCTGGACGCGGTGGCAGACGCCACGCTGGCGTTCAACAACATCAGCGCCGCGCTGGCCGCCTTTGCCCAGGCTGCAAAAATCCCGGTTACTGCCACCGTGCCCGTGTCGGCGCTCAAGGGTTTCAACATCGTCGATGGCACGCCCGGCTGGTGCGGCTACGAAGGCCCGTCCCTGCTGGCGCTGCTGGAGCAACTGCCCGCGACGCCCGCCGAGACGGATGAAGCTTTCTCTTTTCCGGTGCAGTGGGTCGAAAAATTCTCGTCTTCGGCCGATACCTCGCAAGGCCGCCGCATTTTCTGGGGCCGCATCGCCACCGGCGGCGTGCAACCCGGCCAGACCGTGACCCTGTTGCCCAGCGGGCAAACCGCCGTGGTGGCGCAGGTGCTGGGCCATACCCGCCAGCCCCAATCCGTCGTGGCTGGCCACAGCGCCGGCATCGTGCTTGACCGCGAAGTCGATGTCTCGCGCGGCGACTGGCTGCTGGCACCCGACACCTTCACGCCATCACGCGAAATTGCCGTCACCATCGCCTGGATGGATGACGAGCCGCTGGTTGCCGGGCGCGTGTACTGGGCGCTGCAAGGCCATCGCTGGGTCAAGGCCAAAGTCAAACGCATCGTGCACAAGCTCGATGTCAACACCCTGGCCGAGGAAGATGCCAGTGAGCTGCCACCGAACGCCATCGGCCATGTCGAGCTGAGCCTGCAGGAACCGCTGGTGACGCTGCCTTACGTGCGTTCACGCATTTTGGGCTCGGTGGTGCTGGTTGATACCGCATCGCACAAAACCTCTGGCGCTGCGCTGGTTTTGTAATTCAATTTTTTTTAACCCTTCAACCCTGCTTTTTAAATCGCTGGACACGCTTCGACGCTTGACGCGACATCTGAGGAATCCGTTGATTTCCACAGGTATGCGTTTGGTCAAGTGAATTTGTCAGCCCTTGCCTTAAAATTCAGGGTTTTCACCGACCCGCCCATAACATCATGACCCACGTCGTTTCCGATCCCTGCATCCGCTGCAAATACACCGATTGCGTGGACGTTTGTCCCGTGGACTGTTTCCGCGAAGGCCCGAACATGCTGGTGATTGATCCGGACGAGTGCATCGACTGCGCCGTGTGCATCCCAGAATGCCCGGTCAACGCCATTTATGCCGAAGAAGACCTGCCCTCCGACCAGCTGCATTTCATCAAGATCAATGCCGACCTGACCAGCGCGCCCGGCTGGAAAAGCATCACCAAGCGCAAGGAAGCCTTGCCTGATGCCGAGGAATGGAAAGACAAGACCAACAAGCTGTCCGAACTGGTGCGCTGACCGGCCTCATGGGCAAACGGGCGCATCCCGTTCGGGTTCTAGCCGCCAGCCATTTAAAAATTCAAGTCAAGAAATCATGGAACCTCAACTGAACCAAGAAGTGATCAACACCGCAGCCCAGCACGACGGCCCCATCGAAACCGATGCGGTCATCGTGGGCGCAGGCCCCGTCGGCCTGTTCCAGGTGTTTGAACTCGGCCTGCTCGAGATCAAGGCGCACATCATCGACTCGCTGGCCTACCCTGGCGGCCAGCCCATCGAGCTTTACCCCGACAAGCCGATCTACGACATTCCGGCGATTCCGGTCTGTACCGGCAAGGAACTGACCGACAACCTGATGAAGCAGATCGAGCCGTTTGGCCCGACCTTTCACCTGGGCCAGGAAGTCAGCGTGGTGGAAAAGCAGGAAGACGGCCGTTTCTTTGTGGAAACATCCAAAGGTACGAAGTTCCTGACCAAGACCATCTTCATCGCTGCTGGCGTCGGCGCTTTCCAGCCCAAGCTGCTGCGAGTTGAGGGCCTTGAACAGTTCGACAACAGCCAGTTGTTTTACCGTGTCAAAAATCCGGCCGACTTTGCCGGAAAAAACCTGGTAATCATCGGTGGCGGCGACTCCGCTCTCGACTGGGCCTTAAACTTTGTCGCCGAAGGCCCGAACAAGGCTGAAAGCGTGATCCTGATCCATCGTCGCGATGGCTTCAAGGCAGCGCCCGCGAACGTTGCCAAGATGAAGGAGCTGTGCGATGCGTATGAGATGCAGTTCCTGATCGGCCAGGTCACCGGCTACGACGAAAAAGACGGCAAGCTGACAGCAGCCAAGGTGACGGGTGCCGATGGCATTACCCGCGTGGTGCCGCTGGATGTGATGCTGGTGTTCTTTGGCCTGTCGCCCAAGCTGGGGCCGATTGCTCTGTGGGGTCTGGACATTGAGCGCAAACAGCTCAAAGTGGACACTGAGAAGTTTTCCACCAACATTCCCGGGATTTTTGCCGTCGGCGACATCAACACCTATCCGGGCAAGAAAAAGCTGATCTTGAGCGGTTTCCATGAATGCGCGCTGGCTGCGTTTGGTGCAGCGCCCATCATTTTCCCGGATAAGAAAATCCATTTACAGTACACCACCACAAGTCCCAAACTGCACAAGGTGCTGGGCGTGGAATCGCCGGTTTTTGACTGACAGGCGTTAACAACTTATCAGCCAGGCCCGCTTCGAGCGGGCTTTTTCACGCGTGTACCTAACTTACGCTTGAAGCTGACTCCAAAAATCTGAAGCCCTTGGCCAGCAGAAATGCCAAGATGGAAACCCTTCTACAATTCGCGTTGTGTTCGCAAGAGCACTTTCGCTGGGGGTGTTGCTGCAATTGGGGGGAGCCAAGCGCAGTGACTGAGAAAGTCCCTTTGAACCTGATTGAGGTAATCCTCGCGCAGGGAAGCATGTTCCAGATGTCTGCCGTTCGGCAAGGCGTCCAGCCAAGCCGCCCTGCCATTGACGAACGGAACTGTTGATGGACTCGACGCCGCTTTCTCCTGTGAGCGCCAATACGGCACTTACGCCATTGCCTGCAAACGAGCGACTTTTTGGATGGCGCGATCATGCGGCGCTCTGGCTGAGCCTGGGCGTCGGCCTGCTGGTCATGCAAATCGGCGCTTACCTGGTGCCGGCACTTGGAACCCAGGCTGCGTTGACGGTTATTCTCTGCGGCTCGATCTTCGGCGCAGGTTTGCTGGCTTGGACTGCCAAGATTGGCTGCGACAGCGGCCTGTCAAGCGCCGGTTTGATGCACGCCACCTACGGCAGCAACTTTGCGCGCTTGCCGGTGTTGCTCAACATCGTGCAGCTGATTGGCTGGACAACTTTTGAGCTGGTTGTCATGCGCGACGGTACGCTGGCCATCGCGCGGCAATCCGGTGGGTTCACAGGAACCTTGTGGCCCCTGTTGGCAACGTTGCTTTGGGGCGCGGTGTTGCTGGCTTTGCTCTCAGGCTCAATGGTCAAACTGGTGCGCAAATTTATTGGCCGCTACGGCTTGCCGCTGGTGATCGCCTCCCTGCTGTGGCTGAGCTGGCAATTTCTTGCCAAAGCCAATGCGCAGGGGTTTGGCGCGTTGTGGCACCGTGCGGGTGATGGCAGCATGAGCACACTGTCGGCGCTGGATCTGGTCATCGCCATGCCGGTGTCGTGGCTGCCGCTGGTCGCAGACTTTGCACGCCATGGCCGCAATGGCAACAGTGCGCTTCGCGGCACATGGCTGGGGTATGGGGTAGCCAATATCTGGTGCTATGCGCTGGGCCTGCTGGTGGCACTCACGACACCGAGTACCGATCTGGTGGCGGCGCTGTTGCTGGCGCAAGGCGGTCTTATTGCGCTCGGTTTGATCCTGATTGATGAGGTTGACAATGCCTATGGCGACCTTTACTCGGGTTCGGTGGCGGGTCACAGCCTGAAACCCGCTTGGAGCATACGCCGCTGGGGCATGCTGCTGGCCGTGCTGTGCACCGCTTTGGCGCTGGTGCTGCCCATGCACAGCCTGGAGCCGTTTTTGTTGATGCTCAGTTCGGTGTTTGTTCCGCTTTACGGCGTCATTCTGGCGCGTCTGGCTGGGCAGCCGAATGTGGTGTCACTGATGACAGAACGCCGTGTGAACACCAGTGCAGTCGTCATCTGGCTGCTGGGGGTGGCCTGTTATCACCTGTGCGCACAACTGGCGCCCCACTGGGGGGCCGCGCTGCCAACGCTGGCGCTTACTTTTGCACTGGCGCTGATTACCCGCAAACGATTCAATCCATCAGCTGTCAGCGCAGCGGCTTAAGCTGCATGGGAAGGGGTGCATGACCGTGATTCAGCGGTCCACCACCGGCGCCAGTTCTCACTTCTTCGCCCGCCTCCAGTGCAGCGCGGACATAGTCACGCGCCGCTTGCACCGCATCCAGCAAAGATGCGCCTGACGCCAAGTGCGCAGCAATGGCAGACGACAGCGTGCAACCGGTGCCATGGGTATTGGTTGTGTGAATGCGCGGGGCACGCATCCAGTGAACCGCACCCTCTTTTGTGAGCAGCAAATCACAAACCAGATCACCGGGCAAATGGCCACCCTTGAGCAAGACGGCGTTAGCGCCCATCGCCAGCATTTCTTGCACGGCGGCTTCCATATCGCTCTCGCTGGTCAAGGGCCGTCCGACCAGCAATGAAGCTTCGTCCAGATTGGGCGTCACCACAAGCGCTCGCGGAAACAGCTCGCGCACCAGAAGCATGATGGCCGGGTTGTCGATCAGCACGGCACCGCTTGTGGCCACCATGACCGGGTCAAGCACTACTTTTTGCAGGGCGTGGCGGTCAATCGCCTCGGCCACTGTCTGCACAATCTCGGGCGCATGCAGCATGCCGATCTTGACGGCGTGGGCACCGATGTCTTCAAGCACCGCATCGATCTGGTCGCGCAGCATCTGCGGCGGAACGCCATGAATTGCACGCACACCCAGCGTATTTTGGGCGGTCAGGGCAGTGATGGCGGTCATGCCATAGCAGCCCAAGGCCGCAAAGGTTTTAAGGTCTGCCTGAATGCCGGCACCACCTCCGCTGTCAGAGCCCGCGATGGACAACACACGCAGGTATTCAAAGGCATGGGCCAGTTCAACAGCGTCTTTGGTCATTTTTCTGTTCCCGTGCTTTCATTTCTTCATCACACAATGCTCTCAGCTTTTCAGCAGCGGCCTGTGGGTCGTCGGCGGCGCAAAGTGCGCTCACGGTCGCCAGACCGTCAGCGCCTGCGTGCAGCACATCGCATGCATTGCCCGCGTGAATGCCGCCAATGACCACCAAGGGCAATCGGGTAAAGGCACGCACTTCGACCAGTCCATCGATACCCCAGGCATTTTTGGTGTCTGTCTTGGGAATACATCGCTGCGTGGCTGCAGCAAGCGCCATCTTCATGCTTTCAACTAAGCACGCATCGAGTGGCCAATATTAAGCACGATCGCTTCAGCAATGCTCACCATATCGCGTATTTCTTCATGAGCATGCGATATCACGGGCGAAGCACCTGCAGCCAGCAGTATATTAGCGTTGATATTCATCACCACCATATTGGCAATGCTATGTACCAAGGGGGCCCTTTGACAAATAGCAATGACATCTGAGCAAATATCGCTGGCAGAAAGATTAGCAATCATTTTTGAAGTTAAAAAATCAAAATTGGATCGTTATAGGAATGCTGGATGCAACCCACACGTTGTGCTGATGATTTCGGCTTAATAAAAATCAAGAATCTTTTCGGAAAAAGAAAAAGCCCGATTAATCGTTAGATTAACCGGGCTAATTTCAGTGCTATAGAGCCTGACGATGACCTACTTTCACACGGGAATCCGCACTATCATCGGCGCGAAGTCGTTTCACTGTCCTGTTCGGGATGG
>NZ_JAXCHR010000006.1:0-226682 GCF_035984465.1 Polaromonas sp. CG_9.5
AGCGTGTACTTGGCCCTTGATGTCTTTGTCATTTTCGTTTTCCTTGTCTGAATTGAACCACTCAGCAAGGGATACGTTTTCTGGGGGCAAGGTCACTACGGATATTTTTATTATGCAAGTTTTTCTACTTTAGGCGTCCCAAATGCCCCAGCTTTGGATTGAGCACGAATTGCAAACTCTGGTTTCGCTTGTTCGTCTACTCGATCAACAATTGAGCGCGTTGAGCGATAAGAGCACGGATGTTGAAGATGCCGATGCTTTTGGCTACTTCGACACAATGGAACATCTGGTCGGACTAGCAATGGTCATTTTTCAAACTTATGTTGCAACCGTTTGCGGCACGATTTTGGTAGAAAAGCACCTCGCCCTTAAAAAGGGACCCTTTCATTCGGGCGGAATGTACAAAGCCGAAATCGTCAATCATGCTGCGAACTACTGGAAGCACAACAATGAGTGGGGCACTGAGCGTTCAGATCGGCGTAGACGAACAATAGAAGACGCATTCGAGTCCGTCGGCTTTCCGGTTGGAACCGACTACCCACTTTCTGGGGTGCTAACAGAGCTTTCAGCTCCAAAATTTGCTTCATTAGAGCCTCTTATCGAAATACTCCATGAGTGGAAGTCGGCGGTTCTAACCAGCTCTTAAACGTACCTTCAACGAGGTTTTCATCGGCCCTCGACTTTGGTAAAAAGTCTAAGGTATGAAATTAGAGCGGAGGATCGTTCGACTCCGTATTTCTACGGAGCTTCGCGAGTAGCCCTACGAATGGGCAAATCCCTCTCCATTTCTTAAAGTTCATCTACGGCGAATCAAGCCGGTCAACGAACCAAACCAATGGAGAACCCCATGCGCAACATCCTCAAAATTTCTGTCCTAGCCCTGTCCATGATCGCCGCCGCCGGTGCCAACGCCCAAGCCGTGCGCACTGAAAAGAACATGTCGCTCGAACTGGCCAACCAACTGGCTTCGGCCACCGTGGCGGCCTGCGCTGCCAACGGTTATGCCGTCAGCGCCACGGTGGTTGACCGGGCTGGCACTGTCCGTGCCGTGCAGCGTGCCGACAATGCGGGCCCGCACACTTTGGCCGCCAGCCAGCAGAAGGCATTTACCTCGGCATCGGCCAAAAACACCACGCTGGCGATGATGGAGGGCTCGCAAAAGAACCCGGCTGCGGCCAATCTGGTGTACATCCCCGGTTATTTGTTGCTGGGTGGCGGCGTGCCGGTCAAGGTGGGCAATGAAGTGATTGGCGCTGTCGGCGTGGGCGGTGCGCCGGGTGGCAATCTGGATGAGCAATGCGCCCTGGTGGCCATCGATAAAATCAAGGATCAGCTGAAATAAGCAGGCGGGTTCAGTCAAGGACAACACCATGCGCAGCACGCCCTTTTATTCGGCACGCCAACTGTTCGCAGCCCTCATCCTTGGCCTGGCGGCAGCCGCAGGCACCCAAGCCTTGGCGCAGGTCGCGCCGACGGCAGCAGAAGCGGTGGCTTATACCGGCCTTCACGCTGCCGCCCAAAAAGGCGACGTCGCCAAAATCGACCGCCTTGCCGCCGCAAACGCTGACCTGAACGCCCGTGACGGCAACGGCCGCACGCCGCTGCATGTCGCCGCTTTTGCGGGCCAGCGTGAAGCCATCAAGGCGCTGGTCAAGCGCGGTGCTGATATCAACCTGCTGGACAAAGACCGTTATGACGGCGTGACGATTGCCGCCGTGGCCAACGACGAAGAAACCCTGCGGGTGCTGCTGGCGCTGGGTGCCAGCGCGAAGCTGGTGACCAGTCGTTATGACGGCACGGCGCTGATTGCCGCCGCGCACCTGGGGCATGCGGGCGTGGTCAAACAACTGATTGCCGCCGGCGCGCCGCTTAACCATGTCAACAACCTGCACTGGACCGCCGCAATTGAAGCCGTGGTGCTGGGCGACGGCGGGGTGCGGCACCAGGAAACCCTGCGCGCCCTGATCAACGCCGGCGCCAATCTGCAGCTGACCGACCGGGAAGGCAACACGCCGCTTCAGCTTGCCAGGTCACGCAGCTACCAGGAAATGGTTGACATGCTGGAGCGGGCTGGCACAGCAAGATAAAAAAAGGAACTGGAAGGGGCTGAAGTCGGGTGTTCAGCATCAAATCGGGCTTTTGCGCACGTTCTACGGGTATGAGCAGCTATTGATTAAATAGCAAAAATCAAAACTGCAGGGGAATCGTGACGGGCCCGTCATTGACCAGATGCACCTGCATGTCTGCCCCAAACTGGCCGGTTTGCACCACCGGATGCGCCGTTTTGGCCCGGGTCACAAAAAAGTCATACAGCTTGCGGCCCAATTCGGGTGGCGCTGCCGCGGTAAAGCTGGGGCGGTTGCCGCCAGACACGTCTGCCGCCAGGGTGAACTGGCTGACGATGAGCAGGCCGCCCGCCACGTCCTGCACGCTGCGGTTCATCTTGCCGCCTTCGTCTGAAAAGATGCGCAACTTGAGCACTTTGGCGAGCAGTTTGTCCGCTTGCGCCTCGCTGTCGCCGTGTTCTGCGCACAGCAACACCAAGAGGCCCTGGCCAATCTGGCCGGCAACTTCGCCGTCAATCACGACACGTGCTTCGGCCACGCGCTGCAACACGGCTTTCATGAACGCTGGACCCGGCGCATCAGCTGAGCGTGACCCGCGCAAACTTGCGCTTGCCGACCTGCACCACATAAATGCCAGCCGGCAGTTTCAGCGCCTTGTCGCTGACCACGCTGGAATCGACGCGAACGCCGCCGCCTTCAATCAGGCGCGTGGCATCGCCGCCCGACGCTGCCAGGCCGGCCGCTTTCAGCAGCGCACCGATACCCAGCGGCGCGCCCGAAAGTGTGACCTCGGGAATCTCGTCGGGCACGCCGCCCTTGCTGCGGTTGATGAAATCCTGTTCGGCGGCATCGGCGGCGGCTGCTGAATGAAAGCGCGCGGTGATTTCCTTGGCCAGCGCCACCTTGGCGTCTTTCGGGTTGCGGCCGGCGGCCACTTCGGCCTTGAGGGCGGCAATGTCGACTTCGCTCTGGAACGACAGCAGCGTGTACCACTTCCACATCAGCACGTCGGAAACCGACAGCACCTTGGCAAACATGCTGTTGGCGTCTTCTGAAATGCCGATGTAGTTGTTCTTGCTTTTCGACATCTTTTCAATGCCGTCCAGGCCTTCGAGCAGCGGCATGGTCAGGATGCACTGCGGCTCCTGGCCGTATTCCTGCTGCAGGTGCCGGCCCATCAGCAGGTTGAACTTCTGGTCGGTGCCGCCGAGTTCCAGGTCGCTCTTGAGCGCCACCGAGTCATAACCCTGCAGCAGCGGGTACAAAAACTCATGCACGCTGATCGGCGTTCCGGCGTGGAAGCGGTCATGGAAGTCGTTGCGCTCCATCATCCGCGCCACGTTGTAGCGCGAGGCCAGCTGGATCATGCCGCGCGCGCCCAGCGGGTCGCACCATTCGCTGTTGTAGCGGATCTCGGTTCTGGACGGGTCCAGCACCAGACTGGCCTGGCGGTAGTAGGTTTCGGCATTCACCTTGATCTGCTCGGAGGTGAGCGGCGGGCGCGTGCTGTTGCGGCCCGACGGGTCGCCAATCAGCGTGGTGAAGTCGCCAATCAGGAAGATCACCGTGTGCCCCAGGTCCTGCAGCTGGCGCATCTTGTTGAGCACCACGGTGTGGCCGATGTGGATGTCGGGTGCCGTCGGGTCCAGCCCGAGCTTGATGCGCAACGGCACGCCGGTGGCTTCGCTGCGGACCAGTTTTCGCGTCCATTCGTCCTGCGGAATCAGCTCGTCGCAGCCCCTCAATGAGATGGCCAGCGCCGCTTTTACACGGTCAGACAGGGGTGGATTTGTAACAAGCGCTTGATTCATAAGGGGTTTTTCAGGACAGGTTATTGTCCGACAGATATAATTACGACTTTCCTACGTCAGGCCGCCATTTTAGAGGCCGCTTCAGTTGCTGATGAGGAAGCCAGAATTTTGAGCCCGATGACCCCCACCCGCTGGCAAAAACGGATGGCCTGGTCATCGATTTCCTTTTAATAGCAGTTCGGCATGCGCTTGCAGCCCGACGCACTTTAGTTGGGATTCCGCTTTGCGCCTGCCTGTCGCCTCCCGTAGCCTCCTTACCCTCTCCGTGGTGTTGTCCACCGTCGCCGGCAGCCTGCGCCGCCACCCCAAACGCATCACAGCCAGCTTGGCCGTCTTGCTGCTGGGAACTGGTGTGACGGCTTTCGGCGTTGCGCCGCTGGCACCTGACGCCGCCGATTTGCCTGTCCGCCAGATCCTTGAGGCCGTGCAGCCACTTTCGCCCAGCTCGGCGCAAACACAGCTCAATGCGTTGGCCAACTTCAACTTCACACTGTTTCGCACCGAAAGCACACGCAGCAGCGACACCGTAGCCTCGCTTCTCAAACGTCTGAACCTCGACGATGCGGGAGCCGACGCCTTTTTGCGCTCCGATGCCAATGCGCAGCAAATACTGACCGGCCAGGCCGGAAAAAACGTAACAGTTGAAACCAGCGAAAGCCAGCAACTGCTCAAACTCAGCATGCGCTGGGCGACCGATGACGAGCAAGTGTTCAAGCGCCTGGTGATTGAACGCAAACTTGGCGCGGACGGCTCACGTTTCACATCACGGATTGAAACCGCGCCTTACACCCGTTCGGCCCAGTTGGCGAGCGCCACCGTCCAGACCTCGCTGTTTGCCGCCATTGACGACGCCCGCATTCCCGACAGCGTCGGCGTGCAGATCGCGGAAATATTCTCCAGCAACATCGATTTCCGTCGCGCACTGCGCAAAGGTGACCGTTTCAACGTGGTGTATGAAACCCTGGAAGCCGACGGCGAAGTCCTTGGCGCTGGCCGTGTGCTGTCTGCCGAATTTGTCAACGAAGGCAAAGCCTACCAGGCCATGTGGTTTCAGCCGCCAGGCAACGATGCGACAGGCGTGCCCTTCAAAGGCGGCTACTACTCGCTCAACGGCCAGAGCCTGCGCCGCGCGTTCCTGAGCTCACCGGTAGAGTTTTCACGCATCAGCAGCGGTTTTTCGATGCGTTTTCATCCCATCCTGCAAACCTGGCGCGCCCACAACGGCACCGATTTCGCCGCCACCAGCGGCACCCCGGCCCGCACAGTGGGCGATGGCGTGGTGGAGTTTGCGGGCGTACAAAACGGTTTTGGCAACGTGGTGTTCGTCAAACACGCCAACAACCAGGAAACCGTCTACGCCCACCTGAGCAAGATCAACGTTCAGCAGGGCCAGAAGGTCAGCCAGGGCCAGACCATCGGCCTGGTTGGCATGACCGGCTGGGCGACCGGCCCGCACCTGCATTTCGAGCTTCGTGTCAACGGCGTGCAGCAAGACCCGATGACCATGGCCCAGCAAAGTGACGTTATTCCAGTGCCTGCCGCTGCCAAGGCGCATTTCAAGCAACTGGCTGAGGGCTTCAGGAACCAGCTGCAAGCTGCTGCCACCATCGACCAGACACAGGCTGAGTGAGCCTCCAGCGGTCGGCATGACTGCGGCAAAATAGCCGCCATGCACGACTACACCATCGGCCTGATGTCAGGCACTTCCCTTGACGGCGCCGACGGCGTGCTGGTCGATTTCTCCGGCGACACGCTGCGCGTTGTTGCCACGGCCAGCCAGCCGTTTACAGAAGCTTTCCGCGCCGAGCTGCTGGCGCTCAACACCCCATCACACAACGAACTGCACCGCGCTGCATTGGCGGGCAACGAGTTGGCAGCGGTGTACGCCCAAGTGGTGGCAGATCTTGTGCAACAAGCAAGCGCACAGGGAATCACCGCCAGCCAGATTTCGGCCATTGGCGCGCACGGCCAGACCGTCAGGCATCAGCCCCGGCAAACCGCCGCCGGGCCGGCGAACGCGGCCTACACGCTGCAACTCAACAATCCGTCCCTGCTGGCCGAACTCACGGGTCTTGATGTGGTGGCGGATTTTCGCAGTCGCGATGTGGCGGCAGGCGGCCAGGGTGCGCCCTTGGTGCCGGCCTTTCATCAAGGGGTCTTTGACCGCCCCGATGCTCATGTGGCGGTGCTGAACCTGGGCGGCATCTCCAATCTCAGCCTGCTGCCGCCTTCTGGCAGCTCGCTTCCGGTGCTGGGTTTCGACTGCGGGCCGGGCAATGCCTTGATGGACGCCTGGTGCCTGCAATGCACCGGCCAGCCCTTTGATGCAGGCGGCACCTGGGCGAAAAGCGGGCAACTGATTCCGGCGCTGCTGGCCAGCTTGCTGGACGAGCCTTACTTCTCGCTTCCGATTCCCAAAAGCACGGGACGCGATCTTTTCAGCCTGGCATGGCTGGCAGAAAAATTACAGCCTTTTTCCAACGAACGTCCGCAAGATATCCAGAATACATTAACTGAACTGACGGTTTGCGCATGTACATCAGGCGTAAGCAGCTATGGAAAAAAGAGCAAAGAGTTGATCGTCTGCGGCGGCGGAGCGTTTAACCTGCACCTGCTGCAGCGCCTGCAGGCCGGGCTTCCCTGGCTGCGTGTCAGCACCTCAGACGAGCGCGGCTTGCCGCCTTTGCAGGTGGAGGCAGCGGCTTTTGCCTGGCTGGCCCGCCAGATGCTCAAGCGTCAGCCCGGCAACCTGCCCGGCGTGACCGGCGCGGTCGGGCTGCGGGTGCTGGGCGCGCTGTACCCGGCATGAAGTGAGCCAGGCACAAAAAAGCCGCCTTGACAGGCGGCTTTTTTAATTTAGCAAGGGCAGCGTCTTCTGCCCGCCTGAGGCTCAGACCGAGAAGCTCGATCCGCAGCCGCACGAGCTGTTGGCGTTCGGATTTTTGATCACGAACTGCGCGCCTTCCAGGTCGTCCTTGTAGTCGATTTCGGCACCGACCAGATACTGGTAGCTCATCGCGTCAATCAGCAGTGACACGCCATTTTTGGTCATGGTGGTGTCGTCTTCGTTGGTGATTTCATCAAAGGTGAAACCATACTGGAAGCCCGAGCAACCGCCACCCTGCACAAACACGCGCAGCTTCAGGTCAGGGTTGCCCTCCTCGGCAATCAATTCAGCCACTTTCGACGCCGCACTGTCGGTAAAAACAAAAGGTGCGGGCATTTCGGTCTGGATATTTTCAGCAACTGCACTCATGGGGAACTCCGTTATTCAATAGGCAATGGGGGAAATAGTACAGTAAATCGATCAACCATACCGGCTGCGCGTCTTAGCACACAACGCAAGGCCCCATGAAAAAAGCCGCCCGGCGAACCAGGCGGCTTTTTTGCGAAGCAGGGAAAGCGAAATTAACGCTTGCTGAACTGCTTGCGACGGCGGGCTGAACGGAAACCGACCTTTTTACGCTCAACTTCACGGGCATCGCGCGTGACGAAACCGGCTTGGCTCAACGCTGGCTTGAGCGTTGCGTCATAGTCGATCAGGGCGCGGGTGATGCCGTGGCGCACTGCGCCGGCCTGGCCGGACTCGCCGCCGCCGTGAACGTTGATCATGATGTCAAACGTCTCGACGTGGTTCGTCAGGAACAGGGGCTGGCGGCAGATCATGATGGAGGTCTGGCGACCGAAGAACGCTTGAATGTCCTTGTCGTTGACCGTGATCTTGCCAGTGCCTTTTTTCAAGAACACGCGGGCAACGCTGGATTTGCGACGGCCGGTGCCGTTGTTCCATTCACCGATCATTTGGCGACTCCTGCGATTTCCAGCACTTTAGGCTGTTGGGCGCTATGGGGATGCTCTGCACCGCCATAGACCTTGAGTTTCTTGATCATGGCGTAACCGAGCGGGCCCTTGGGCAGCATGCCCTTGACAGCCTTTTCCAGGGCGCGGCCCGGGAACTTGGTTTGCATGTCGCGGAAATTGGTGGCAGTGATGCCGCCTGGATAACCGGAATGGCGATAGTAAATCTTGTCGGTTGACTTGGCACCGGTCACGCGCAGCTGGGCTGCGTTGATGATGATGATGAAATCACCGGTGTCGATGTGAGGCGTGTAAATGGCCTTGTGTTTGCCGCGCAAACGGAGAGCAACTTCGCTGGCTACTCGTCCGAGGACCTTGTCGGTCGCGTCAATCACAAACCACTCGTGCGTCACATCAGCGGGTTTGGCGCTGAAGGTTTTCATGAGTTTTCTTTTCGAAAAAAGGGGTTTGTCGGGTTCTTTTCCACGGTCGGCGTTCTTCTGATGAGAACCTCTTAGGTGGTCATTTGCCTTTTCAAGCAACTCTGTCGCGGAACCCCATGTGCGCTGCAGAGCCTTGGATTATATGAATAATCAAACGCTTGCGTCAATTTTTGAGGGTTTTCGCGTGCAAGAAGGTACGATAGCGCCATGTTTTCTTACCGCCACGCCTTCCATGCAGGCAACCATGCCGACGTTCTCAAGCACACCACTTTGATTGCGTTGATGAAGTACCTGACCCAAAAAGACACGGCGCTGACCGTGATCGACACCCACGCCGGCGCTGGCCTGTACCGCCTTGATGGCGACTACACCGAAACCAGCGGCGAAGCCAGCCAAGGGATTCTCAAGTTGCTTTCAGCGTCAAAAACGGTTCCTGTGCAAGCTGCACGTGCGGGAGCAGCTCCTAAAAATGTAGCACCCGCAACGCCCGATGCTGCCGCCAGCAGCTACGCCTGGGCACCGGCCCTGCAAGATTACCTGAACCTGCTGCGCGACCTGAACCCTCACTTCGCGCAAACCAGCGACCCGTTGCACCTGAAAATTTATCCCGGTTCGCCATTCATCGAACAAAAATTTCTGAGCGGACGCGACAAGCTCAAGCTGTTCGAGCTGCACCCGACCGATTACAAGTCGCTGGCCGGCAACATCGAGCAGCTCGGCGTGGGCCGTCAGGTGGTGGTCGCCCGCGAGGACGGCTTTGAAGCACTTAAAACGTTTTTGCCGCCGCCGGCCCGCCGCGCCATGGTGCTGTGCGATCCGAGCTATGAAATGAAAACCGACTACCTGCGCGTGTCCAGCTGCATGGCAGACGCGGTCAAGCGCTTTGCCACCGGCACCTACGCCGTCTGGTATCCGATCATTCCGCGCCCTGAGGCGCACGACTTGCCGCGCAAACTCAAAACGCTGGCTTCCAAAGCCGGACGCAGCTGGCTGCATGCCACGCTGACCGTCAAGTCGAGCAAACTGACGCTAGATCCCGAAGGCGAAGTGGTTCGCCCCGGCCTGCCCGCCAGCGGCATGTTCATCATCAACCCGCCGCACACGCTGAAGGCCGATCTGCAAGCGGCCTTGCCACAAATGGTGCAGCTGCTGGCCCAAGACCGCCACGCGGGTTTCACGCTCGACCACGGCGGCTAAGCCGCAACCGCCCACACATCAAGCATCCGATTCGATCTGTGGGCGACATGCTTTGGCAGCTGCCAAGCAGTAGCGTTCTGCCCTTCCCCCTCAGGGTGCATCCACTTTGTCACGGCGCATCGCCTCGTCCTCCATCAGCTCAAACCACATGGCATTGAGCACGGCAAAGGCGGCGGCCAGGGGCAGGCCGAGAATCCAGGAGAAATACCACATGGTCAGTTCCTTAAGCAAGTAAAAAGCCGGTGAAGGTTCAACGGCCCGGGGCCGTTGCACTCAATACGCATGGCCGCGTTCTTCGCTGATGGCTTGCTCGTCTACCTTGCCGCGCAGCACCGAATAGACCCAGCTGGTGTAGGCAATGATGAGCGGCAAAAAAATGGTCGTGCTCACCAGCATGATAAACAGCGTCAGGTGGCTTGACGACGAGTCCCACACCGTCAGGCTAAAGCGCGGGTCAACAGACGAAGGCAGCAAAAACGGAAACATCGACACCCCCACGCTCAGCACGATGCCTGCGATGCTGAACGTGCTCGCCAGCATCGTCAGCCATTCGCGGCGCAAGCGCAAACCCAGCCACGCCAGTAACGCACCGGCCAGCCCCGCCCCAGGCACCGCCCACAGCCACGGTCGGGCCAGGTAGTTGGCAAACCAGGCACCGGCCTGCAGTTCGGCGGTTTTGAGCAGTGGATTGGAAGGCCCCTCGGTCACGATGGCGCTGGTGATGCGGTAGCCATCAACATAGCGCCACAGCATCCAGCCTGCCAGCGCGTACAGCACCACCGTCACCAGCGCTGCCACGCTGCCGAAACGGCGTGCGCGTTCAGCCACGGAGCCCTGCGTTTTCAGGCGCAACCAGGCCGCGCCATGCATGACCAGCATGGCCACCGACACCAAGCCGCACAGCAGCGCAAACGGGTTGAGCAGACCGAAAAAGCTGCCGTCGTAAAAAATACGCATGTCGTCTTGCAGTCGGAAAGGCACGCCTTGCAGCACGTTGCCAATGGCCACGCCAAAGATCAGCGCAGGCACGAAGCCGCTGCCAAACAGCACCCAGTCCCAGCGCGCGCGCCAGGCCGCCTCGGGGCGTTTGCTGCGGAACTTGAAAGCCACGGGCCGCAAGATCAGCCCGACCAGTATGACGAACATCGCCAGGTACAGGCCGGAAAAAGACACCGCGTACAGCTGCGGCCAGGCGGCAAAAATAGCGCCGCCGCCCAAAATCAGCCAGACCTGGTTGCCCTCCCAAACCGGCCCCACGCTGTTGATGGCCACGCGGCGCTCCAGATCGGTGCGCGCTGCAAACGGCAGCAGCATGCCCACGCCCAGGTCAAAGCCGTCCATCACGGCATAGGCCAACAGCAGCACGCCCAGCAGCCCCCACCAGATGAGGCGCAGCGTTTCGTAAGACACCATTTGATGCAAGATCATGATTTTTCTCCGGGATTCAGTGGGCGGCCACGACTTGTGCGGCCAAGGGCGCGCGGTGCGTCGCCTCACTGCCGACATCAGGCCCTTTGCGGATGGCCTTGAGCATGAGCTTGACCTCAATGAACAGCAGTACGGTGTAGATCAGCACAAAGCCGGCAATCGTCATCAGCACCGTGGCGGCCCCCAAGCTGGACACCGCTGCCGCCGTAGGCAACACGCCTTCAATCACCCAGGGCTGACGACCCAATTCGGACACGATCCAGCCGGCCTCCACAGCCAGCCAGGGCAGCGGCATCGACCACACCGCCACCTTAAGCAGCCAGCGGCGGGTGTCGAGCTGACGCCGCGCCGACAACACGAAGAACGTGCCGGTCAGCAGTATCAGGAACATGCCGATGCCGACCATCAGGCGGAAAGACCAGTACAGCGGCGCCACCGGCGGCACCGTATCCCAGGCGGCCTTGCTGATTTGCTCGGGCGTGGCCTGGCGCGGGTCGTCTACATAGCGCTTGAGCAGCAGCGCGTAACCCATCTCGTTGCCATGCTGCTCAAACGCGGCACGCGCAGCGGGCGGAATGGCCGCGTCACTGCCAGCAGCGCGAATGGTTTGCAGTGCATCGTAGGCCAGGATGCCATCGCGGATACGTTGCTCGGCCTTTTGCACCAGTTCTTCAATGCCGGGGATGACGGTGTCCAGCGAACGCGTGCCAATCAGGCCCATGACGGCCGGAATATGCACCGCGTAATGCGTCTCGCGCGCTTTCTGGTCGGGAAAGCCGAATGCCGTAAAGGCTGCGGGCGCGGGCTCGGTCTTCCACATCGCTTCAATGGCGGCGAGCTTCATTTTCTGGTGCTCTGTCGACAGGTAGCCGCTTTCGTCGCCCAGCACCACTACCGACAGCGCCGCCGCCAGGCCGAACGAGGCCGCCACCGTCATCGAGCGCTTGGCCAGTTGCACGTGGCGCCCCTTGAGCAAATACCAGGCCGAGATGCCCAGTACAAACACCGAGGCCGTCACATAGCCCGCCGACACGGTGTGGACGAACTTGGCCTGCGCAACCGGGTTGGTGATGACGGCGAAGAAGTCGGTCACCTCCATGCGCATGGTTTGCGGGTTGAAGGCCGCGCCCACCGGGTTTTGCATCCAGCCGTTGGCAATCAAGATCCACAGCGCAGAAAAGTTCGAGCCGATGGCCACGGCCCAGGTCGTCACGAGGTGACCGACCTTGGACAGCTTGTCCCAGCCAAAGAAGAACAAGCCGACGAAGGTGGCCTCCATAAAGAACGCCATCAGCCCTTCCAACGCCAGCGGCGCACCGAAGATGTCGCCCACGTAGTGGCTGTAATAGCTCCAGTTCATGCCGAACTGGAACTCCATCACGATGCCCGTGGCCACGCCCATGGCGAAGTTGATACCGAACAACACGCCCCAGAACTGGGTCATGTCGCGCCAGATGGTTCGCCCCGTCATCACGTAGACCGTCTCCATGATGGCCACCAAAATCGCCAACCCCAGCGTCAGCGGCACAAATAGAAAATGGTAAAGCGCCGTGATGGCGAATTGCAAGCGCGAAAGCGTAACGATGTCGAAGTCCATGATTGGATTCCTTTCTTGATTTCCGTTTTTCTGTCAGTACCGCGTTCAGTCGGCCCGCAGCGCCTGCAGCGCCGCATCAAATTCAAAACTGCCGCGCCGCCAGTCCGCCACAATGACGCCCGCCTGCAGGCACAACACCCGGTCGGCCAGCTCGGCCTCGCGGCGCAAGTGGGTGGCAATCAGCAGCGTGCGCCCCTGCGCCAGCGCGGCCACACAGCCCAGCACCGCTTGCGCCGTGGCGGCGTCGAGCGCCTCCGTGGGCTCGTCCAGCAACCACAGCGGCACATCGCGCAGCAACAGGCGCGCCAAGGCCAGGCGGCGTGACTGCCCGCCCGAAAGGCCCAGCCCGCCCTCGCCCAGCCGCGTATCCAGCCCCGCCGTCAACGCTTGCACATCGCCCGCCAGACCGGCCGACTGCAGCGCCGCTATCAGGCGCGCATCGCTGGCCGCCGGATCGGCGAGGCGCAGGTTGTCGCGCAGGCTGTCTTGAAACAATTCGGTGCGCTGCGTCAGCCAGGAACACGGCTGCGCTTGCAGCGTGCCGCAGCGGGGTGACAATTCGCCCGCCACTGCGGCCAGCAATGTCGATTTGCCCGCGCCGCTGGCACCAATCAGGGCCACGCGCTCACCCGCTGCAATGTGCAGCGACAGCCCTTTGGCCACCGGCACCGGGCTGCCCGGATGGGCCAGCGTGACATCGTGCAGCGCCACCGCATCGTCAGAATCCTGCGCAGCACCTGTCAACGGCAAGTGGCATGCGGCGACTTGATCCGCTTCTTGTTCTTTCCCCAAGACTTCTGGCGTCATATGCGGGCCCAGGCGCCGCGCCGCCAGCCACGTGCGCCCGGCTTCCAGTGCGCCCCGGCGCAGGGCGGCCCACGGCTCAGTGGCGGTCAGCACCACCAGCAAAGCCAGCGCAGCCGCTGGCGCGCCTATCGCCCCCTGCCCCACCAGCGCCCCCACGGCCAGCAGCACGGCGACCAGTGTCAAAGTGCTGGTCAATCCGTAGGCCAGCCCGGCACGCACTTCCAGCCGGTTCAGCGCATCGTCAGCACGGGCCAGACGCTGGTCGGCCAGCGCCAGGGCGTCGCACTGGGCCATCAAGCGTGCGGCCATCGCCAGTTCGGTCTGGCCAGCCACCAAATCCACAGCGCGCGCACGCAGCAGCTCGGTCGCCAGCGCACGCCGCACTGCTGCCGGACGCGCGCGCCGCGCCAGCCACACCGCAATCGCGCCACCCGCCAACACCAGCCACAGCACCAGTGCCAAGCCCAACGCCCCATGCAACGCACCCAGCACCACGCCCGCCAGCAAGGCGGCCCCCAACGCCGCAGCCAGCGGCACCAACAGGCGCAAATACATGGATTCCAGTGCGTCAATATCAGCAGTCAGCCGAAACAGCAGACGCGCCGGGCGCAACAGCAACTGGCGCGCCGCTTCAGGACGCGCCCAGCCGCGAAACAATTGCTCGCGCAGATCAGCCAACACGGCCAGCGTAGCGTCGTGGGTCACCAGCCGTTCGCCGTAGCGCGACAAGGTGCGCCCCATCGCCAGCAGACGAATGCCCGCCGAGGGCATGAACACATCGAACACGATGGCTGTCGCCACGTGCAAACCCGCCAGCGCCGTGGACGTGATGAACCAGCCCGAGAGGCCAAGCAACCCCATCCCCAACAGCACCGTCAGCACCGCCAGCGCGGCACCCAGCAGCAGCAAGCGCGGCCTGGAGGTTAAAAACAGTTGCAGCACGGGCTGCATATCGCGCCATGCTGCACGTCTGTTGAGAGCGTTTACCGGGCGCATGCCAACTCCTCAGCCACCGGCTCGCCGACCTGCACCACGTGCCCCAGCCGCGCCGCCAAAACCGGGTCGTGCGTGGCGACGATCAGGGTCTTGCCTACCGCCAACTGCAGCAGCGCATCGGTCACGCGCTGCGCGGTTTGGCTGTCCAGGTGCGCCGTGGGTTCGTCCACCAGCAGCAGGCCCGCCTGCGTATGCGCCGCCACGCGCGCCAGCGCCAGGCGGACTGCTTCGCCGCCCGACAGGCCACTGCCGCCCTCGCCCAGCGTGCTGCCGGGATGCGCTTGCGCCACATCGCCCAGCGCAGCCCATTGCATGGCGGCTTCGACCTGCGGGCGCGCCACACCGGCGCGGCCCAACGACACGTTGCTCTGCACCGTGCCGGCAAACACGTGCGGGCGCTGCCCCATCCACGCCATGCGCTGGCGCAGCGTGCTGGCCGTGGCAGCCGTCAAGGGCACGCCGCCAATAGCCACTGTGCCTTGGTCAGGGGCCACCAGCCCGGCAATCAGGCTCAGCAGCGTGGTTTTGCCGCTGCCGCTCGGGCCCACCAGCGCCACATGCATACCCGCAGCAACGTGCAAGTTGTAGTCCTGCACCACCGCTGTGCCACCACCGGCATGGGCAAAATGCACGCCATGCAGTGCCACCGACAGTGCGCCTGAGGGCACAGAATCCTCTGCCAGCGTGGCCCCCAATGCGCCAGGCAGCGCTTGGCCCACACGGCCCAATTGCACCAATGCCTCCAGTGCGGCTTTCCCTGCGGCGCGGTCGTGCCAGGCGGCCGACAAGTCGCGCAGCGGCTCGAAAAAAGCCGGTGCCAACAGCAGTACAAACAAACCTTCGCCCAGACTCAGCCGCCGGCCCCAGGCACCAAACTCCAGCGTACCCAACAAGTGAAAACCAATATAGACCGCCACCATCGCCACGCCCAGCGCGGCAAACAGCTCCAGCACGGCAGACGACAAAAATGCAATGCGCAGCACGGCCATCGTGCGCTGGCGCAGCGCCTGCGCTGCATCCCGAAGGCGCAAGGCGGTCGCGTCCACGGCTCCCAGCGCGCGTAGAGTGCTCAGGCCACGTAGGCGGTCGAGCAAAAACGCATTCAATCCGCCCAGCTCCAGCATGTGCGCCTCGCTGGCCGCCTTGGCGCGCCAGCCAACCAGCGCCATGAACAAAGGAATCAAAGGCGCAGCCAGCACCAGCACCAGCGCCGCCACCCAGGAAAGCGTAGTCACGGTGATGGCAATGACCGGCAAAACCAGCATCACGCGCCAGCGCGCTGGCTGGTAGCGCACCAGCCACGGCACCACGGCCTCGGCCTGTTCGGCCATAACACTGGCGGCCAACCCTGAAGCAGGCCGTGCGCTGTCCAGCGGCGAGCGCTGCGCCAACGCCACGGCGACTTCGGCACGCAGCGCCGTCAGCTGCGCGCGCGCCGTCAAAAATACACGCCGCAAACCCCAGGCTTCACAGCCGCTGCGCAGCAGGCCCAGCAGCAGCAAGCCAGCAGCCGAGCGCAGCATGACCGCAGCGCCCGCGCCCTGCGCCAGCTGCTGCACGGCCCAAGCCAAAAGCGCGGCTTGCGGCAACCAGAGCCACGCGCCCAGCACTTGCAAAAAAATGCCGGCATCAATGCCTTTGGCGGATGCAAACGCAGGCGCGCCAGCAACGGGCGATACAGCCGTGTTGCGCAGGGTGGATGAAGAGGAAAGCTGCATACAGAGCGCCTCAGCGCGACCAGATGGCCGGTAAAGCAGTCGTCAGCGGATCAAGGTGAATCAGCATGGCAAATAGGCCTCAACCGCTCCTGGTTAACGTTATGAACGGCTCGCGCCCTGGCTGTCGCCAAGCACGGTCAGCGCGTTGTCAATCGGCATCAAGGCGACTTCTGGCGGCTTGTTGGCGGCGCGTCCACCCAGACTGGTCCGCATGGTTTGCGCCACTTTGTCTTTGACTTCCAGCAGCTTTTGTACTTTTGCGCCCATTTTCATGAGGCTCACCAGCGTGGCGGAATCCATCTTCTGCACGTCAGCCAGCCAGCCCGTCATCAACTCGATCAGGTCGTGCATCTGCCGCATGCGCTCCTGGGCATGGACGTCATCCTGCCCGACGGCCTGCTCCATCAGCGCGTCGCGCAGCATCGACAGCGTCGGGTCGATCTCGCGCTTGCGCCGCTCTTCGGCCAGCGTACGAAAGATGGCCCACACGTCTTCAGGTGCCTGAAAATACTCACGCCGGTCATTGGGCAGGTGCTGCAGGCGCACCAGGTTCCACGACTGGAGTTCCTTCAGGCCCATGCTGACGTTGGAGCGCGAAAAACCCAGCGCGTCGCCAATATCGTCGGCATTGAGGGCGCGGGGCGAGACATACAGCAAGGCATAAATCTGCCCGACCGTGCGGTTGATGCCCCAGCGGCTGCCCATTTCGCCAAAATGGAGAACAAAACGCTGGGAAAGAGGGGCAAGATTCATGGCTGTATATACTGAAGTTTCAGGAATTACTGAAATTCTAGTAACTACAGAGCCGCCGGCGTCGCCGGTTTTACTTAACCTTTGACTCTTCAGGGTGAGCGTCGGCTCTCACGCTACAAGGAATAAATTCGTGCATGGCTTGCCAGCCAGAAGGCGGGACTGGCCAAAGAAATCAGCGCCGGCGGCGGGCGGATGGCGCTTTGTGGGGTTTGCGCAGCGCCTTGCGCATTTTCAAACCCTGGGGGCCCGCCATGTTCAGCGATACCTCAGCCACGCCAGCGCCCACCAACCCCAGCGCCTCGGCGGCAGCCTGGCTGACGTCAATCACGCGGCCAGGCGCGAACGGCCCCCGGTCGTTGATCCGGACATCGACTTCGCGGCCCAGCTTCAGGCTGCGCACCCGGACGATGGTGCCGAAAGGCAGCGTTTTGTGGGCGGCGGTAAGCGCATATTTGTCGTAATTTTCGCCGCTGGCAGTACGGCGGCCGTGAAATTGCCCGCCGTACCACGACGCCTTGCCCCGCTCCACTTCCAGCGCGTCCTCACCGGTCAACCGGTATTTTTCATCGACAGGCGTTTCTGGCACCGGGACTGCTTCGGCGACTGGCACGGGTGCCGGGTTTTCAGCCCGCCTGAGCAAATGGCGGGAGATGAATTCGGAAAAACGTGATGCGCGAGACGCAGTTGACGCAAGCGGCGAAGCCGGCACAGGGAGCGCAACAGCATGCTCGGCTGTCGGCAGCTGCGCTGAGGCGAGAGGCGAAGCCGGTGCAGTCAATGGAACGACAGGGGGCGCTGTCGGCAGCTCCGCTGAGGCTAAAGGCGCAGCCAGCGCAGGTGCAGAAAAGACGGGCTCGACTTTCAGCAACCCGGCTAAGGCCAAAGGCGCCACTGACGCAGGTGGCGCAACAACAGACGCGGCTGACGCCAGAGGTGCGACCGGCGCAGTAGGCGTCTTATTCGTCACGTTCGACGCATCCGGCGCGGGCAATGTGGTGCAAGCCGTCAGCAACGCCAGCAGGCTGGCGGCAACCCCGGCTTTACACGAGCGCCAGAAAAACTGCGCCGTCATCAAACGCGCTTCAGGCGACGAATGATCTCGGTCGTCGCGGCTGCCTGGTTCATGGTGTAGAAATGGATGCCCGGCACACCGGCTGCACACAGCTGCTCGCACAAATCAGTCATCACGTCCAGGCCAAAACGTTTGATCGATGCGGTGTCGTCGCCAAAACCCTGCAGCCGCAAGCGTATCCAGCGCGGAATCTCTGTGCCGCAGGCATCGCTGAAGCGCATCAGTTGCGTTGAATTGGTGATCGGCATGATGCCGGGCACCACCGGCACATCGACGCCGAGGCGCTGCACGTCATCGACAAAACGGAAGTAAGCGTCGGCATTGAAAAAATACTGGGTGATGGCCGAATTGGCACCGGCCTTGACCTTGGCGGCAAACGCCTGCAAGTCAGCTTCGGCCGATTTGGCCTGCGGATGAATTTCGGGGTAAGCCGCCACTTCAATGTGAAAAGCATCGCCGGTTTCCTGGCGAATAAACGCCACCAGGTCGCTGGCATACACAAATTCGCCGCCCATGCCGTAGCCGCTGGGCAAATCGCCGCGCAGCGCCACCAGGCGCTGGATGCCCATGGCCTGCAAGGCGGCCAGTTGCTCACGCACCGTGGCACGGGTCGCGCCGACACAGGAGAAATGGCAGGCGGCGGCCACGCCTTCTTCCTGGATCGCCTTGACGGTGCTGAAAGTGCCCTCTTGGGTCGAGCCGCCAGCGCCAAACGTGACCGAGCAGAACTCGGGCTGGTGCGCATACAAAGCCTGACGGGTCAGCCGCAGTTTGTCGGTACCTTCAGGGGTTTTGGGCGGAAAGAATTCAAAACTGATCGGAATATTCATCGCCATGCTTCAATCATCTGTTGGGTTGTCGTCATGCTTTTTCTCGTGTTGCTTGCGCCGCGCCGGGCCATGCTGACCGGCATGGGCGGCCTCCGAGTCTTCGTGGGGCTCGCGGGAGGCACGCAGTTCGCTGCGCGGAATGCGTTTGGCCGCTTTGCGCTGGGGCGCGGCGGTCAGCGGCTGGTCTTCGCCCACGGCGTCATGGCTTTTTCGAGCCTGGATGAAAAACTCGCGGTTGCCGTCGCCGCCGGCAATCGGCGACTCGCGCCAGGCCAGCACGTCCAGCCCCAAACTGGCACAGGTGTCGCGCAGGCGCTTTTCAACAAATTCAAAATGCGCCGGGTCGCGCACGATGCCGCCCTTGCCGATCTGGCCGGGCTGCAGTTCAAACTGCGGCTTGACGAGCATCAGCAGGTCGCCGCCGGCTTTGAGCAAACGCACCACGGCTGGCAGCACCAGCGTCAGCGAGATAAAGGACAAATCGCCGGTCAGGAAATCAAAGACCGGATCAAAGCCGTCGCCTTCTTCCTCATCGTCGCCCGATTCTTCATCGTCGAAATCTTCGTCAAAATCGTCTTCACTACCGCTGCTGATATGCAGGGCGCGGCGGTAATGCGACACCAGGTCATCTGCCGTGAGGGAACGCGCATTCACGCCTTCAATGCACACCACGCGGCCGTCAGCGCGCAGGCTGTCGTGCAACTGACCGTGGCCGACATCCACGCCCACGACCTGCGCCGCGCCGTGCTGCAGCAGGCAGTCGGTAAAGCCGCCGGTAGACTGGCCGATGTCCAGGCAACGCATCCCGGTCACGTCCAGACCCACGCTTTTGAGCGCGCCTTCGAGCTTGAGGCCGCCGCGCGAAATGTATTTCGCTTCGGTGGTGTCGAGCAGTTGCAGCTCGGCATTGCCCGGAATTTCGTCGCCGTTCTTGGCAATTTTTTTCCAGGCCACGGCCTCATCTACGCGCCACTGCACGCCTGCAGCGATCAGGCGCTGGGCCTGGGAACGGGTGGTGGCATGGCCGTGTTCAACTAGAAATAGATCAGCGCGCATAAAACTCCGGCAACGTCAGGGTTGCAATACATAAAGGAAAGCGGTCGGGCGTCAAGCCAGCGCCGCTCCGGAAAACACTCATATTTTGATAGCTGCTTGCGCATATGCAGCATGCGCAAGCGCCTGATTTGGCTTAAAAACAGCGAATTTTTTCCTTGGTGAACCCTGCATACCCAAAAAGCGCAGGCTCCGGCCCAGAAAAGAAGCCGCCAACGCCTCAATAACGGTAGCTGTTGGCCTTGTAAGGGCCGGCTTTGGACACGCCAATATACGCCGCCTGCTCGTCGCTCAGTTCGGACAGCATCGCGCCGACCTTTTTCAGGTGCAAACGGGCGACCTTTTCATCGAGGTGCTTGGGCAGCACATAGACCTTGCCGGCCTGGTATTGGGCTTGTTTGGTGAACAGCTCGATTTGCGCAATCGTCTGGTTCGCAAAGCTCGACGACATCACAAAGCTCGGGTGGCCGGTGCCGCAACCCAGGTTCACCAAACGGCCCTTGGCCAGCAAAATAATGCGCTTGCCGTCCGGGAAAATGACGTGGTCAACCTGCGGCTTGATTTCTTCCCAAGTGCAGCTTTCCAGCGACGCCACATCGATTTCGTTGTCAAAGTGGCCGATGTTGCAGACGATGGCCTGGTCTTTCATCGCTGCCATGTGGTCATAGGTGATGACGTTTTTGTTGCCGGTGGCGGAAACGAAGATGTCGCACTTGTCGGCGGCGTATTCCATCGTCACGACCTTGAAGCCTTCCATCGCTGCTTGCAGGGCGTTGATCGGGTCAATTTCAGTGACCCAGACCTGCGCGCGCAAAGCCAGCAGCGCCTGCGCGCAACCCTTGCCCACGTCGCCGTAACCGGCCACGACGGCGACCTTGCCGGCAATCATCACGTCGGTAGCGCGCTTGATGCCATCGACCAGCGACTCGCGGCAGCCGTACAGGTTGTCGAACTTGGACTTGGTGACCGAGTCGTTGACGTTGATGGCGCGAAACGCCAGCGTGCCGTTGGCCGACATTTCGTTCAGGCGCAACACGCCAGTGGTGGTTTCTTCGGTCACGCCGATGATGTTTTTCAGGCGGCGGCTGTACCAGGTCGGGTCTTGCGCCAGCTTGGCCTTGATGCTGTTGAACAGGCAGATTTCTTCTTCGCTGCCGGGCTTGGCCAGCAGGCTGGCGTCGGTTTCGGCCTGTGCGCCCAGGTGCATCAGCAGCGTCGCGTCGCCGCCGTCGTCCAGGATCATGTTCGGGCCTTCTTCCGGCGTTCCCTTCGCGCCGGCGAACTCGAAAATGCGGTGGGTGTAGTCCCAGTAGTCGGCCAGGGTTTCGCCTTTGATGGCGAACACCGGCGTGCCGGTGGCGGCAATCGCGGCGGCGGCGTGGTCTTGCGTCGAGAAGATGTTGCACGATGCCCAGCGCACGTCAGCGCCGAGCGCCTGCAGGGTTTCGATCAGCACGCCGGTCTGGATCGTCATGTGCAGCGAGCCGGTGATGCGCGCGCCCTTGAGCGGCTGGGCGCTGGCAAATTCTTCGCGGATCGACATCAGGCCGGGCATTTCGGTTTCGGCGATGGTCAGTTCCTTGCGGCCCCAGCCGGCCAGCGACAAGTCGGCAATCACGTGGTCAGGGGTCTGGACAGGTTTCAGGATGGCGTTCATGGAAATAGCTCCAAAATCAAGGGTCAAGCTGGGCAAAATAGCCTCGGCCGCACATCTTGATCAAGGGGGAGTGTGAAATTCACTCACCCGGCATCAAAGCACATGCGGGTGAGCGTGGTTGCAAATGAGAGTCCTGAGCCTAGACCACATGCCGTGGGTTGCAACGCTCCTCAGGAGAGCCGCCATTGTACAGAACACGTCCGAATTGATATTTGAAGCTTTTGCCCACAGCGTGGGCGTGGCCAGACGGACAAGCGCGGCGCGGGTTTTGCCGAAATGCCCATAGCGATTGGGGCGGCGCGCGCCTGGTCTGTCGGGCAGACCGCCCGGCAGGCCCGGCCAGCACCCCAAACTGAGCCTTACTGGCCTTTTGCCAGCCCCAGTTTTTCAATCAAGGCCTTCTCGCGCCCAAAGGTTTCTTTTGCAAACCGCGTGTAATCAACCGAACTCATGTAGTTCGGCTGCATGTCGTAGCGGCCCAGCGCAGCGACGTAGCTCGGCTCTTCCATGGCTTTTTTGAACGCATCCTGCAGCCGTTTGACGACGTCCGGTGGCGTGCCTTTGGGCGCGCCAATGCCGAAGGGCGAGTTTTGCACGATGTCGTAGCCCAGCTCTTTGAGCGTGGGCGCATCGGGGAACTTGTCCAGGCGTTTTTCGCCCCAGGTGTTCAGCACCCGCAGCTTGCCGGCTTCTACCTGCGGCGCAAAACCGGTGCTGTCAGCGGCGGCCATCAGCTGCCCGCTGAGCACCGCCAGCATCAGGTCGGCACTGCCTTTGTAGGGCACATGCTGCAACTCAATGCCGGCTTTTTGTGCGATCAGCTCGGTCGTCAGGTGCGGGCTGGTCAGCGTGCCGGTCGAGCCATAGGTGAGCTTGCCGGGATTGGCCTTGGCATAGGCGACAAAGTCTGCCCAGGTCTTGAACGGACTATTGGCCGGCACCACGATGCCAAAGGCGTAGCCGGTAACGTTCAGGATATAGGTGATGTCCTTGATCGGATCCCAGTTGATTTTGGTGGTGTAGCCCAGACGGAAAACGCCCAGCGGGATTTGCGCCAGGGTATAGCCGTCGGATGCCGCACCCTGCAATTGCTGCGCGGGCAAGGAACCGCCAGCGCCCGGCTTGTTTTCAACGATGACCGGCTGGCCGAGAATCTTCGAGGCGTTGTCGGCCAGCGACCGCATGGTGATGTCAGTCGGCCCGCCAGCGGGAAAAGCGACGATGAGCTTGATGGGGCGAACCGGAAAGCTTTGGGCTTGCGCCAACCCCATGGCAGACAGGGCGGGCAGCGCCAGTGCGGCGGCAGATTGCAGTAATTGACGGCGTTGCATAAATGAGTCTCCTGAAATGGTCTCGCAGCTTGCGAGACGTCATCATGCGTGACGCGGGCGGCACGCGCATCAGGGCAACACCTGAATTGCTGTCGCATGGGCGTCAGGCTGGTTTTTCAAACTGTTCAGCGTTTGCCTGCTGCCAGCACAGACGTAAGCGACGGGGAAACAACCCTGAAAAAGACCCGGCGAGCGATGAAACTTGCTATCAACCAGATAGCTGTCAGCGCCCGCCCTGCTTGCACTAGACAGCGATTAGCGCCGAATCCAGCGTGTAATTCTGGCCGCCACGGCTGGCAATCTTGCGCGCGCCCACGCGGTTGCCAAGCGCCGCGCATTTCGCCAGCGGCCAGCCCTGCTCCAGCCCGAACAGCAGCGCGCCGCGAAACGCATCGCCGCAGCCGGTTGGGTCTACCACCTCATCGGCTTGCACCGGCGGCACCACGGTTTTATCGCCGTTGACCCAGACTTCGCAGCCTTGCGCGCCCAGCGTCACGATCAGGCCCTGCACGCGGCAGGACAGCTCGGCGCTCGACAGGCCGGTGCGGTCGGACAGCATCCGGCCTTCGTAGTCGTTGACTGTCACCCACGACGCCAGCTCGACGAAATGCGCCAGCTCGGGGCCGTCAAACATTGGCAGGCCCTGGCCCGGATCAAACACAAAGGGAATCCCAGCGGCCTTGAACTGTTCGGCATGCTGCAGCATGGCGTCGCGGCCATCGGGCGAGATCATGCCGAGCTTGATGTCGCTGCGGGCGGTGATGCGGTTGAGATGCGCCTGCATCATCGCGCCGGGGTGAAAGGCGGTGATCTGGTTGTTGTCGCGGTCGGTCATGATCATGGCCTGCGCGGTGTAAAGCTCATCGACTGCGCGCACGAACTCGGTGCTGATGCCCTGCGCTTTCAGGCGCGCCAGGTAGTCGGTGCCGTCGCTGCCCACCGTGGCCATCGGCAAGGGCGTGCCGCCCAGTTGCCTGAGGCTGTAGGCAATGTTGCCGGCGCAGCCGCCATATTCGCGGCGCAAGGCGGGCACCAGAAAAGACACGTTGAGGTTGTGCAACTGGTCCGGCAGGATTTGCTCGGAAAAGCGGCCCTCGAAATTCATGATGGTGTCAAAGGCCAGCGAGCCGCAAATTACAGAAGACATTCAGTTCTCAATTCAATTCAAGGGTAAAAAGCCAGAATACGGTAGCCGGTCACGGGCAAGGCGGCAGCCCGATCCCCCTCGGTTGCGAGCGTCAAGGCCACCAAACCCGCCAGTTCCGAATGGGCTTGCAGCGTGGTGGCCGTGACGCCGAACTGCGCCGGCAGCAGCACCCGACGCACCAGCGCCTGGTGCTGTTTGTCGGTCAGCGTCACTTCCAGCGCCGGAATTTCAACCGCAGCGGCACCGGTATTTTTCAACACGAAAGTCAACCGATACGCACGGGAGCCAGACTTGCTGAATTTGGCGCTTTCAACCTTCACTGACTCAATGCGCCGCAGCGGCCGCACTTCACAGCCCAGCGGTCGGCAAAGCGCTTGCAGCCAAGGCGCGAGCCAGGACTGTTGCGCAGCCAGGACATCTTTTTGCCGGACTGTCCACTGCAGCGCCAAGGCCAGCAGCAGCAGCGTGAAAAGCAGCACCAGTGCGGTGCGCAGCCGGGCCGGTGTCCAGAAGGGCGTGTGCTGCGCTTCGCGCATAAATGACAACTCTTCGGCTGACTCAGGCGGTTCTGCCGCCAGCGGCGGCGCGTTGGCACTGAAGCCGAGGGGTTCAACCAGCGGCGGGCTGGCGGGCTTGAAAACCAGATCAGCATCGAAGAATGTGGGCTCGATGCGTTCCGGCTCTTGCAGTGCGGCCATCGAGGCCGCAAGACTGGCGGGCAGCACATCGGGCTGAATTTTCATCGCTTCTTGCGGCTCTGCCTGCGGCGCAGCTTCGTCAGCGGGTGCAGGCGCTTGTGGTGCGGCTTCATCCTGCGGCGTCGGTGCCTCCTGAAGCGATTGCGCGAAATCTGGCTTCAGCGAAGGCGCGTTGTCAGGAAAATCCAGCGCGTTGTCTGCCAAGCCATGCTGCGAGAACGCTGAAAAAGACGGCGTTTCGGGCGGCTGCGGCGCTGGCATGGCGGCGGGCTGATCAAGCGCAGGCGGCGTATCGGCTTCAGGAATCAGCGCCGCCGGGGGCGCAGCGTGCGCTGGCACCAGAGACGCCTCGAACACTTCGCTGCACCGCCCGCAGCGCACCCAGTCGTCCGCGATCTTGAGCTGATCGGGAGTGACCTTGAACATCGTTTCACAGGCGGGGCAGCGCGTAACCAGATTCATTGAGGGCAATGAGTAAGGGTTCATGGCCGGGAAACCCGGTCGTGAAGAGACGTTAGAGAAGTGCGCTCAAAATTGCGCCGTCATCAGGATCCAGCCTTCTTGGGCGTCGCGGACCTGAAGCTGGCAATAAGGCGCGTAAGCGGCTTTCAACTCATCGGCCTGGCGGTCCAGAATGCCCGCCAGCACCAGGTTGCCGCCTTTTTCAACATGCGCGCACAGCAGCGGCGCCAGCACACGCAAAGGCGTGGCCAAAATGTTGGCCAATACGGTCTGGTAACTGCCCACGGCCTTGTCGGGCAGGCCGGTCTGCAGCTGCACATGGTTGGCTTCGGCATTGGCGCGGGTTGATTCCACGGCGGCTTCGTCAATATCGACCGCATCAATAGCAACCGCGCCAAACTTGGCCGCGCCAATCGCCAAAATACCGGAGCCGCAGCCGTAGTCGAGCACCCGGCCCAGCGATTTGCCGGCAGCGCCCTGGCCAGCAATCCAGCGCAAGCACATGCGCGTGGTCGGGTGCGTGCCGGTGCCAAAAGCCAGGCCCGGATCAAGCCGGATCACCTGCATTGCCTGCGTCGGCGGCTCGTGCCAGGTCGGCACGATCCAGAATTCGGGCGTGATCTCGACCGGCGTGAACTGCGACTGCGTCAGCCGCACCCAGTCCTGCTCGGGCACGGATTGAACCGCGACCAGCTGGCAACCGGCAAAGAAATCCTGCAGCGCCAACACGGCAGCAGCATCTTTTGCCAGTGCTTCGGTGGCAAACAACGCCACGATGCGTGAACGCTCCCAGCCGGCCTTGGGCGGCGGCATACCGGGTTCGCCAAACAACGCCTGCTCAGCCGGTGTGTGGGCGTCGGCATCTTCGACCGAAACACTCAGCGCATCGAGCGCATCGAGCGCATCGCTGAGGGTTTCCACCTCATTCACAGGCGCCAGCAAAATTAGTTCAAACATCATTGATCCATCGCAGTCGGTTCAAGCCAGGGTTGGGGCAGAAAGCAAACGCAGCGAGCGAGCGTGGCACATTCCCTCCAGGCCAGGGCCGCGGGACTGGCTTTGCCAGGCCGCAGGCGCAGCCGCCCCCTCGGGGTGCAGGGAGCACACGCAGTGAGCGACCGTGGGGGCTTCATCTCTCACGCTTCGACAGCCACTCTTCAAGGTAGTGGATGTTGGTGCCGCCGTCCATGAACTTGGCGTCCACCATGAGTTCACGGTGCAGCGCAATGTTGGTGCTGATGCCTTCAACCACGGTTTCGCCCAGGGCCGCGCTCATGCGCGCCAGCGCCTGCTCGCGCGTGTCGGCGTGAACAATGATCTTGCCGATCATCGAGTCATAGTTGGGCGGCACAAAGTAATTGGAATAAATGTGCGAGTCCACACGCACGCCCGGGCCGCCCGGCGGGTGCCAGTTGGTGATGCGTCCCGGCGAAGGGGTGAACTTGTAGGGGTCTTCGGCGTTGATGCGGCATTCGATGGAATGGCCCCGGATCTGGATGTCGCGCTGGGCGAAGGGCAGGCGTTCGCCGGCTGCCACCAATATCTGCGTCTTGACGATGTCGATGCCGGTGATCCATTCGGTGACCGAATGCTCGACCTGAACCCGCGTGTTCATCTCGATGAAATAAAACTCGCCGTCTTCATACAGAAACTCGAAGGTGCCTGCGCCCCGGTAGCCAAACTTCTTGACCGCCGTCACGCAACGCGCGCCGATGCGCTCGATCAGCTTGCGCGGAATGCCGGGCGCCGGGCCTTCCTCAATGACCTTCTGGTGGCGGCGCTGCATGGAGCAGTCGCGCTCGCCCAGCCAGACGGCGTTTTTGTACTGGTCGGCCAGAATCTGGATTTCGATATGCCGGGGGTTCTGCAGGAATTTCTCCATGTAGACCTCCGGGTTGCCAAAGGCCGCGCCGGCCTCGGCCTTGGTCATTTGCACAGCGTTGAGCAGCGCCGCTTCGGTATGCACCACGCGCATGCCGCGTCCGCCGCCGCCGCCTGCGGCCTTGATGATGACCGGGTAGCCAATTTGCTTGGCAATGCGCTTGATGTAGGCCGGATCGGCAGGCAACGCGCCTTCAGAGCCGGGAACGCAGGGCACGCCGGCTTTCAGCATGGTCTGCTTGGCCGACACCTTGTCGCCCATCAGCCGGATGGACTCGGGCGAAGGGCCGATGAACTTGAAACCGCTTTTTTCAACACGTTCGGCAAAGTCGGCGTTCTCGCTCAAAAAACCATAGCCGGGGTGAATCGCTTCAGCGTCGGTGACTTCCGCCGCTGAAATGATGGCCGGCATGTTGAGGTAGCTCAGGGCCGAGGGCGCCGGGCCGATGCAAACTGCTTCATCCGCCATCTTGATGTATTTGGCTTCGCGGTCGGCTTCGGAATAGACCATCACGGCCTTGACGCCGAGTTCCCGGCAGGCGCGCTGGATGCGCAGAGCAATTTCTCCGCGATTGGCGATCAATATTTTTTTAAACATGCGTCAAGATACCTCGTCTGGCCGATGGGCGGGCGCTGGGGCCGGTCTGGCAAATAGGGGCGAAGCCCGCTTACTCGATGATAAAAAGAGGCTGACCGTATTCCACGGCCTGGCCGTTTTCGGAAAGTATCCTGGTGACCGTGCCCGACTTGTCGGCTTCGATCTCGTTGAGGATTTTCATGGCCTCAATGATGCAGATGGTGTCGCCTTCCTTGACCACGCTGCCAATTTCGACGAACGGATTGGAGCCGGGGCTCGACGAACGATAAAAAGTGCCGACCATCGGCGACTTGACGGCATGGCCGGCAGGCTCTGCGGCCTGCGCTTCGGCGGCAGCCTGCGGCGGGGTAGCCATCACGGGCGACGGGCTGGGGGTGGGCATCATGGACATGCCGGGCTGGTGCATCACCATCATGGGCGCGCTACTGCTTTTGACAATACGAACCTTGCCTTCAGCCTCGGTAATTTCCAGTTCCGACACATTCGACTCCGAAACGAGGTCAATCAAGGTTTTGAGTTTTCTTAGATCCATAGATTCTTTCCAACGAAGGTGGAGGCTGGCGTGCGATTTTTGAACACACAGTTTGATCAAAGCAGAAAATGGTGCGGCTACCGATCTTCCTTCTTTCTCGGCTTACTTTCTGCTATTACGTCTTACAGCATCTATCAGACAATGATTACACCGCAAAACAAGCTTTTCTGAAGCCGAAAAAGGCAAAGTGTACCTTAAGGCGTCGCTGGCAAAGCCCTGCAGCCAGACCGGGCAAGCCCGGCAAGTGCTGGCGCAGCGAGCCACTGAACCGTCTTCAAGCACCCGCCGGTGACGCCTGAAAATGCAGCAGCAGTGATTAGGTAGAAGTGCAGCAAATTCAGCTAAGTTGGGTCCACTGAACCAGTTCTTCGGGTAAAACCTTGCCAATTTTGCGATGCAGCAGTTGGCCTGACGTGCCAAAAACCACCGTGAACGGCAGGCTGCCAGAGGTATTGCCCAAGGATTTACTCAACTCGGTGCCGCCCAGCCCGGCCATGCCGACCGGAAAGTTCAAGGGCCGTTTTTCCAGCCAGGTGCGCACCGCGCTGGGCTGGTCAACGGCCAGACCGACGATCTGAACATTCTTGCTCTTGTTTTCCTGGTAGAAAAAATCCAGCAAAGGAAGCTCTTCCACGCAGGGCGGACACCAGGTGGCCCAAAAATTGACCAGCAGCAGCTTGCCGCGAAAGCTGCTCATGGCCACGTCTTTTCCATCCGGGCCGTCAAAGCGCATGGCCCAGAAGTCTTTGGCGGCATCGACGGCAGCAGCGGAGGCTATGTCTCCATGCGGCTGGAATTTCCACCAGGCTGCGCCCGCGCCAGCCACGGCAGCTGCGGCTGCGACGCCGCCATACAGCATGTTTCTGCGATTCACTGATCAAGCTCCAAAAGGGGGGACAGCAATTTTTGCACGGCAGCGAGGTCGCCGCGCGGCGTACGGCCTTTGGCGTCGGGCCGCAACGCGCCGCGCAGGTCGTCATGGTCATAGACCATCAAATGCACGCCGATATTTTCATTCAGCGCCTTGCAGACACTGCTCAGGCTGAGCGCCTCCACGCTGGCGCCGGTAAAGCCGGTGACGGTGCGCGGCTCGTAGTCGACGTTGTGCTCGATCAGGGCGATTTCTGCTGATTTCGGGTCGTCGCAAAACAGCTGGATATAAATGTCGGACAGCCGGGTGGCGGTGCCGTTCCAGACAGCGCCGGCCAGATACGGGCGAAAAACGGCCAGGCGCTCCATCCACACCAGCGCCAGCGCCCGCAACGCGGCCAGCTCGGCAGGCTGGGTGTCGGCGCAAAACAGCGCGATGTACTCACGCACGGCGTCCTCCATCAAGTCGTTGTCAGGCAAGGCGGTGCGGGCGGGCAAGGCGAGCTGCTTGAGCGCGCGGCGCTTGGCCGGGCCGTATTCCAGCCCTTCTTCAACCACCAGCGCAGCCGCCGTGGCGGCAATTTCGGATTTCAGGGTGTTCAATGGCAAGGTCGTCTGGCGCGGGCGCTAGACGCGAAGTGTTAAGGGTTGAAAGGCAGCCAAAAGGCGAATCAAGCCATTGTGCCCAGATTAGTCCTGCGGCTGCCGAGAAAGTTCAAACTGTCGGCCATCACTATTAAATAAATAGCTGCTTACGCCCGCCCCTATTGCGCTACAGGCATTTTTTCTTCAAAAACAAGGTCGCCAGGCCGGGCTTGCCTAGAATACGGGCGATGCACATACATATTCTGGGAATCTGCGGGACTTTCATGGGCGGCCTGGCCGCGTTGGCACGCGAGGCGGGGCACAAGGTGACGGGTTGCGACACCGGCGTTTACCCGCCGATGAGCGACCAGTTGCGCGGCCTGGGCATCGAGCTGATCGAAGGCTACAGCGCCGACCAGATGGCGCTGGCGCCCGACGTGTTCGTGATCGGCAATGTGGTGTCGCGGGCGCGCCTGGCCGACGGCAGCCCTAAACAATTTCCCGCCGGGCCGCCCCAAGGGAAATTAGCCCCCTCGGGGGGCAGCGCAGCACACGAAGTGGCCAGCGTGGGGGCCAAATATCCGTTGATGGAAGCCATTTTGAACAGCGGCCAGCCCTACACCAGCGGGCCGCAATGGCTGTCCGGCCACGTCCTGCACCACCCGACGCACCATGCCACCGGCCCGCGCCATGTGCTGGCCGTCGCCGGCACGCACGGCAAAACCACCACCACCGCCATGCTGGCCTGGATTCTCGAATGCGCCGGCCTGCAACCGGGCTTTTTGATCGGCGGCGTGCCGCTGAACTTTGGCGTGTCGGCGCGGCTGGGCACGGGCAACACCTTTGTGATCGAGGCCGATGAATACGACACGGCTTTTTTCGACAAGCGCAGCAAGTTCGTTCACTACCGCCCGCGCACGGCGGTGCTGAACAACCTCGAATTCGACCACGCCGATATTTTTGACGACCTGGCGGCTATCGAGCGGCAGTTCCATCACCTGGTGCGCACCGTGCCGTCGCAAGGCCGCGTCGTGGTGAATGCCACTGAGGAGAGCCTGCAGCGCGTGCTGGCCCAAGGCTGCTGGAGCGAACAGGTGCCATTCGGTGGCAGCGTGCAGCACGCCGGCTTCAGCGCGCAGGGCGAACCCGGCGATTTCACCGTGCACAAAAACGGCGAAACCGTCGCCCGCGTGCAGTGGGACATCAGCGGCGTTCACAACCAGCTCAACGCCCTGGCCGCCATTGCCGCCGCCGAGCACGTGGGCGTGTCGCCTGCGTTGGCAGCTGAAGCGCTGGCCAGTTTCCAGAACGTCAAGCGGCGCATGGAAGTACGCGGTGTGGTGCAGCGCGACGGGTGCGACATCACGGTGTATGACGACTTTGCCCATCACCCGACGGCCATTCACACCACCGTCGATGGCCTGCGCCGGCAACTCGATGGCGCCGGAAAAACCGCCGAACGCATCCTGGCGATATTCGAGCCGCGCAGCAACACCATGAAGCTCGGCGCCATGACGGCGCAATTGCCGTGGAGCCTGGAGCGCGCCGACCTGGCGTTTTGCCACGCCGGCGGACTCGACTGGGACGCCAGAGCCGCGCTGGCCAGCATGGGCGAACGCGCGCAAGTGGCAGACAGCATCGAGCAATTGCTGGCGCAAGTGACAGCCGCCGCCCGGCCCGGCGACCATTTGCTGTGCATGAGCAACGGCGGTTTTGGCGGAATCCACGCTAGATTGCTGGCGGCGCTGAAGGCCTGAGCGGCTTGATCTGCTGAAGCAGCTGGCCTTTTTGCTATTTAAATAATAGCTGCCAGCGCCCGCCAGTCATGCGCAACCGCCTGTTTGTTCAATAAACAGGTAACTACGCAGGTATCCACGGCTCCTGTCATTCCCGCGAAGGCGGGAATCCAGTCGGACACAACAAACGTGTGATGAAGACCCCCTGGATTCCCGCCTTCGCGGGAATGACGAGGTGCATAGAGAGCTGAGTAGTTACATAAATAGGACCGTAACGCACGGCCACTTCTATTTCCATCAAAGAAATCAGCACGCTGGTTCGCGCATCGTCATTGCAAGCGCAGCGCGGCGATTCATCAACCACCATCGCCAAGCCACGAAACCCGCCCTATTCACAGGGCAATACGACAGTTTTTCGCGCCTCCGCTCAATAAAAACTCATCTGCCGCGCGAGTTGCTTCTGAAATTTCAGCCAGCGCTTGAGGCCTGCGTCGTCTTGCACCATCTGCAGGTCTTCTTCCATCTGCAACCGCGTTTCTTCTAACGCTTCAGCCTCCAGCGCCAGGTTGCGCTGCAGGCTGGCGTCGGTGGGTTTTTCAAAATAATTCAGATTGAAGGCTTGCCGAAGCTGCTCCTGGCGGCCAAACAGTTCGTCCTCCAGCTCGGCGGCCTGCTGCTTGAGCAAGGTCGTCATGGCGGCGATTCGGGCTTCTGGCATTTCGCTGATCGCGCCCGGCTCCAGTTGCTCGATGCGCTGCTGAATGTGCAGCAGCGTGACCAAATCCTGCTGCGCGTAAGCGGCGTTGGCCTGGCTCATCAAGGCCGTCTTGCGCTGGTGCTCCGCCGGGTCTTTCTCGCGGTCGGGGTGCAGCGCGCTGGCCAGTTGGCGGTACACCTGACGCAACACGAGTTTGGCGTCTTCCTGCTGCTGCCCGGTCTTGCGCTGGGCGGCAGTCGGCGGTTTTTTGCTCGCCTTGGCGGCGTGGCGGCGCTGCGCCTGCTCTTCTTCGTCTGCCTGTTGCGCTTTGGCAGCACTTAGCAAGGCTTCAAGCCGCGCCATCGGGTCCAGCGACTCGTCCTCCAGATCAACATCGAGCCGGTCGCCCAGCGCGTTTTTCATCATGTTGCGGATGCGGGCGGATTCTGCTTCTTTGATCTCGCGCAGGCTTTGCGGGCTGTGCTTGTCGTGCAGCGCGGTCATTTCTTCGTCGCCGCTGGCGGCCAGCAACTCGCACAGTCCGCACAAAATTTCGATCAGCGATTTTTTTTGCGCTGCGCTCAAGCCCTTGCGCTGCAGCCGCTCGTCCAGCAGCAGCGCCATGCGGCGCATGGCGGCGCTGTTTTGCGCTTGCAGCGGCGTCAGCGTGTCGCTGTAAAGCACGCGGTAGGTGTCCACCAGCCTCTGGGCTTCGGCGATTTGCGCCTTGAACGTGTCAATGCTGTCCAGCAGCTTGTTGAAGCGCTTTTGCGCGGCAGAAAGGGTTTGCGCCTGAGCGCCGCCCACGCGTAAACCGGTGCCGCCAGCGGCCACGGGCGCTTCGGATTCAGGCTTGAGGGGCTTATTTTTTGGCTTGGGCCTGGCTTTGGGTTTGGGGTTTGGCGCGGTCATGGCGATGGCGTCAGAAGACGCAAAAGTTCAAGAATATCGTCCTGCGTGCGGTAACGGCCAAAGGCTTTTTGGTCCTGATCGCGCACGATGGGGAAAGTGCCCAGGATGTAGGCGGCGTCCTGGGCGTTCAGGCCGTAGAGGTAGAAAAACACGGCATCAAGCGCGGCCAGCCGGGCGCGGCGCGCTTCCTCGTCCCAGACAAAAGGCGGCAACACCGCGCCCGCGTCGTCCACATAGCCCAGGTCGCGCGCAAACGGCGCCATGTCGTGGGCCGTGTAGCTGAGCACCAGCACCTGCGGAATCACAAAATCAGCCACCGTGGGATGCGGATGGCTGCCGTTCATCAGCTTGGCGGCGCGCATGGCTTTGGCGAAAGCGGCGGGCAGGCGTTCCTGGAAACGGGCGGGGGCGATGACGGGGAGTTGTTCGAGGATGTAGAGGCTGTAATTTTGACCTTGCAACTTCTGACGCCCCAAATAATCCAGAGCAAACGTGTTCAGGTTTGCAAGAAGCAGCGGCAGTGAAGCAGTGGGCAGCGCGCCACGAGGCTCCGGCAAGATCACCGACATGGAATGCCCCACACCAGATGCTGGAACCAAGGCGGCAATCATTGACCGAACGTTGGTAGTTGAAGTCACTTGCTTGAAGCACAGCGCCCACTTGAACTCAATATCGCGAGGAATTGAACTCGCGAGAACAAAGTATTGCGGCGCGGGGTAACGCTTGGGGCTGGCTTTTTCGACTTGCGAGATGGTTTCCGGCTGGGCCGCACGCTTGAGATTGGCCGCATTCACCACCACGTCCGCCGCCCGGTGGTCGTACATCTGCACCATCTTGCCTTCGTACAGCGGCAGCGCCTCCAGCCCCGCTGCATTGCGCAAGCGGTTCAGCGCAACGGGCTTGAAACCCTGCGCTCTCAGCTCGTCAGACTTTAAAAACAGTCTGGAGTCGTTGGTCATGTGAAACATGGCCATGCACTTCACTGGCCACGCCTTCACATCGGGCTGGGGGCCGGTTGAAGCGCTAACTTCTCCGTGCTTCACCATCACCGGATGCCGGGCATACAGCCCGAGCGTAATGTCAGCATCGCGGCGGCTGCGAAAAATCGGCGCTGCGCCCGTGTTGGGGTTGACGCGCACAAAGTCTTCTGCGGTGAGCAGCAGCGAACGCGCGGGGTCGTCCAGCTCGTCGAGCTGGTGCAGGTAAAAGGCGCAGCGCGTTTGCGCAAACGTACGCGCCGGGCCGCCAAACACCAGCGTACAAAATTTGAAGCCGGCATGAACGTCCGGGAAAAACACCTTGCGGTTTTCAAAGTCAAACAGCGCGCCCAGCCGCCCGGTGCTGCTGATGCTGCGAAAAAATTCGGCTGCGCCCTTATCTGCCGCAATGCCGCTGGGCGTGACCAACGCCACCAACCCGCCGGGTGCGACCAGCGCCTGCGCCCTTTCCACAAACAGGCTGTAGAGGTTGATATCGCCGCCGCCCAGCAGCGGGTAGTCGCCGCTGCCCTGCTTGCCGTTACTCAGCACGCGGGCGTTGGCTTCGGCGTGCCCGGTGGCGTCCACGTACTGCGCCCACCAATCCACCACTGGCGGCGAATGGGTAGCGGTCTGGCCCATCTTGACGCCTTGCAACGCAGCGATCATCTTTTTACGGTCAGCGGCTCGGGGCGCTTTTGCAATAGCGTCAATGCGCTCAGAAAACCACGGCACTTCTTCAAAACGAATTTTGTCCCACGGCGGGTTGCCAATCACGGCGTCAAAGCCGTTGTTTGAACCCACGCCAAACACGGTCGGAAAGCTGGTCCACCAGTGAAAGAAGGTTTCGCGTGCGGCCAGTGCGCGGGCGCGCGCCATCAGGTCGTTGGCGGCGCGGCTGGCGGCGTCATCGCCGGCCAGCTGTCCGGCGGCCAGCACCGTGACGAGGTTGTGGTTCGGGTCAAACAGGCGCAGCAGCGCGGCATATTCCGGGTGCTTGCCGGCCTTGATTTCAGCGTCGCGCGTGGCCGGGTCGGCGGGCAGCTTCAAGAGGCGCGGCAATTCGCTGAGTTTTTTCACCGGCCAGCCGGGCACCATCCAGCGCATGGCGCGCCAGAAGTCGAGCACCGCATGAATTGGCGCGACCTGCGCGGCCGCTTCTTGCGCGAGTTGCCTGGACAATTGCGCCTCGGCAATGTCCACATCGGTCAGGTCGGCGACCTGCGCAATGTTGCGCGCGGCCAGCGCCAGCCGGTCAAACTCGCTTTGCAGCAGCAGCGCGCCCAGGTTTTGCAGGTTGCCCTGCACCTGTGGCAGGCGCTCGCCGTGCAGGCTGTCGCCAATTTTCAGGTGATGATCCAGAAAACTCAGCGGCGCGCCGACGGTGAAGGTGTGCAGCCACAACGCGGTTTTGGCCAGCTCCACGGCCATCGGGTTTTTATCAACGCCAAAAATGCTTTTCTTCAAAATCATGCGGCGCACGATGTGCCGGTCGTCAAGCTGCGCGTCGGTGACGACCCAGCCCCGGTCTTTGGCGGTGGTCTTGATGCTGCGGCGGATATGCGCCACACGCTGCAGCACCGGGCTTTGCCACGGGCGGCCGGCTTCCACCAGATGCGCGGCCCACGGCTGGGCGTTGACCTGATGCGTCGCCAGGGTGATGGCTTCAAGCACGCGGTCAGCCAGGTCATCGACCAGCGCCACCAAGAAGTGCCCGCTGCCCATCGCCGGATCGCAAATTTTCAGCTCCAGAATCTGGCTGGCCGGGTCCAGGGCGTCCAGCGCATCCCAGTCGCCCGGATTAATCGAGGTTTTTTTGTTGTTCTTTTTCAGGTGGGCTTCAAAAGTGGCCTGCCTTTCGCGGGCCAGCAGCCCGACGGATTCGCGCAGCACCAGCCGCACCAGATCGTCGTGCGTGTAATAGCTGCCAGACACCTTGCGCGCAAAGCTGGCGGGCTGGGCAGTGATGCGGTTGATCTCGGGCTTGTCCTTGTAGCTGTCAGCCGCCTGCACTTCATGCACCAGGCTGTATTCGAGCAGCCGCTCGTAAATGCCGCCCAAATGCGAGACGGACAGGTCGCGATAGTTGATCCAGCCGTGCAGCAGTTCTTCGGTGCGGCGTGACAGCGCGTCAATGATCGGGGCCATGATGGCGTCAGGTACGTTGGTGCGCTCCAGCAACGGGGCGCGGGCGCGGTCGAACAGGCCGCCGTTGTAGGCGGGCATGCCGATGTCGTCGTCGCCCTTGTCAATCAGGGTGAAAGCGCCTTTCAGGTGCAGCCAGATTCGGCCCACGGTGCTGGAGAACTTTCCAGCCGCCTCCACCTTGTCGCGCACCTCTTCGCGCAGGCGGCGCACGCTGTAAGGCGCATAGCGGTCATCGCGCACCGGCAGCAGGTTGCGGTCTTCGGCGTAAAACAAAAACAGCAGGCGGTACAGCAGCACCAGCGCGGCTTCGCGCACTTCGTCCAAGTAGTCGCGGGTAAATTGCGGGCGTTTGAACTGGCCGTAACCGACTTCGTGCGTGCGCGCATGCAAGTCGCCACGCGCCAGCGCATCGGCCAACTGCGGAAAAATCTCTTCAAACACGCGCGCGCCCAGGTCTTGCGACACTTTTTCTTCATACAGCCGCGCCTCGTTCAGCGCATAGGCATGCAAGGTGCGGCCGGTGTCGTCCCAGCTTTGCGGCAAAAAGGCGCTGCGGCTGAAAAACAAGTGAAACAGGCGCAGCGCGTGGGCGGGCGCGATGTCGTCGATGTCGTGCTGAACGCCCTTGACGCCGAGCGCGGCGGCCAGGTCGATTTCAAAAAACTCTTCAGAACGTGAACGTGCGTCTTGCCAGTACAGGCGCCAGACTGCGCCGTTGGTCAGCACGCCCCATTTGATGGCGCGGTCAGAGGCGACATCGACGCGGCTGAGGTAGCGCAGCATTTGCGACGAGGGCGCGTCGGGGTCAAACGCGTCCTGGCCGTCGCCCCGGTCGAGCGGACGCAGCCAGCGCTTGGCCTCCAAAATCGCCAGGCCGTGGCGGTAGCGGCGGTCGTCTTTGGCCTCCAGCAGCGCGGCGGCTTTGGCCTCGGGCGAGGCAAACAGCAGGCAGTCGGGAACGGCTTCGCGGCCCTTGGGGTCGGCGTTGACCTGCGGCAAAAAATCATCGGCCCAGCCGAGTTCGGCCAGCACTTTATTGATGACGACTTGCTCGGTCATCGCTTCATTGAGGGTCGAGGCGCTGTCGAGGCCTTTGAAAATGCGCTGCAGGGCGTCGGCAAACGCGGCCAGCGCGCTGTCGGTCAGCGCCTGATGCGCCGGCGTGTCCAGCACGCCACGGATCAGGAAATCCTGGGTAAAAAGTTGCCCTTGCATGGTGTGTTGCGCCTGGTTGTGCCGGTGAAGTGCGCACCATTTTAAAAAATGAGCGGCCGCTTGAAAATGCCGGGCGGGCTTTCACCCGCCCGGCATTATTTGCTATTTATTTTATAGCTGCTTGCGCACGTGCAACATGCGCTACAGGCCTAAAACACTTGAATTTCGGGCCATTCTTGCGGCACCAGTGCCACACCGCCCGTGCGACGCGGGCGCGCTGGTCAATAACTGATGCTCAATGACGGCACGTCAATGTTCACCAGCGGCTTGCCCAGGGCGGCTGTCACGGCGCGGCCAAACTCCAGCGCCCAGGCGGCGTCGGCAAACTTCTGCGGGCCGGCCGCTTCAGCCACCACGACCACCTTGTCAGCGGTCAGCAGCTTGCCGGTGGGCCGCAGCGGCTCGCAGTCCATCTGGGTGAACTGCTCATCAAGCCAGCGGCGCGCCGCCTCGCTGGGCATCGGCAGGGCGTCATGCAGGTCAATTTGCACAAGCGGCTGGTTTTCAAAGGTCACGGTGACTTCACTGCGCATGATGGATTCCTGAAGAAAAGTGGGTGAATTCTGGCACCTTGCCGGGGTCATTTTGCCCGTCGCGCTTCCACGGCGGCTGACAGCGACGCGAGCATGTCCACCGAATCATTCCAGCCCAGGCAGGCATCGGTAATGCTTTGGCCGTAGGCGAGCGATTTGGCATCGTCTTTGCCAGCGGTGAATTTTTGCGCGCCGGCGGTCAGGTGGCTTTCGACCATCAGGCCGAACACCTGGCGCGAGCCGCCAGCGACTTGGGCGGCAATGTCGCGCGCCACGTCGAGCTGCTTTTCGTGCTGTTTGGAGCTGTTGGCGTGGCTGCAATCGACCATCAGCGTGGCGGGCAACTTGGCGGCTTCGAGTGCCTTGCAGGCTTCAGCCACGCTGGCGGCGTCGTAGTTGGGCGTCTTGCCGCCGCGCAAAATCACGTGGCAGTCAGGATTGCCTGCGGTGTCAACGATGGCTACTTGCCCGTTTTTATGCACCGACAAAAAGTGGTGGCCCCGGCTGGCCGACTGGATGGCGTCGGTGGCAATGCGGATATTGCCGTCGGTGCCGTTCTTGAAGCCAATCGGCGCTGACAGGCCGGACGCCAGTTCACGGTGGACCTGACTTTCCGTCGTGCGCGCACCAATCGCGCCCCACGAGATCAAATCGCCAATGTATTGCGGGGAAATCACATCGAGGAATTCGCTGCCGGCGGGTACGTCCAGGCGGTTGATGTCAATCAGCAACTGGCGGGCAATGCGCAGGCCTTCGTCGATACGGAAGCTTTCGTCCAGGTACGGATCGTTGATCAGCCCTTTCCAGCCCACCGTGGTGCGTGGCTTCTCGAAGTACACGCGCATCACGATTTCCAGCGTCCCGGCGTATTTTTTGCGCTGCTCGGCCAGCCGGCGGGCGTAGTCGAGCGCGGCCATCGGGTCGTGAATCGAGCACGGGCCGATCACCACCAGCAGCCGGTCGTCGGTGCCGGCGATGATGTTGTGGATGTTCTGGCGGGTCTGGGTGATCAGCGATTCGGCCGCCGTGCCAGCAATCGGGAAAAAGCGGATGAGGTGTTCGGGAGGGGGTAGCACGGTGATGTCCTTGATGCGTTTGTCGTCGGTCTCGCTGGTTTTTTCGACGTTCGCATACCAGCTGGCGCTGGCGGGGTTGGCTTTGGCATTCATCACGGGCTTCCTTTTTCTAAGATTTCAAAACGGGTTCGGGCTGTTTCACGGGGGTTGGCAAATCGGGACGGGCAAAAAAAAACCGCCGGGGTGCCCGGCGGTTTTCAGAGATTCGCTGCGTTTTCTGGTGCTTACGCGAAAGTCTCTCTACCGCCGGAGGCGCTTGAGAACCAAAAGTAAGCAAAAGAAAATTTCGCGGAATTCATCTGCTGGAATGTAGCACAGCTTGAAAACAATACGGCTTACGCAGTGCCGCCCACGGTAAGGCCGTCGATGCGCAAGGTCGGCTGGCCGACGCCGACCGGCACGCTCTGGCCTTCCTTGCCGCAGGTGCCGACGCCGCTGTCGAGCTTCATGTCGTTGCCGATCATGGTCACGCGGGTCAGCGCATCCGGGCCGTTGCCGACAATCGTTGCGCCCTTGACCGGGTACAGGATCTTGCCGTTCTCGACCCAGAACGCTTCACTGGCCGAGAACACGAACTTGCCCGAGGTGATGTCAACCTGGCCGCCGGCAAAGTTGCTGGCGTACAGGCCTTTCTTGATGCTGGCGATGATTTCTTCAGGGGCCTTGTCGCCGCCGAGCATGTAGGTGTTGGTCATGCGCGGCATGGGCACATGGGCATAGCTTTCGCGCCGGCCGTTGCCGGTGGGCTTGACGTTCATCAGGCGCGCATTCATCGAATCCTGGATGTAGCCTTTCAAAATTCCGTCCTCGATCAGCACGTTGCGCTGGCTGACATTGCCTTCGTCATCGACATTGAGCGAACCGCGCCGGTCGGCAATCGTGCCGTCGTCGAGCACCGTCACGCCCTTGGCGGCGACGCGCTCGCCGATGCGGCCGGAAAACGCGCTGGAGCCCTTGCGGTTGAAGTCGCCTTCCAGGCCGTGACCGATGGCTTCGTGCAGCAGGATGCCGGGCCAGCCGGAGCCCAGCACCACCGTCATCTGGCCGGCTGGCGCGGGGCGCGCGTCCAGGTTGGTCAGCGCCGCGTTCACGGCGGCATCGACATACTCGCCGATCTGGGTATCGTCGAAATAGGCCAGGCCAAAACGCCCGCCACCGCCGCCCGAGCCGACTTCGCGCCGGCCCTTCTGTTCGGCGATCACCGTCACGCTCAGGCGCACCAGCGGGCGCACATCGGCGGCCAGCGTGCCGTCGGCGCGCGCCACCATGACCACGTCATATTCACTGGCCAGCCCGGCCATCACCTGCACGATGCGCGGGTCTTTGGCCTTGGCGAGTTTTTCGACCTTGCCGAGCAACTCGACCTTGGCGGTGCTGTCGAGTGTGGCAATCGGGTCCAGGTCGCGGTAAAGCGAGCGGCTGGTGGCGATCTTGCGGGACGGCGTCTTGACGCGGCCGGATTTGGCAGCTGCCGAAATGCTGCGCACGGTGCGCGCGGCGTCCAGCAGCGAGGCTTCGGAGATGTCGTCAGAATAGGCAAAAGCGGTTTTTTCGCCGCTCACGGCACGCACGCCGACACCCTGGTCAATGCTGAAGGAGCCGGTCTTGACGATGCCTTCTTCCAGGCTCCAGCCTTCGCTGCGGGTGTACTGAAAATACAGGTCGGCGTCGTCCACGCCGTAGGCAGTAATTTCACCCAGCGCGCGGCTCAAGGCAGCTTCCGTCAGGCCAAACGGCGCCAGCAGCAGCTTTTCGGCAATCGCCAGCCGCTCCGACGTGGAGTCCTTACTGGGCCGGGCCGGAGGACGCCCGGAGACATTGGTTTGGCGGACAGAAGCAGCGGCAGAGTTGAGTGATGTCATCCAGCGATTGTAGGCAGAGTCACCCGGCATTGCGGGCTATGGGGATGATGAATAGAGACGGGCAAAGCAACAGGGCAGGCAAAGCAAAGCACTTATCCCAGCCCTCCAGCGTCGTAGAACTGATGCTGCAAGCCAAAGACGCAGCGCTACCTGAAGAAGCGCATTGCGCAAAACCACAAGCGCCGAAGCGTCTGCCCTCTACCAGCCGGGGCCGAGGAACCGGCTTCGCCGGGCCTCAGGCGCAGCGGCCCCCTCGGGGGGCAGCGAACCACACGCAGTGGGGAGCGTGGGGGCTACGCTTGCCTCTTCGCCCTGGCAACCGACATCAGCATGCCCACGGCCAGGCCCAGCGTCACCATCGCCGTGCCGCCGTAGCTGATGAAAGGCAAGGGCACGCCCACGACCGGCAAAATGCCGCTGACCATGCCCATGTTGACGAACGCATAGGCAAAAAACATCATCGTCAGCGCACCGGCCAGCAGCCGCGAAAACAAGGTCGGCGCGTCTATCGCAATCGCCAGTCCGCGAAAAATCAGGAATATAAAACCGGCAATCAACAGCAAATTGCCAACCAGCCCGAACTCCTCGGAATACGCCGCAAAGATAAAGTCGGTGGTGCGCTCCGGAATAAAGGCCAGGTGCGTTTGCGTGCCGGCCATGAAGCCCTTGCCAAACACGCCGCCCGAGCCAATCGCAATCATGCCCTGAATGATGTGAAACCCCTTGCCCAGCGGGTCGCGCGTCGGGTCCAGCAAGGTGCAGATGCGCTGCTGCTGGTACTCGTGCAGCACCGGCCAGCGCATGCCGTCGGCACACAATTGCGGCTCGAACCAGACAATCAAACTGACGCCCACCAGCCCCAGCAGCACTGGCGGAAGAATCAGCTTCCAGCTCAGGCCGGCAAAAAAAATCACCGCCAGGCCGGCCGCCATCACCAGCAGCGAAGTGCCCAGGTCGGGCTGCTTCATGATCAGCGCGACCGGTACGGCCAGCAACGCCAGGGCGACGACAAAGTCGAGCGGCCGCACCTGCCCTTCACGCTTCTGGAACCACCAGGCCAGCATCAAGGGCATGGCAATTTTCAGGATTTCACTGGGCTGGATCACCACCCCGATATTGAGCCAGCGCCGCGCGCCTTTCTTGGTGATGCCAAACACCAGCACCGCCACCAGCAGCACGACGCCGGCCACATACAGCGGCACGGCAAAAAGCATCAGCCGCTGCGGCGGAATCTGCGCCACCACAAACATGATGGCGCCGGCAATCAGCATGTTGCGGCCGTGGTCCGCAAAGCGGGTGCCATGCTCAAAGCCTGACGAGTACATGATGAGCAGGCCGGCACAAGCCAGCAAAAACACCGCGAAAGCAAGCAAGCCGTCAAAACCCTGCAGCAAAGGCAGGGTTCGGCGGTAAAGGGAAGGGTTGTCAAAAACGGCGGACATGGCTTGAATTATCAGTCAGGCGGTTTTTCAGCCGGTGCCGCCAAGGGCATCAAGCCTGCGCGCTATTTGCTATTAAAAACAGAGCTGCTTGCGCCCGTGCATAGTGCGCAAGGGGCATATTTTGTCATTATTTCGACAACTGACAGCCCACGCAGCCGGTTTCAGGTGGCGGGCGGCACGCTTACGATGGCGGCATGGCCATTACCCACCTTCTTTACCTGCACGGTTTTCGCTCCTCACCGCAATCGGCGAAGGCCCAAAGAATAGCGGCGCGGGTTGCCGCCCGTTACCCGGACGTCATCTGGTGGTGCCCGCAACTGCCGCCCTCGCCGCGTGACGCATTCGCGCTGCTGATGCACGGCATCGCCGGCTGGCCGCGTGAATCAATGGCCGTCATCGGCTCGTCGCTGGGCGGTTTTTATGCGACGGCGGTGGCCGAACGCTGCGGCTGCAAGGCCGTGCTGCTGAACCCGGCCGTCGATCCGGCGCGCGACCTGGCCGCCTACATCGGCGAGCAGACCACCTGGCAAAACCCTGGCGAACATTTTTTCTTTGAAGCGCACTTTGTCGATGAACTGCGCGCGCTGCAGGCCGGCCCGTTGTCCACGCCGCAAAACTACCTGGCCTTCATCGCCAAGGGCGACGAAGTGCTGGACTGGCGCGAAATGGCGGCGCGCTATGCCGGCACGAACCTGCGCCTGCTCGAAGGCGGCGACCATGCGCTGAGCGACTTTGACACCCATCTGCCCGCCATTCTGGACTTCCTGAATCTGGCTTGACACCCGCGCCAGGTGGCCTCTGCCCACGCGCGGCCTGATTACACTAGCGGGCTGTCCCGCAAGGGCCGTCACCCCGCACCCCCAGGCCAAAGGATTTCGTTGTGTTTGTATTGTTTGAAGAAACCGGCAAGTTCCTGGCCGGCCGGATTTTGTCGGAAGCCGACAGCTCGCTGCAGGTCGAACTTGACTCGGGCAAGCGCGTCAAAGTCAAGGCGGCGAATGCGCTGCTGAAGTTTGAAAAACCCGCGCCGGCTGAATTCATCGCCGCCGGCCAGAAGTTGGTCGAAGAAATCGATCTGGACCTGGCCTGGGAATTTGCCAGCGACGAGGAATTCGGCTTTGCCGACCTGGCGCGCGACTATTTCAGCGCCGATGGCACAAAACCGGCGTCGCTGGAGCAGCAGGCCGCCGCCCTGTTCCGCCTGTACGACGCACCGCATTACTTTCGCCGCGCCGGCAAAGGCCGCTTCAAAAAAGCGCCGCCCGAAATTTTGCAGCAGGCGCTGGCCGCCATCGAGAAGAAAAAGCAGATCACGGCGCAGATTGCCAGCTGGGCCGACGAACTGGGCCAGGGCCAGTGCCCGGCACCGATCCGCGATCAGCTCTACAAGATTTTGTTCAAGCCCGACAAGAACAGCGCCGAATACAAGGCCGTGGTCGATGCTTCGCGCGCCACGCACACCGCGCCGCTCGACTTGCTGCAAAAGGCGGGTGCGATTGCGTCGCCCTACCAGTTCCACTGGAAGCGCTTTTTGTTCGAGAACTTTCCCAAAGGCACGCGCTTTCCGGAACTGCAAGCACCGCCCATCAAGGACGAGTTGCCGCTGGCCGACGTGCGCGCGTTTTCCATCGACGACTCCAGCACCACCGAGATTGACGACGCCATGTCGGTGCAGGGCCTGGGCAGCGGCACGGTCACGCTCGGCGTTCACATTGCCGCGCCCGGCCTGGCCGTGCTGCCGGGGAGCCCGATTGACGCCGTGGGCCGCGCCCGCATGTCCACCGTCTACATGCCCGGCTACAAGCTGACCATGCTGCCCGACGACGTGGTGCAGGCCTACACGCTGCAGGAAGGCCGCAACTGCCCTGCCCTGTCGCTTTACTTCACGATGGATGAAACCACGCTGGAAGTCACCGCCAGCGTGACCCGGCTGGAGCAAGTGCCCATCGTCAGCAACCTGCGCCATGACGCGCTGGACAACGTGTTCAACGAGGCGTTTTTTGATGCCGCGCAAACCACACCGCCGGTTCAGACGCAATGGGGCGTCGAACTCACCTTCCTGCACCGCCTGGCCAAACACCTGAAGGCGCAGCGCGAAATCGTTCGCGGCAAGCCTGAAAACTTCAACCGGCCCGACTACAACTTCAAGCTCGACAACCCCTCGGGCCAGGAGCCGCAAGGCGACGAGCTTGTCAGCATCGGCACACGCCAGCGCGGCGCGCCGCTCGATTTGATCGTTGCCGAAGTCATGATTTTGACCAACAGCACTTGGGGCCAGTGGCTAGCCGAGCATGGCGTGCCGGGCATTTACCGCAGCCAGGCCAGCATGGCGCCAGGCGTGAAAGTGCGCATGGGCACCAAGGCGCTGCCGCACGCCGGCATGGGCGTCAAGTGCTACACCTGGGCCACCTCGCCGCTGCGCCGCTACACCGATCTGGTCAACCAGTGGCAGATCATCGCCATCACCAAGCATGGCCGCAGCGCCGCACTGGTTGCGCCGTTCAAGCCCAAGGACGCCGACCTCTTTTCGGTGATTTCGTGTTTTGACGGCGCCTACAGCGCCTACAACGGATTCCAGTCCGGCATTGAGCGCTACTGGACGCTGAAATACCTGCAGCAAAAAGGCATCACCGAACTGACCGCGACCAGCTTCAAGGACAACCTGGTGCGCGCCGATGAGCTGCCGCTGGTGCTGGCCGCGATGGGCGCGCAAGGCCTGCCGCGCGGCGCGCGGGTGCGCATCAAGCTGGGCGCGATTGACGAGATCACGCTGGACATCTCGGGCACGGTGATTGAACGGCTGGACACGGCTGCCGAGGCCACCCCCGGCGGCCAGGATGAGGAACAAGGCGATGACGGCGAAGAGGATCTGGCGGCAGGCCCGATCTCGATTGCCGTTGACATCAGCGAAGCCGAACCCGATACCGCGCCGGCAACGGCACCCGCAGCAGCCAGCTAAATCCGTGCAAGACGCCTGGGGCTCCAGGCGTCGCCACCCGACACCCCGACCCACGTTTTTGTGAAATCACTCAGTACGCTGCAAATTGCCCTCGGCATCTCGGTCGCCGTGCATGCCGTGCTGCTGACGGTGCGCCTGGTCGATCCGGAGCGCTTTGACCACGTGTTTCAGGACAAGCCGCTGGAAATCATTTTGGTCAATGCCAAATCCGACGCCAAACCCGACAAACCCGACAAAGCCACGGCCATTGCGCAGGCGTCGCTGGCGGGCGGTGGCGAGCAGGAAAAAGGCCGCGCCACCTCGCCCTTGCCGCCTTCAGCGCTGATCGAGCTCGGCAATGACGAAGAAGACGAAGCGCAGCAAAAAATCGCCGCCCTGAAAGCGCAGCAAACCCAATTGCTGCTGCAAGTGAAACAGGCGCTGTCGGCCATGCCGCTGACCGACCTTGCCATGCCGGCCAGCACGCCGTCAGAAATAGAGCAGCAGGAAAAGCGCAAAAAGCTCGTCAAGCTGCTGGCCGAGATTGAAAAGCGGGTCAACGAAGAAAATGCGCGGCCCAAGAAACGCTACATCAGCCCGGCCACGCGGGAGGCCGCCTATGCGCTGTATTACGACACGCTGCGCCGCAAGATCGAAGCCAAAGGCACGCAGAACTTTCCGCAACTGGCCGGCAAAAAACTCTATGGCGAACTGATCATGACGCTGACGGTCAATTTCGATGGCCGCGTGCTGGACACCGAAGTGGTGCAAAGCTCGGGCAACCGCACGCTGGACCGACAGGCAAAAAGCATCGTGGGCGGCACCGGCCCGTTCCCGCCTTTCAGCCCGGCCATGCGCAAAACTGCCGACCAGATCGTGGTGGTGTCGAACTTCAACTTCGCCCCGGACAACAGCCTTCAGACAAAACTCACCGCGCACTGAGCGGCGGGTACGCCTGAAATTTCATGACAATCGAAACCCCTTCAATGACCCGGCTGGACAAGTCAAATGGATAACTATTTTGTGCTCGGCAACCCGATTGCCCACAGCAAGTCGCCACAGATTCATGCGCGTTTTGCCGAACTCACGGGGCAAGTAATGGACTACCAGGCGCAATTGGTGCCGCTTGACGGTTTTGCCGCCACGCTGGCGCAACGGGTGCAGGGCGGCGCGCGGGGCTGCAATGTCACCGTGCCGTTCAAGTTCGAGGCTTTTCAGGCCGCGCACACGCAAAGCGACCGGGCGCAACTGGCGCAGGCCGCCAACACACTGATGTTTGAAAACAGCAGGATTCATGCCGACAACACCGACGGCGTCGGACTGGTCAATGACATCCAGAACCATGCCGGCGTGTCACTGGCCGGGCGCGATGTGCTGCTGATCGGCGCGGGCGGCGCAGGGGCCGGCGCGCTGGGGCCGCTGCTGATGGCCGGGCCGCGCCGGCTGGTGCTGGCCAACCGCACGCGCGCCAAGGCCGATGCGCTGGTGGCGCGCCACCAGGCCCATCCGTCACTCCATGCAGCGCTACAAAAAACAGAGCTGCTCGCGCAAGATCTGACTGCGCTGGAGGGCGATTTCGATATCATCATCAATGCCAGCGCCAGCAGTTTGTCGGGCGGCGACGTGCCGGTCGACAGCCGTGCGCTCAAGCCGGGCGCACTGGCCTACGACATGATGTACGGCCCGGCAGCCGCCGGATTCATGCAGTGGGCGCGCGCGCACGGTGCCCGCCCACGTGACGGCCTGGGCATGCTGGTCGAGCAGGCTGCCGAAGCGTTCGCGCTGTGGCGCGGCGTGCGGCCACCGACGGCGCAGGTGCTGCAGGAAATGCGGGCGCGCCTGGCATGAAGGGATTGGGGCGCTGGCTGGTGCTGGTCTTGCTGGCCGGCTTGGCGCTGCAGCTTTATTTTGTCGCCCGCATCGCCCTGATGACGGTCGTCAGCCCCGAATCCACCGCCTTCCAGCGCTCCGAGGCCTGGCGGGTCGCGCAAAATACCGGCACGATGAAATGGCGCCAGCAATGGGTGCCGTACGCACAAATTTCAGACCACCTCAAGCGCGCCATCATTGCCTCGGAAGACGCCAGTTTCATCGTGCATGAGGGCGTGGACATGGACGCGCTTGAAAAAGCCTGGGACAAAAACGCCCAGGCCGAAAAACGTGCCGCCCAGTCCGTCAGCCGTCTGGCCGAGCGCCCGTCCAGCGCCACCGCCAAGCCGCCCAAGATCATCGGCGGCTCGACCATCACGCAGCAACTGGCCAAAAACCTGTTCCTGTCGGGCGAACGCACGCTGCTGCGCAAAGGCCAGGAACTGCTGCTCACGCTGATGCTCGAAGCGCTGCTGGGCAAACAGCGCATTCTGGAGATTTACCTCAACAATGTCGAATGGGGCGAAGGCGTTTTCGGTGCCGAAGCGGCAGCCCAGTATTACTTCCGCAAGCCGGCCGCCCGTCTGAGCGCCCTGGAAGCCGCACGGCTGGCCGTCATGCTGCCCCGGCCCAAGTATTTTGAGACGCACCTCAATTCGGGCTATCTGGCGTCCCGTGCCCGAACCATCACGGCCCGCATGGGCGGCGTGGAAATTCCGTGAGCCGCATGCAAGCCACAGGCGGCGCAACGGCGCAGGACAGCGCCGCGCCTTGCCAAACCCCGTCAAGTGCTCTTTTACGAGCCATTTCGTGCGCTGGCGCAATGCCCACCTGCGCAAGCAGCTACTGAATCAATAGCAACATGCGTATCTTGGGAATCGATCCGGGCTTGCAGACGACCGGCTTTGGCGTGGTCGACATGGACGGCGCGCACCTGACGTATGTCGCCAGCGGCACCATCAAGACCACGCACCTGGAACTGAGCAACCTGCCGGGTCGGCTCAAGGTGCTGTTTGACGGCGTGCGCGAAGTGGTGCAACGCTACCAGCCCGACGCCGCCTCGGTAGAAATCGTGTTTGTCAACGTCAACCCCCAAGCCACGCTGCTGCTCGGGCAGGCGCGCGGTGCCTGCGTTACCGGGCTGGTGTTCAGCGACCTGCCGGTAGCCGAATACACCGCATTGCAAATGAAAAAAGCCGTGGCTGGTTACGGCAAGGCGGGCAAGTCGGAGGTGCAGGAAATGGTTATGCGGCTGCTCAGGCTGCCGTCATTGCCGGGCAAGGATGCTGCCGATGCGCTCGGGCTGGCCATTACGCATGCGCATGTCGGCACGGCCATGGCGCGGCTGGCAGCGGCCAGCGAAGCTGGTGGCAAGATGGGCGGCAACTACCGCGCCGGGCGCAGCCGTTAAGCCCGTGCGAATTCTTGGCGGCCCAACCCGAAAAACAGTTACCTGAAGCGCTCCAGAATCAGCACCGCAAAAAATCCGAATGCGGCGATCAGCGTCCACTTCAGGATGTTCAGCCCCTGACGCCGAAAGCGCACTTGCGACGTGACGGCGTACAGCACAAACGACACGGCAGAAGCCAGCAGTGCCAGCAAAATCATGAAACGAAACACCACCATGATCAAGCTTCCTGAAATGCGCGCAACATGGCCTTACCAGGCCCGTGCCAAGGTGGAAAATCCCTTGGGGGCGTTTTTCTCGTCGTCAAACGTGACGACTTCGTAGGCCTCGGGGTGCGCCAGCAATTCGCGCAGCAGCTTGTTGTTCATGGCGTGGCCGGAGCGAAATGCACTGTAGGCGGCCAGCAGCGGCTTGCCCAGCAAGTACAAATCGCCCATTGCATCGAGAATCTTGTGCTTCACGAATTCGTCGTTGTAGCGCAGGCCTTCGCTGTTGAGCACCTTGTAGTCGTCCATGACGATGGCATTGTCAAGCCCGCCGCCCAGCGCCAGGCCGTTGGCGCGCATCATCTCGACATCCTTGGTAAAGCCGAAGGTGCGGGCGCGGGCGATGTCGCGGCTGTAAGTGCCCGAGCCCATGTCGAATTCGACCCGCTGGCCAGTCGAATCGACGGCGGGGTGGGCAAAGTCGATCTCAAAGCTCAGCTTGTAGCCTTCATAAGGCGTCAAGCGCGCCCATTTCACATTGGCGCCCTCGCCTTCGCGCACCTCGACCGGCTTGAGGATGCGCACAAAACGCTTGGGCGCGGCCTGCAGTGCAATGCCTGCGGACTGCAGCAAAAATACAAACGACGACGCCGAGCCATCCAGAATCGGCACTTCTTCGGCGGTGATGTCGATGACCAGGTTGTCAATGCCGAGACCGGCGCAGGCCGACATCAGGTGCTCGACGGTCAGCACTTTGGTGCTGCCGCTGGAAATGGTGGACGCCAGCCGGGTGTCGGTGACGGCTTCGGGCGAAATGGCGATATCGACCGGCTGCGGCAAATCAACGCGCCGGAACACGATGCCACTGTCGGGCGACGCTGGCCGCAGCGTCAGCTCGACCCGCTGGCCGCTGTGCAGCCCCACGCCGACGGCCTGGGTCAGGGATTTGAGGGTTCTTTGAGCGAGCATGGCATCACTTTAATGGGCGCAGCATGCGGGAAGCTGCCCCGGCTGCAAAGGCCGGAGCAGAAAATGGGCAGTGGCTGGCCTTGTAGCCAGACCAACATGCGACAGCTTAAACCTGCGCGGGCAGGTTTGAGCTGCTGGAGGCAGCATCAGTCGGCTTGCCGACGCAAAAAGGCAGGAATCTCGAAGTCATCCATGCCGCCGGACGACAACGCGTCAATCTTGGCGGCTGCCTGCGTGCGGTTGCTGCCCCACACGTTGGGCCTGGCCGTGTTGCCGTAGTCAGGTTGCTTCAAACCGGCGCCCTGCCCGCCAGCTCTCTGCCCGGTACCGCGAAGCCCCTGCATCGGCGCGACATTGCTGCGCTCTTCCTGACGGCGCAGGCCGGTCGCCACGACGGTCACGCGGATGTCCTCACCCAGTTCATCGTCGTACGCCGTACCGTAGATCACATGTGCTTCAGGCGAGGCATAGGCGCGCACGGTGTTCATGGCGAGTTTGGATTCGCTCAATTTCAGCGAGCCTTTGGCCGCCGAGATCAGCACCAGCACGCCTTTGGCGCCTGACAGGTCAATGCCTTCGAGCAGCGGGCTGGCCACGGCCTGCTCGGATGCAATGCGGGCGCGGTCTGGGCCAGTGGCGCGGGCGGTTCCCATCATGGCTTTGCCGGGCTCGCCCATGACGGTGCGCACGTCTTCAAAGTCAACGTTGACATGGCCAGGAACATTGATGATTTCGGCAATGCCACCGACGGCGTTTTTCAGCACATCGTTGGCATGCGCAAAGGCTTCGTCCTGCGTTACGTCGTCGCCCAGCACCTCGAGCAGCTTATCGTTAAGCACTACGATCAGCGAATCAACATTGGCTTCGAGTTCGGCCAGCCCCAACTCGGCGTTGGTCATGCGGCGTCCGCCTTCAAACTCAAAAGGCCGGGTCACCACACCCACCGTGAGGATGCCCATTTCTTTGGCCACGCGGGCAATCACAGGTGCCGCGCCGGTGCCGGTACCGCCGCCCATGCCGGCAGTGATGAACAGCATGTGCGCGCCACTGATGGCGCTGCGGATATCTTCAAGCGCCATTTCGGCGGCATCACGCCCTTTTTCAGGCTTGCCGCCAGCGCCCAAACCACTGCCGCCCAGCTGGATGATCTTGTGCGAGTTGCCGCGATCCAGCGCCTGCGCGTCGGTGTTGGCGCAGATGAACTCAACCCCTTGCACACCGCACTGAATCATGTGTGCAACGGCATTGCCACCGCCGCCGCCGACACCAATGACCTTGATTTGCGTGCCTTGGTTGAATTCCTGGATTTCAATCATTTCGATACTCATAATGAGCCTCCTGTTCGTTAAGTTCTGTCAATCGGTTTACTGGAAAATAGTCAAAATCTGTTGCGAAACATGGCTTGTCAGGCCGGTGGATCGGCTCCTCCTGAATGGGTTAGGTACCACGGGCGGCTGAAAAAAATAGACAAACGGTTCATCAGAAGTTTCCCACGAACCAGTCTTTGACGCGGCCAAAGACGCTGTGCATGCTGCCAGCCTTTTGGGACACCTTGAACCCGCGAATACGCGCCAGCCGCGCTTCTTCAAGCAGACCCATCACCGTAGCGGCCCGCGTCTGGGCCACCATGTCGGACAGCGCGCCAGAGTAACGCGGCAGGCCGAGCCGCACCGGCTTGAGAAAAATGTCTTCACCGAGCTCGATCATGCCGGGCATCATCGCGCAGCCGCCAGTAATGACGATACCTGAAGACAACACCTCTTCATAGCCCGACTCGCGAATCACCTGCTGGACCAGAAGGTAAATTTCCTCGACACGCGGCTCAATCACGCCGGCCAGCGCCTGCTTGCTCAGCATGCGCGGGATACGGTCGCCCAGACCCGGCACTTCCACCTGGGTGTCGTGGCTGGCCAGCAACTGCTTGGCGCAGCCGTTTTCAACCTTGATGTCTTCGGCGTCCTTGGTGGGCGTGCGCAGCGCCATGGCAATGTCGCTGGTGATCAGGTCGCCGCCAATCGGAATGACGGCGGTGTGCCGGATCGCGCCGCCGGCAAAAATGGCGACATCGGTGGTGCCGGCGCCAATGTCCACCATCGCCACGCCAAGTTCCTGCTCATCGGGCGTCAGCACCGACAGGCTGGAAGACAGCGGATTGAGCATCAGCTGGTCTACTTCCAGGCCACAGCGGCGTACGCACTTGATGATGTTTTCAGCAGCACTTTGCGCGCCGGTCACGATGTGTACCTTGGCCTCCAGACGCAAACCGCTCATGCCGATCGGTTCGCGCACATCCTGGCCGTCGATCACAAACTCCTGCGGCTCGACCAGCAGCAGGCGCTGATCAGTGGAAATGTTGATGGCCTTGGCGGTCTCAATCACCCGCGTCACATCGGCCTGCGACACATCCTTGCCCTTGACTGCCACCATGCCACTCGAATTGATGCCGCGAATATGGCTGCCAGTGATGCCGGTAAAAACGCGGCCAATCTTGCAGTCGGCCATCAGCTCGGCTTCTTTCAGCGCCTGCTGAATGCTCTGGACGGTGGCGTCAATGTTGACGACCACGCCGCGCTTGAGCCCACTGCTGGCGGCAAGCCCCAGACCGGCCAGCTTGAGCTCGCCGCCCGGCATGACTTCGGCCACCACGACCATGATTTTGCTCGTTCCGATATCCAGCCCGACAACCAGATCCTTATATTCTTTCGCCATTTATATTTCTACCTTTTTTTCTTTTGTTCGACTTTGTCGTCGACATCCCCGGTGGTCACGCCCCTGAGCTTGAGGGCGTAGCCACTTGTGTAACGCAGGTCGGCGGACTCGACATCGCGTCCGAACCGTGACGACACCTGCGTCACGGTGTCAATAAATTGTCGTGTCCGCGCCTGGACTTCCTCCAGTGAGCCGTGACCGAGTTCAATCACCGCGCCACTGTCAAGCTGGGCGCGCCAGCTGCCCTGCTCGCGCAGCTGCAGTTGCTCAAGCACCGTGTCCATCTCTTCAAACAGGGGTGCCAGCGCGAGGTAAGCCTGCAGCACCTGGGCCGCCTGGCCTTTGGGGCCATTGAGCACCGGCAGCTCTTCTGTTTCGACATCGCCCGGGTTGGCCTCGAACACCTCGCCCATGTTGTTGACCAGCCGCGAATCGCCTTCTGCACCCCAGTAGGCAACCGCTTTGTGTTCCACCAGCACCACCTTGAGGCGATTGGGAAATTCACGCTGGACTACGGCCCGGCGAACCCAGGGAACGGTTTCAAACGCAGCGCGAGCAGACTGCAAATCGACGGTTAAAAAATTGCCTGCCAGTTTGGACGCAAGATTGGCGCGCAGGGTGGCGGCATTGTTGTGCATCAAATCCCCGCCGACATGGATGGCGCTCAGGTTGAACAAAGGCTGACGCACCACCCATTCCCCGCCCAGCGTCAACACCATGACGGCGAACACCAGGCCCAGAACACCCGACAGGATGTTCATGAGCTTGACGTCCAGCGGCAAGAGTATCGGCCGGGGCATGATTTGTCTCACTTGCAAAGTCCAGCCGGTTGTTGATGGTCTAGCCGGGCGGTTTTGAGCACCTCAAGGCACAGGTCTTCATAGGAAATGCCGGCAGCGCGTGCCGACATGGGCACCAGCGAATGGCTGGTCATGCCCGGCGAAGTATTGATTTCAAGCAGGCAAGGCTTGCGCGTGCGCTGGTCGATCATCACGTCGGCGCGTGCCCAGCCCCGGCAGTTCAGCGTGCGAAAAGCCTGCAGCACCAGCTGCTGGATGGCCGCTTCTTCTCCGCCGGGAAGGCCGCAAGGCACCAGGTATTGCGTGGTGTCGGTGAAGTATTTGTTCTGGTAGTCGTAATTGCCTTGCGGCGCGACAATACGGATGACCGGCAGCGCCCGCGCCTGCTCGCCCGTGCCCAGCACCGGGCAGGTGACTTCGTCACCGGCAATGAATTCTTCGCACAGGATGTCGGCATCCATCTGTTCCGCCAGCGCCACTGCCGCTGCCATGCCGGCGCGCGCGGTGACCTTCGTCAAGCCCAGCGACGAGCCTTCGCGGGCGGGCTTGACGATCAGCGGCAAGCCCAGGGTATCGACCACCGCCTCTATGTCGGAGGCGCTGAAAGCACCCCGGCGCAGCAGCACATAACGCGGCGTGGGCAGGTTTTCTGACAGCAGCACGCGTTTGGTCATGACTTTGTCGATGGCCATGCTGGACGCCATGACGCCCGAGCCGGTGTAGGGAATGCCCAGCAGCTCCAGCGCACCCTGCACCGTGCCGTCTTCGCCAAAGCGGCCATGCAGCGCAATGAAACAGCGCGCAAAACCGTCTTTTTTCAGTTCTGCCAGATCACGTTCAGCCGGATCGAACGCATGGGCATCCACGCCCTGCGAACGCAGCGCCTGCAGTACGCCTTGGCCCGACATCAACGAGATTTCGCGCTCAGCGGACTTCCCGCCCATCAGGACGGCGACTTTTCCAAAATCAAAATGATGGGTTTTCATGCGCAGAGCCTTGGCAGCGCTGCAGGCTCTTGCGCCAGCAGCAGGGCAATAATTTTGGCGGGCACCTGTCCGATGGAGCCAGCGCCCATGCACATCACGATGTCGCCCGTCTGGGCGAAGTCAACAATCGCTTGCGGCATGTCCTCAATCCTGTCGACGAAAACCGGCTCCAGCTTGCCGCCCACCCGCAAGGCGCGCGCCAGCGAACGACCATCGGCGGCCACGATAGGCGGCTCACCGGCGGAATAAACCTCGGCCAGCAACACCGCATCGGCATGGCTGCTGATGACCTTGACGAAATCCTCAAAGCAGTCGCGTGTGCGGGTATAGCGGTGCGGCTGGAACGCCAGCACCAGCCTTCGGCCCGGAAAAGCGCCGCGCGCCGCAGACAGCGTGGCCGCCAGTTCGACCGGATGGTGGCCGTAATCTTCAATGACCGTGAATTGCCCGCCGTCACTGGCCGGCAGGTCGCCATAATTTTGAAAGCGCCGGCCCACGCCGGTGAAACCAGCCAGCGCCTTTTGCACGGCCACATCGGGCACATTGAGCTCCAAAGCGATGGCAATGGCCGCCAGCGCGTTGAGCACGTTGTGCTGGCCGGCCAGGTTGAGCACGATGTCCAGGTCGGGCAGCTTGACACCGTTGCGGCGCTGCGCGGTGAAATGCATTTGCGCACCCACAGCGCGCACATTGACGGCGCGCACCTGGGCGTCTTCGTTCAAGCCGTAGCTGGTGATCGGGCAAGACATCTCGGGCACCAGCTGGCGCACCACCGGGTCATCGGTACACAAGATCGCCGTGCCGTAGAAAGGCATGCGGTGCAGAAAATCGACAAAGGCTTTCTTCAGGTTGCCAAAGTCGTGGCCATAGGTTTCCATATGGTCAGCGTCAATATTGGTGACCACCGCCATGACCGGCAGCAGGTTCAGGAAAGACGCATCCGACTCGTCGGCTTCGACCACGATGTAGTCGCCCGAACCCAGTTTGGCGTTGGCGCCGGCGCTGTTGAGCCGCCCGCCAATCACGAAAGTCGGATCCAGCCCGCCTTCAGCCAGCACGCAAGCCACCAGGCTGGTGGTGGTGGTTTTGCCGTGGGTGCCGGCAATGGCAATGCCCTGCTTGAAGCGCATCAGTTCGGCCAGCATCAGGGCGCGCGGCACGACAGGAATATGTTTTTCGCGTGCTGCCAGCACCTCGGGGTTGTCCGCCTGCACCGCTGTGGACGTCACCACGGCATCGACATCGGCCAGGTTGATGGCCGCATGGCCGACAAACGTCTTGATGCCCAGCCCGGCCAGGCGCTGCAGTGTGGCGCTGTCGGACAGGTCAGAGCCTGAAATGACATAGCCCAGGTTGTGCAGCACTTCGGCAATGCCGGACATGCCCACGCCGCCCAGCCCGATGAAATGGATGTGCTTGATGGCGTGTTTCATCGCGCCAGCTCCTCGCAAGCGGCCACCAAATGTGCCGTAGCGTCTGTTTTTTGCATGTTTTTGGCTTGTAGCGCATGCTGGACAAGCGTAAGGCGCTCTGTTTTTTGTAGCATTATAGAAAGTTTTTCAGGCGTAAGGTCGCGCTGCTGAAGCAGCCAGCCGCCGCCCTGCGCGACCAGGAAATTCGCATTGGTGGTCTGGTGGTCGTCCACGGCAGAAGGAAAGGGAACAAACAGGGCCGCTGCCCCGACGGCGGCAATCTCGGTCACGGTGCTGGCGCCGGCGCGGCAGATGATGAAGTCAGCATCGGCAAAAGCCTGTGCGGTGTCTTCAATAAAAGGGGTCAGTTCGGCCTGCACGCCAGCGGCCTGGTAATTGGCGCGCAGCGCATCAATCTGGCGCGCACCGCTTTGATGCGTCACTTGGGGGCGCACGGCAGCCGGAATCAAGGCCAGGGCTTTTGGAACCAGTTCGTTCAGCGCGGTCGCGCCCAGGCTGCCCCCCACCACCAGCAGCTTGAGCGGGCCACGCCGATCGGCAAAGCGGGCTGCAGGCCCCGGCTGCTGCAGGAAAGGCGGACGCAGCGGATTTCCCACCCACTGGCCGTTGGCCAGCACGCCCGGAAAGGCGGTAAAAACACGGTCGGCGACGCGGGCCAGCAGCTTGTTGACCATGCCGGCAATTGAATTTTGCTCATGCAGTATCAAGGGCTTGCCCAGCAGGACACTCATCATGCCGGCCGGAAAGCTGATGTAGCCGCCCAGCCCCACCACCACATCGGGCTTGACGCGCCGGATCACCTGCACGCTTTGCCAAAAAGCCTTGAGCAGGCGCAGCGGCAACATCACCAGCGTGGCCGGCCCTTTGCCGCGCACGCCTGAAAAGTCGATGCTCTCGAAAACAAAGCCGCGCGGCGGCACAAGCTGGCTTTCCATGCTGGGGCGCTCAGTGCTGCCCTTGCCGCCCAGCCAGTGCACGCGCCAGCCGCGCTCGCGCAGGGCTTCAGCGACGGCCAGACCGGGGAAAATATGCCCGCCAGTACCGCCAGCCATGACCAAAGCTACACGAGCCCCCACGCTTGCCACTTCGTGTGCTGCGCTGCCCCCCGAGGGGGCCGCTGCGCCTGCAGCCCGGCGAAGCCGGTTCTGCGGCCCCTGCTGGGAAAGACCCGCTTCGCCACGCACGTCTTGCGTGTTCATGCGCGGCCTCCGCGCATCAAGACGCGGTTCTCGTAGTCAATCCGCAGCACGACCGCCAGCCCGATCAGGTTCATCACGATGGCCGAGCCGCCGTAACTCATCAGGGGCAGCGTCAGGCCTTTGGTGGGCAAGGCACCCAGGTTCACGCCCACATTGATGAAGGTCTGAAAACCCATCCAGATGGCCACACCCTGCGCAACCAGTCCGGCAAAAAGCCGGTCCAGCACGATCGACTGGCGGCCAATGAGCATGATGCGGCGGATCATCCAGAAGAACAGGCCAATCACGATCAGCACTCCGACCAGACCGAACTCTTCGCCAATCACGGCCAGCAAAAAGTCGGTATGCGCTTCTGGCAGCCAATGGAGCTTTTCGATACTGCCGCCCAGGCCTACGCCAAAGATTTCACCCCGGCCGAAGGCAATCAGCGAATGCGAAAGCTGGTAGCCCTTGCCCATGGAGTATTTGTCGCTCCACGGGTCCATGTAGGCAAAAATCCGCTCGCGCCGCCATTCGCTGAACATCACCATCATGCCAAAAGCAACCACCACCACGGCCGCAATCAGAAAGAACATGCGGGCATTGACGCCGCCCAGAAAGAGAATGCCCATGGCGATAACTGAAATCACCATGAAAGCGCCCATGTCAGGCTCGGCAAGCAGCAGCACCCCAACAATGCCGACCGCAAATGCCATCGGCAGAACGGCGCGAAAGAAGCGTTCCTTGACTTCCATCTTGCGTACCATGTAGTCGGACGCATACAGCAGCACGGCGAATTTCGCCAGCTCGGACGGCTGAAAATTCATGACGCCCAAGGGAATCCAGCGCCGCGCACCATTGACGCCCTTGCCAATAAAGGGAACCAGCACCAATATCAACAGCACCAGCGAAAATATAAACAGCCAGGGCGCGTACTTTTCCCATGCAGCGATGGGAATCTGAAACGCCAGGAAGGCGGCAAAAGTGGCAACGCACAGCGACAGCACATGGCGCGTCAGAAAAAACGTATGGGCATAGCGCGCAAATTTGGGGTTGTCAGGCATGGCCACCGATGCCGAATACACCATGACCAAGCCCCAGAGCAGCAAAGCCGCAGTGACCCAAACCAGCGCCAGATCAAGCCCCGAAAGGTGCACGGGCGTTTCCAGCTTGCCGGGCAGACTGCGACCGCCCAGACGCACGGGCAAGGAGTCGGATGCGGACTTGCCAAAGCCTGAAAACCAGCCGGCAGAAGGCATTTTGGTGCTCACAGCACAGCTCCCTTTTCTACGGCAAGCGCGTGCACCGCATCACAGAAAACCTGGGCGCGATGTTGGTAGTTGTCGAACATGTCAAAACTGGCGCAGGCAGGCGACATCAACACTGCATCACCGGATTGCGCCTGCCGGGCCGCGATGCCGACAGCGTGCTGCATGGAGGACGCTTCCAGCAACTCCACCTGTGTGCCTTGCAATGCAGCGCTGATGAGAGGCGCGTCCCGGCCAATCAGCACCACCGCCCGGGCATAGCGCGACACCGGGCCGGCCAGCGGCAAGAAGTCTTGCCCCTTGCCTTCGCCACCCAGAATCAGGACCAGTTTGCGCTCAGCCCCCAGACCGGCCAGCGCCGCGACGGTCGCGCCGACATTGGTACCCTTGCTGTCGTCAAAATACTCCACTCCGTCCAGCACGGCCACCGACTCCACGCGGTGCGGCTCACCCCGGTATTCGCGCAAGCCATGCAGCATGGGTGCCAGCGGGCAGCCCACGGCAACGGCCAGACCGAGCGCGGCCAGCGCATTGGTGGCGTTGTGGCGACCATGAATGCGCAGCGCTTCCAGCGGCATCAGGCGCTGAATGTGCAATTCCAGCGTTTCTGCTTTTCGGCGCTTGAGGGTTTCATCGGCCTCGGCCGCACGCACCAGCCAGGCCATGCCGTTGACGGTTTCAATGCCGTAGTCGCCGGGCCGCCTGGGCTCGTCGCTGCCAAACGTGAAATAACTGCGCGTTGACTTGCCCTTGACCGGCGCCGGCAGTGCCGCCATCACCCAAGGGTCATCGCGATTGAGAAGCATGAGTCCGCCACGGCCATAAACATTCGCCTTGGCTGCGCTATAGGCCGACTGGGTTTCATGCCAGTCGAGGTGATCCTGAGTGATGTTCAGGACGGCTGCCACGTCAGGTTCAAAATTGCTCACACCGTCCAGCTGAAAACTGGACAGCTCCAGCACCCAGACTTCCGGCAGGGCCACAGGCTCATCATGGGCCCGCTTGTCGAGCATTTCGCTCAAGGTGTCGAGCAGCGTCGGGCCAATATTGCCCGCCACGGCCACCGATTTTCCAGCGCGCCGGATCAGCTGGCCCGCGAGCGAGGTCACGGTGGTTTTGCCGTTCGTGCCGGTGATGCCGATAACCTTGGGCGTATAAGCCTGGTCTTCTTTCAGGTCGGCCAGCGCCTGCGCGAACAGGCTCAGCTCGTTGCCGCAGGGAATCCCTTGCGCCTGAGCTGCCGTGATAACCCCGCTGATAGAAGCTGGAGACAGGCCCGGACTTTTCAGTACCATGTCAAAAGCCGCGCGCGCCAGCAACGCTTCGTCCATGGCGGCATGCACAAAGACTGCAGCTGGCACGCTGCTCTGCAAGGCCGCCAGCTGCGGCGGCGCAGGACGTGTGTCAGCCACCGTGACGTTCGCACCGCAGCGGCTGCACCAGCGCGCAAGTGCCAAGCCTGAAGCACCCAGCCCCAGGACAAGAATGTTTTGATGTGCCAGGTTTTTCATCTGAGCTTGAGCGTTGAAAGACCCACCAGACACAGCAGCATGGTGATGATCCAGAAGCGAACCACAACCTGGGTTTCTTTCCAGCCGCACTTTTCGAAATGGTGATGCAGCGGTGCCATTTTGAGGAGCCGTCGCCCTTCGCCGTAACGCCGTTTGGTGTATTTGAACCAGGTCACCTGCAGCATCACCGAAATCGCCTCGACGACAAAGATACCGCCCATGATGGCCAGCACGATTTCCTGCCGCACGATGACGGCGATGGTTCCCAGCGCTGCGCCCAGTGCCAACGCGCCCACATCGCCCATAAAAACTTGCGCCGGGTGCGTGTTGAACCATAAAAATGCCAGGCCGGCACCCGCCATTGCCGCGCAGAAAACCAGCAACTCGCCCGAACCGGGAATGTGCGGAAACAGCAGATATTTGGAATAAACAGAACTGCCGGTCACATAGGCAAAGACGCCCAGCGACGAACCGACCATGACCACCGGCATGATGGCCAGCCCGTCGAGCCCGTCAGTCAGGTTGACGGCATTGCTGGAGCCCACAATCACCAGATAAGTCAAAATCACGAAGCCAAAAATACCCAGCGGATAACTGATTTCCTTGGCAAAGGGAACGAGCAGACCCGCCTTGGGCGGCAAGTTGACATCAAAACCGGACTGAACCCAGCTTGCAAAGAGCTCCAGCACGCGGATGTTGGAGCTTTCTGAAATGCTGAACACCAGATAAAGCGCTGCCAGCAGGCCAATGACTGACTGCCAGAGGTATTTTTCACGCGAGCGCATGCCTTCCGGGTCTTTGAGCACCACCTTGCGCCAGTCATCGGCCCAGCCAATGGCGCCAAACCCCAGCGTGACGATCATCACAATCCAGACAAAGCGATTGGACAAATCAGACCAGAGCAAGGTAGAAATACCGATGCATAACAAAATCAGCACGCCGCCCATGGTGGGCGTACCACTTTTGCTCAGGTGCGTCTGCATGGCGTATTCGCGAATCGGCTGGCCAATCTTGAGCGCGATGAGCCGGCGAATCACGAAGGGACCCGCCAGCAGGCCAATCAGCAATGCAGTCAGCGCCGCCATCACCGCGCGCAAAGTCAGGTACTGAAATACACGCAAAAACCCCCATTCAGGCGATATCGTTTGCAGCCACTGGGCCAAACTAAGCAGCATGAAGCTCTTTCTTGTCTTGTTGTAAATCGTCGCCAGCGTCCATCACGGCCTGAACGATGCGCTCCATCTTCATGAACCGCGAACCTTTCACCAATACGCTGGCAACTTGTGGCAGCGCTGCCACGACGGCAGCTGTCAGTTCAGCGATGTCATTGAAGTGGCGTCCTTCGCCAAAAGCAGTGCTGGCGCTTTGCGACTGCTCACCGAGCGTGAAGAGTTTTTCGACGCCCAGCGCACAGGCGTTGCGGCCGGCTTCGTGATGAAACTGCGGCCCTTGACTGCCCACTTCACCCATGTCAGCCATGACCAGCAAGCGCGGTCCGGGCAACTCGGCCAGCACCTCGATAGCGGCTTGCATGGAGTCAGGATTGGCGTTGTAGGTGTCATCAATCAGCGTCAGCGTACGGCCCTGTAGCGCAACCGACAAGGCGCGGGAACGCCCCTTGACAGGCACGAATGCCGACAGACCAGCGGCGATGCAGTCCAGCGGGATGCCCGCCGCCAGCGCGCAGGCTGTTGCAGCCAGTGCATTCTTGACGTTATGCCGGCCGGCGATGTGCAATGCAAATTCGAGCACGCCCGAAGGTGTTTGGGCTTTTACCTGCCACCCATTGTTTGTCCAGTGGGCGCTGGCAGTGACATCGGCTGGCGCAGTGAGTGCAAAAGTCAGCGTCTGGCGATTGCCGGCCAGCATGCGCCAGACAGGGGTGTAATCATCGTCCGCAGGAAAAACAGCGGTGTCGTTCGCGTCCAGTGAGGCCAGCACAGCACCGTTTTCCAGCGCGACGGCTTCCACCGTTGCCATGAATTCCAGGTGTTCACGCTGTGCGTTGTTGACCAGCGCGACCGTGGGCCGGGTCATGGCAGCGAGCCCGGCAATTTCACCCGGATGATTCATGCCCAGCTCGACAACGCCCGCCTGATGCTCTGCACGCAAACGCAGCAGCGTCAAGGGCACGCCAATATCGTTGTTGAAGTTGCCTTCGGTGGCAAAAGCGCCCTCCGGTTTCCAGCCCCGCAAAATGGACGCGATCATCTGGGTCACCGTGGTTTTCCCGTTGCTTCCGGTAACGGCAATCAGCGGCAGGCTGAATTGTGAGCGCCAGGCGGCAGCCAGCTGGCCCAGCGCGACTTTGGTGTCAGCCACTTCAAGACCTGACAGACCTGCGTCGTGCAAACCGCCCTGCGCAATGGCAGCTACTGCGCCTTGAGCCTTGGCTTGCGCCAGAAATTCATGGGCATCGAAATGCTCACCCTTGAGCGCCACGAACAGGTCGCCCGCCCGCACGCTGCGCGTGTCGGTGTGTACGCGCACGGGCATGACATGGCCGTCGCCGACCAGCCGTGCTGCTGGCAACCAGTCCTGGGCTTGTTGCAAGCGCATCATGCGGTCACCTCATGCAAAGCTACTGCCTGCAGGGTGGCCAAGACAGCTTGCGCCTGATCCCGGTCAGAAAACGCAAACTTCACACCTTTTATGTCCTGATAATTTTCATGCCCTTTGCCGGCCAGCAGCACCACATCACCCGCTTGCGCCAGGCGCAGGGCGTGGGCAATGGCGGCAGCGCGATCGGCCTGCACCAGTGCCGCGTCGGGATAACTCAAGCCATGAAGCATCTGGTCAATGATGACGTGTGGGTCTTCGGTGCGCGGGTTGTCGCTGGTCACCACGAGCTGATCAGCATTTTTTTCTGCTATGGCCGCCATCAAAGGACGTTTGCTGGCATCGCGGTCACCGCCACAACCAAAGACACACCACAGTCGCCCGCCCCGGCTCAGTGCAACCGGCTTGAGCGCCATCAATACCTTTTCAAGGGCATCAGGCGTGTGTGCGTAATCAATGACGACCAAGGGCTGCCCGGGCACTGTCAGGGTTTCCGTTCGGCCAGGCACTGGCAACAAGTCCGCGCAAGCATTGACTGCATCAGCCAGCGATATGTTCATTGCCCGTAGACTGGCCACTACACCGAGTAAATTGGAGACGTTGTAGAGGCCGACCATCGGTGTCGAAATGCGGTGACGCTCGGCGCCCTCAACCACCTCGAAACTCAAGTCATGGGCGCCATGACAAATAGCCTGAGCCTGCAGCCGCGCAAGATCAGTGCATGAAAAAGTCCAGACATCCACTGGCGCACCTACCAGCGCAGCACTCAGTTCAAGGCCCTTGACATCGTCAATATTGATGATGGCGGCCTGCAGACCCGGCCAGCTGAACAGCATTTTCTTGGCCTGCCAGTAATCCGTCATGGACGCGTGATAGTCAAGATGATCTTGCGTGAAGTTGGTAAAGACAGCCAGCCGGATGCGTGTTCCCTCCAGGCGTCGCTCCTCCAGGCCGATAGAAGACGCCTCCAGCGCACAGGCCACAAAACCTTCATCCACAAAACGTCTTAATTGCTGCTGCAACAGCACAGGGTCAGGCGTCGTCAAGCCATTGAAGACCATCGCGCCGGGCTGACCGACGCCCAGGGTGCCAACTACGCCGCACTTGCGGCCAAGCCGATCCAGTGCCTGTGCAAGCCACCAGGCGGTAGAGGTCTTGCCGTTGGTGCCGGTGATAGCTGTCACCTGCAAATGTTCGCTGGGCGCGCCAAAATAGGCGGCGGCAACCAGACCCGTCGCCGTCTTGAGGCCTTCATAAGTCGCCACCCGGTCGTCACTGAAACCGTAAGCCTGCGCACCCATATACTCGACCAGACAGGCGGCAGCACCTGCCTCCAAAGCTGCGTTGACATACTTGCGGCCATCGGTGGCTGCGCCAGGCCAGGCGATAAAGCCGTCACCGAGGGCCAGTTTTCGGCTGTCAGCCGAAAGTGTGCCGGTGACACGTTCCTGCAACCAGCGGGCAGCCTCTTCAGGCGTGTGAAGTTGATGGATTTTCAAAACGACTCCTCGACAGCCTGCGTGATGATTTGTGGCTTGACGCTTATGTCAGGCTGCACGCCCATCATGCGCAGCGTCTGCTGCACCACTTCGCTGAATACGGGTGCGGCGGCAATACCGCCAAAATACTTGCCATCACTGGGCTCATCGATCATGACCGCGACGATGATGCGCGGTGACTCAATAGGCGCCATGCCGGTAAACCATGCGCGGTATTTGTTGCTGGCATAGCCCTTTCCAACCTGCTTGTGGGCGGTGCCTGACTTGCCGCCGACCGAATAACCCACCGTTTGTGCCAACTGTCCCGTGCCGCCCGGTGCTGCAGCCATCTGCAGCATGCGGCGCACAGCACGCGCATTCTCGGCAGAAAACACCTTGACACCCACGGCAGGTTCACTGTGTTTGAGCATGGTGACCGGAATGATTTCTCCATCATGCGCAAAAGAGGTGTAAGAGTGCGCCATCTGGAACAGCGAAGCCGACAACCCGTAGCCGTAAGACATAGTGGCTTGTTCGACCGGCCGCCAGGTTTTCCAGGGCCGTAGCCGCCCGGTCACTGCACCCGGAAACTCAATCTTTGGTTTTTGCCCATACCCGAGGGCGACATAGGTGTCCCACATCTCGTGCGGTGTCATCTTCTGGGCAATTTTCAGGGCGCCGACGTTGCTGGACTTCTGAATCACCCCTTCCACGGTCAGTTGGCCATAGTTGTGGGTATCTTTGATGGTGAAACCGCCAATGCTGAAGCGGCCCGGCGAGGTATCAATGACGGTTTGCGGCTTGATGCGGCCGGCCTCCAGCGCCATCGCCACGGTGATCGGCTTCATCGTCGAGCCCGGCTCGAAGGTATCGGTGACTGCCCGGTTGCGCAACTGCTCGCCGGTGAGATTCTGACGTTTGTCGGGGATGTAACTCGGGTAGTTGGCCAGCGCCAGCACCTCGCCCGTGATGGTGTCGATCACGACCACGCTGCCAGCCTTGGCTTTGCGCGCAATCACCGCGTCGCGCAGCTTTTGATAAGCAAAAAACTGCACCTTGCTGTCAACACTGAGTTGAATGTCCTTGCCATCAACCGGCAGCACCTGCTCGCCAACGCCCTCGACGATACGACCCAACCGATCTTTGATCACCCGCCGCGAACCCGCCTTGCCGGAAAGATCTTTGTTAAAGGTCAGCTCAATGCCTTCTTGTCCCTTGTCTTCAACATTGGTGAAACCGACTATATGCGCGATGGTTTCGCCTTCCGGGTATTTACGCTTGTACTCTTTAGTCTGGTGAATACCGGGAATGCCCAGTGCATGGATTTTTTGGGCCACAGGTTGTTCAAGCTGGCGTTTGACCCAGACAAAGGTCTTGTCTTCATCACTGAACTTCTTGTTAAGTTCGGCCACAGGCATTTCAAGCAGCTTGGCCAGCTCTGCGAGTTGGGCAGGAGTTGCCTTCACATCGTCGGGTATGGCCCATATGCTGGAGGCCGGCACACTTGAAGCCAGAATCAGACCATTGCGGTCAAGGATGCGCCCCCGATTGGCAGGCAACTCCAGGGTTCGGGCAAATCGAACCTGCCCTTGACGCTGAAAAAACGCATTGGCATAGACCTGGATATAGGCCGCCCTGACGGCCAGCCCTGCAAAACCAATTGCAATGCAGATCACAATGAAGTGACTGCGCCAGACAGGTGTTTTGCTGGCCAGCAAAGGGCTGGAGGTATAAAGGACGCTCTTACTCATTGCGCGCTTTCTGCGCAGCAGCAGCTACACCGGCAGCCGGTCTGTACTTTACGTATTCAGTAATGGCAGGGGTGGCTGCACGCATCTTCAGCCTATCCCGGGCAAGACTTTCAATTTTCAGCGGAATCGCTTCAGCGCGTTTTTCGACCTGAAGGCGCTCGTGCTCGGTGGTGACCTTGCGGCTTTGTGCAGCCGCCTTTTCAAGTTCAACATAAAGACGGCGCGACTCGTACTGGGTATGCACCAGATACAGGGCACTCACCAGCACCGCCAGCAACAGCACAAAATTCAGGCGGGCCATTTAAAGCCTCGCTGAATTACGGTTGAAAAGTCCCCGCCACCAACAATTTGAAAGCTGAAACTGTTCATGCCGCTTCCCCCGTACGCTCCGCCACTCGCATCACGGCGCTGCGCGAACGCGGATTACCGGCCACTTCCTCTGCGCTCGGTTTTGTGCGGCCCAAGGCCTTGAGTTGCATGGCTTTCGGGGCCGCAAAGGGGGCGCGTCGGTCATACACTTCACGCGAGTGGGTTGCCATGAACTGCTTGACGATGCGGTCTTCAAGCGAATGAAAACTGATCACCACCAGACGGCCGCCGGGCTGCAATACCTTGAGCGAAGCTGCCAGCGCTTGCTGCAACTCTTCGAGCTCCGCGTTGATGAAAATCCGCAGCGCCTGAAAAGTGCGCGTCGCCGGATCCTTGCCTGGCTCGCGGGTCTTGACCGCACTGGCCACAACATCAGCCAGTTGGGCCGTGGTTTGAAGGGGCCCATGCGACGCCCGGTACCGGTCAATCGCCCTGGCCACCAGTCCGGCAAAGCGCTCCTCTCCATAATCACGAATTACTTCGGTCATGGACTCAATGGAAGCATCCTGCAGCCACTCGGCCACGCTTTGTCCGCGCGTGGTATCCATGCGCATATCCAGCGGACCTTCATTGCGAAAGGAAAAACCGCGCTCCGGGTTGTCGATCTGGGGCGAACTTACGCCCAGGTCCAGCAGCACACCGGCCACACTGGCTGGCGGCAACTCGCCCAGATGCATGAAGCCCTGATGACGGATTGAAAACCGTGGGTCATTGATGGATTGCGCCTCCGCAATGGCGTCAAGATCCTTGTCGAAAGCAGTGAGACGTCCGAGCGCCGAGAGTTGCGACAACAGCAGGCGTGAGTGTCCACCACGGCCAAAAGTCGCATCGATGTAATGTCCGTCCGGATTGAGCTGAAGCGCCGTGATGGCTTCGTTCAACAGGACGGTGCGGTGTATCCATGTGCCCTTCACCATCTACTTTCAGAAAGAAAAATCTTTAAAAACATCGGGCATTTCGCCCTTCATTTGTTCGGCTTCCTGGGCGGCGTAAGTCGCAGCATCCCAGAGCTCAAAGTAACTGCCCATTCCCAACAAAACCGAATCCCTGGTGATACCTGCCGCCTTGCGCAATTCAGGCGAAACCAGGACGCGACCTGTCGCATCCATTTCCATATCCATGGCATTACCCAAAAAAATCCGCTTCCACCACTGGGCCTGCATGGGAAGGGAAGCGATGCGCTCACGGAATTTCTCCCATTCGCTGAACGGAAAAATCATGAGGCAGCCGTGCGGGTGTTTAGTGATGGTGAATTGACCAGAACGGCTCGCGCCCAGCATGTCACGATGGCGCACAGGAATGGAGAGCCGCCCTTTTGCATCGAGCGCTAGAGATGACGCACCTTGAAACACGTTTAAAGCCTTCTACCCAACACTTTTCACCACTAATCTCCACATTTTCCCACTGTATCAGGGAACTGATTATCGGGCCTGAATCTGAAACAAACTCTTTCAATGGAACCAATAACTTAGAAAAAAAATGTGAAGGAGGTCAGATACCTTAAAACATGCTCTTGATTAACTACTTTGCGCGTATATCGGAAGTTAAGCCTTAAAAATAATGCGTATTTTCAAAACCCATATTCAAATGCACAGTCGTAATTTTTCTGGAGATAAAATTTTTGCGTCCTCTACTGAAAAAAATCAGCACAGGTTTGTTAACCTGTGTATGTTAATTTATGCAATTAATCCATGATGGATAAGCGCAAGCAGCTATTAAAAGTGTAGCGCTTCAGATATCCCGACTCAAAAAGTCAGCTTTTGGACTGCCATCGTGGCGGGCGAACAGTACAGATGATTTTCAGGCGAAAAGAGCTTGCCGCTGAGGCCTGAATTTTTATGCGAAATCAAGACTAGATGTTATTTTTGAAACAAAGCAGAAAAAACTTTAATTGATTGCATCGCCTAAGGTCATTTACGAGTGAGAAGCTGGAGCGTTCACTTCCCACTTCTCTATCAACCCAAACACCCTTTTTCGCCATTGACAGCATGGGTTTCGCAAAGCAGCACATCAGTCGTTGCGAACCACCACTCTGGCATATTCAGTGATTCCAATGACATTAAAGAAAGCTGCAATCAGGCGATTGACGTCTGAAAACTCGATGGAGCGTTTTTCAGCCTGTCGGGCAGACACCCAATTGAGCAGCATGCCTGCGGCCGAAAAATCGACACGGATGAGCTTGGCGCAAGATATCTGCATGATGTCAGCCCCCGTGAGGCTGGCCTCCAGCCTGTCCAGCACAGCGACTGCATGACCCTGTATCTCGCCAGAGAGTTCCACCGACAAGAAACGGCTCGCAGGCATGCTCGACAGCCAGTCCTGAATGGAGTCGCCCTCCATCGGGAAGTTGAAAGTGGAATTCACGGGCTCGCTGGACGGCTCGCCAATAATGGTTGAGCGGCCTATGGCATCTACTTCATCGAGCGATTTGTATTCGCACACTGCGCTGTCCCATGCGGGCGGCGACACCTCATAAGTCACGCAAAAATCAAGCGCGGCCAGTTCAAAGTCATCAGGACGATGAATGACTCGCAACAGTTCCATCCGCAATAACCACCACTTCTGATCGGTGGCACGTTCCCCTGACGGCGTTGTGTCAAGCAGCACTTTTTGCAGTTTTGCATCGCCCATGAAGCGCAACTGCACCGGGTGGTTTGCCCAGTGGCTGAACACCTTATACAAAGGCTCCAGCGCTGAAGTCTCTATGGTCTTGAGGTTACGCCAGTCCAGGCGCCACGGCATGGAGGCACGGGAAATAGCCGCATTGAGTGCGCCGACCGTCTGCATTCCCACAACAGAAGGGCAAATCCAGTCGGCAGCAGCCCCCTGCGCCACCTTTTCAACAGGTTTTGTAATCGCCTTCACCATGTCTGGCAAGGAGAACCACTGCGGCGCGGAGCGGCCAAAGCGCACGGCGAATTCAATAGCGGATGTTTCGAACTTGTCTTGCTCGCCGATTACGCGGTACAGGTCAAACAGGGTCAGCCAGGTCTCTACATGTTCTGCGCGAAGCGCGCCTAGCGCAAGAATTTCGAGCAAACCGGCTTCTGCAGCGGCGTCGTCGCCGTTGGCAAACAAAATGGCGGCTTCCTCAAGCTCAGCATCGTGCTCAATCACACGCGGCCCGGGAAGGGTCACGGGCTCCGAAGACAGCAAAGGACTCAATGCCAGGGCGCCACTGTCCCAAGCCTCCATGCTGCCGCGCAGTTCAGGCTTGCCGGGCTTGCTAGGCGCTTGGGGCAAGCCGGCCAGCAGATCTTTCAGCATCGGCTCTTCCGCTGGCGCCATTGTGGGTGCGAGAGTGTCAAGTCCTGCCGGCATCGTGGGCTGATAAGCGACAGGCATCAAACTGTCCAGCGATGCGTCCTGGGCTTTCGGCGGCTCGGTCCTGGAGGACTTGTCAGAGGGAGTCTGGTTATTGCCTTTCCACCACTGCATCGACATCTGGGCTTCAATGTCATCAATTTTCTTGAGCGTTACAGCCCGCGCATCAGTCGGCGAAGTCATGCTGCTCTGGAAGAAAGAAGGCCTGTCGGAAGCCTCATTGGGCATATTGGCCTGCGCTGCTTCGAGCTTGCGCAAATTGCGCAACATGTCAAATTCGCGCTTACGCACGAAATCGTTGCGCCGTTTACGCTCAATCATCTCTTTGAGCAACTCCTTGTTGACCGAATCGTTTTTTTCCCCTCCAACGGAATCAAGCTCAGTCCAGTTTGTCGCCGGATTGCGTACGAACTTGACGAGCTTGGACAACAAGCCTGGAGCGGTATCGTCTTTGGACATGATGGCCAGCCAGTAAAAGCGTTACGACGCAGTTGAAAAATCAATCCCCAAACATTTTTTGCTTGAGTTCACGACGCTGCTGCGCTTCAAGAGACAAATTGGCCGTAGGTCGGGCAATCAGCCGGCCCACACCAATTGACTCGCCGGTTTCGTCGCAATAGCCGTAGTCACCTGAATCAATGCGGGCAATTGACTGCTCGATTTTCTTGAGCAGCTTGCGCTCCCGGTCGCGGGTTCGCAATTCAAGCGCATGCTCTTCTTCAATGGTGGCGCGGTCTGCCGGATCGGGCACGATGGCGGCGTCTTCACGCAGGTGTTCCGTGGTTTGTCCCGCGCTGGCATGGATTTCCTGCTTGAGCACCGAGAGCTTGTGGCGAAAAAATGCCAGCTGCGCATCATTCATGTACTCGGAATCCGGCATTGCCTTGATTTCCGCGTCGCTCAGCTGGTTGGCAGGTTTGGTTTTCCAGTTGTTCGCAAGCTGCGGGTCTTTGGGGGCAGCGGCCTGGACGGGCGGCGCGATGACGCGTTCGGTCATCGTGGAATAACTGGCTTTGGCGGCGTCAGGCGCATAGGTGGGAAGCATGGGGGCAGATACAGGGGTCTGGATGGCCGTGCGGGCCGAGCTTCTGCGGCCGGGCTTGAGCGGCGCGGAATCCATGCGCACAGCGGCGCCTGCCGATGCTTGAGCCGGGGAAGCCTTGACAACCTTGACGGCTTTGGCCGCCGGGGCAGCTACTTTCCTGACAGGTTCAGCCACCGTTTTGGCGGCCGTTGTGGATACTGGTTTTACCGCAGCCTGGGCAGACGTTTTGGTTTTTTTCTCTGGGGCGTTCACTCAATATCTCCTCTAGGAACCGGCTTTGGGAGAGATCCCTGACCGTTTCTTTGCCGGACTGCTTTGGGCAATCCGGCCCTACTACCTGGTGCCAGATGAACTGGTGTGTGTCTGAGCCGATCCCGCTCAAATGCCACTTTAACGCGACTTCAGCCCGTTTGATGAACAGACTTTCTTTTTGGCAGGCCTCCCGATTCGGATTTCCGGGTATTTTGATCGGCGCGCGATTGTAACGGTTAACCGGACGCGCCCACTGCAGCGCCCAGCCGTGCCCTAAAAAGAAATAAAGCGCGCCAGTTTCAAGCTGGCTTTTTGTTCTGACTCATCGTTGCCTGCGCAGGCTTGGCCGACCTCAAACCAGGCATTGCTCCAGCCCCTGCAGGAAAATATCCTTGGGCAAGTCGATACCGATAAAGACCATCTTGCTGGTTTTCACTTCGCCCTGCGCCCAGGCCGGGCCCAAATCGCTGCCCATCAGCTGATGCACGCCCTGGAAAATCACCTTGCGGTCGGTGCCTTCCATGTTCAGCACGCCTTTGTAGCGCAGCATGCGCGGGCCGTAGATGTTGACCACTGCGCCCAGAAAATCTTCCAGCTTGGCCGGGCTGAAAGGTTTGTCGGAGCGAAAAACGAAGCTTTTTACATCGTCGTCATGGTGATGGTGGTGCCCGCTTTCAGCCGCATGCGAAGGATGGTCGCACTGCTCGCCGTGCACATGGTCGTGGTGGTCATGGTCATGGTCGTGCGGCGCATCGGCCTTGAGGAAATCAGGGTCGATGTCGAGCTTGGCGTTGAGGTTGAAGCCGCGCAAATCAAACACATCGGCAATCGCCACCTCGCCGAAATGAACGGCTTTTTGCGGGGCACGCGGATTCATTTGCGTTAACCGGCTCATCAGCGCCTTGACTTCGTCCTCGGCCACCAGGTCGGTCTTGCTGATGAAAATCTGGTCGGCAAAACCAATCTGGCGACGCGCTTCCTGGCGGTCGTCGAGCTGGGTTTGGGCGTGCTTGGCATCGACCAGCGTCAGGATGGAGTCGAGCAGGTATTGCTCGGCGATTTCCTCGTCCATGAAAAAGGTTTGCGCCACCGGGCCGGGGTCGGCCAGGCCGGTGGTCTCGATCACAACGCGGTCAAAGTCCAGCTGACCCTTGCGCTTTTTGGCTGCCAGCAATTGCAGCGTTTCGCGCAGGTCTTCGCGGATCGAGCAGCAGATGCAGCCGTTGTTCATCTGGATGATGTTTTCCTGCGTGTCGTTGACCAGGATTTCGTTGTCGATGTTTTCTTCACCGAACTCGTTCTCAATCACGGCGATCTTCTGGCCGTGGGCTTCGGTCAGGATGCGCTTCAATAACGTGGTTTTGCCCGAGCCCAGAAAGCCGGTAAGGATGGTGACGGGAATCAAGCTCATGGTGGTTACCTCAAAAACTGAAGACTGAAATACGGTGCGGTGCAGGCAGCGTCCGATGCATTCACCAAGCTGGGGCCTTTAAGCACTCCTTCAAGACCCAAGGGTTCATACGCTCTGTGGCCTTGGCGTGGCAAGCTAAACAACAGCGCCAAAAATTACTATAATTTTAATAGCTGCCAGCGCACGTCTGCTATGCGCAAGAGGCTGATTTGATAAAAAAACGGCTAGTTGACAGTCCGTTTGATCAGTACCAAGCCTTTAAGGTACTCGCCTTCGGGGAAAGCCACCGTCATCGGGTGATCAGGCGCGCCGCCCATGCGTTCGGAAATAAACGCGTCCACGCCGGCGTCGGTTCCAGCCGAGGCGACGATCTTGTGGAACAAATCGGCGCTGATGCCGCCCGAGCACGAATAGGTGAACAGCACGCCGCCCGGCGCCAGCAAAGACAACGCCAGCCGGTTGATGTCTTTGTAGGCTCTGGCGGCCCGCTCGGCATGGTTCACGGTGGGCGCAAACTTTGGCGGGTCGAGCACGATGGCGTCGAACGTACGGCCGTCTTTCACATACTGGCGCAGCGACGCATTCACGTCGGCATCCAGCATGGTGGTGCGGCTGGCGTCGAAACCATTCAACGCGACATTGGCTTTAGCGCGCTCGATGGCCGGGCCGGACGAGTCGATCGACGTGACATGCGCCGCGCCGCCGGCCAGCGCGGCCACCGTGAAGCCGCCGGTGTAGCAGTAGCAGTTCAGCACGTCCTTGAACTGCAGCCGGCGCGCATAGGCGGCAAACTTCTGGCGGCTGTCGCGCTGGTCGAGGTAAAAGCCGGTCTTGTGGCCTTCTGCCACGTCCAGGCTGAGTTTCCAGTCGTGTTCGGTGATGACGATGCCGGTGTCGCCCGAACCGGCGAGCCAGCCGGTGGCCTCGGGCAGGCCTTCGAGTGTGCGCACGCTGGCATCCGAGCGTTCATACAGGCGCGTCAAACCGGTCTGCGCCAGCAGCGCGTCAACGATGACGCTTTTCCATCTTTCGGTGCCGCAGCTGGAAAACTGCGCGACCAGCGTGTCGGCGTAGCGGTCGACGACCAGGCCCGGCAGGCCGTCAGATTCGCCGTGAATCAGGCGCACGCCGTCACTTTTTATATCAAACAAGCTTCTTGCGCATATGGACTGGGCGATACGCGCTATGAAAAACGAAGCATCTATGGGCTGCGCTTCGTTGAAACTCCAGACGCGGACGCGGATTTTGGAGCTTGGGCTGAACGCGCCCCAGCCCAGGAACTGGCCGGCATGGCTTTCGATGCGCACGGTTTCGCCGGAATCAGCGCCGCCGCTGTCGATGGCACCCTCAAAAACCCAGGGATGGCGGCGCAGCAGGGAGCGTTCCCTGCCGTCTTTCAGGCGAATAATGTTCATGGCGCTATTGTCGCGGCTGCGCGTCACGGGCTGCGGGTCACGGGCTGCGGGCGAGAAAAACCGGCCCTTGCCAACACCGCCGGCAAGCCCTGCGGGCAATGCGCCCTACTCCGGCTTTTCAGGCTTTGAAATGACCAGCGGCGGCTTGGCTTTCGCGCCCGCGCCGTCCGAAATCGCTCTCGGATGCGTGGCATCGTAAATCTTGGCCAGATGCTGAAAATCGAGCCGGGTGTAGACCTGCGTGGTGGTGATGTTGGCGTGTCCCAGCAACTCCTGCACCGCGCGCAGGTCGCCGCTGGACTGCAGCACATGGCTGGCAAACGAATGGCGCAGCATGTGCGGATGCACCGGCGTGGCGAGTCCGGCTTGTTGCGAGCGCTGCTTGAGCCGCACGCGAATGTGCTGCGGCGTGAGCCGGGTGCCGCGCTGGTTGATAAACAGCGCTTCGCCGCTGGGTGCGCCCGGCCGCGCCCACAGGCTGCGCACCGCCAGCCACTGCTGCAGCGCCTTGAGCGCCGCACCGCCCACGGGCACGCTGCGCCGTTTCTCGCCCTTGCCGAGCACGTGGGCGTCGCCCCCGTCCATGTCGATCCAGCCGCGCGCCTTGCCGCTGGCCTGCACATCCAGCCCGACCAGTTCGCCGATGCGCAGCCCGCAGCTGTACAGCAGTTCGGTGATGCACTGGTCACGCGCTTCCAGAAAAGGGCCTTTGTCGCTGGCGTCGGCGGTAAAGCTGGCCAGCTGCACCGCTTCATCAACGCTCAGCGCCTTGGGCAGCGGCTTGGCGGCCTTGGGCGAACGCACGTCCTGCACCGGGTTGCCCGGCACCAAGCCTTCGCGGCCCAGCCAGGTGTAAAAGCCGCGCCAGCCCGACAGAATCAGCGCAATGCCGCGTCCGCTGCGCCCGCCGCTGTGCATTTGCGCCACCCAGCGCCGCAAGTGCGTGTGCTTGACCTGCGTCAGCGCCACACCGGCCTTGCGCGCATTGGTCTGCAGCTTTTGCAGGTCGGCGGTGTACAGCTCGACCGTGCGCTGGGCCAGCCGCTTTTCAACCCGCACGTAGTCCAGGTAGCGCGCCACCAGCGGGTCGGGCGCTTGGAGTTCTTGCGGTGCAGCGTCTGCGGGGGGCGGCAAAGCCTTCATCGCTTCGGTTCAGCTTGCGGCCAAAGCCACAGGCGCATGGAGGCGCGACAGTGCCGCGCCGGCCAGCGCACCCAGGCGCTCCAGAAAGTCAGTGCCCATGCCGCTGTGAAAACGCTGGCCATCGGGCGACGCCAGCACCAGCAGGCCCGAAACCGGCGCATCGGTGCAGGTTCGCAGCGCAATCAGGGCCAGCGACTGCACCTGAGCAGGCTCGGGCAACCAGCGGGCAGCTTCAAAGGCGGCGTTGGGCCCGCAATAAGGCGTCGTCAAAGACGCCGCAAAAGCCTGCACATCGCCGCTGACTTCACTGGCGAACGACGCATCGACATACGCATCACCGACACCCCACACCTTGATGGCGGCTTGCGGAATCTGGAATTCGCTGACCAGGCCCTGCACGATGGCGTCAGGCAGCGCGCTCGCCTGCGCTGTCTGCAGCAGGCTACGCGTCCAGGACTGCAGCTTGCCGGCAATCACCAGGTTGTCCTGGCTGTGGTGAATCATCTGGGCCACCCGGCTCTCCAGCTCCTTGATTCTTTCGCGCAGCATGGCGGCCTGACGTTCCTGCAGGCTGATGACGCGGTCGCCATGCCCGCTGGAGAGTTGCACAGAAGCCAGCAGCTGGGCGTGGCGCTCGAAAAATTCCGGTGTGGTCACCAGAAAGTCGGCAATATCGTCTTCAGTCATGGGGGCTTGGGCAGGGTTCATGTCGAAATTGTCTCCATTTTTTTAACGCTGTTAACCGCTGCGCACGCACGCCGGCAAACCCCAAGGGAATCAAGGCGTGTCGGGAATTTCAATCTCGGCTTCAAACACGGTGGTGGCCGGGCCGGTCATCAAGACGGGCGCATCCAGCGCGCCGGCCCATTCAATCGACAGCCGGCCGCCGCGCGTCTGCACCTCGACGCGCGAATCAAGCAGCCCCAGCCGGATGCCCGCCACCACCGCCGCACAAGCGCCGGTGCCGCAGGCCAGCGTTTCGCCCGCACCGCGCTCGTAGACTCGCAGGCGAATCTGGCTGCGCGACAGCACCTGCATGAAACCGGCGTTGACGCGCTTGGGGAAAGCCGCATGGTGCTCGATCAGCGGGCCGGTTTCAGCGACCTGCGCGGTGTCTACATCGTCCACCAGCTGCACCGCGTGCGGATTCCCCATCGATACCACTGCTACTAAAACAGGAGCTGCTTGCACCCGTCCATCAAGCGCCAGCGGCCATTTTTTCCATAAACCAGCGGTGTGGGGCGTCAAACCGGCCGGGTTGAAGGGAATACGCTCCAGCGCAAACACCGGCGCGCCCATGTTGACCGTCACGCGCCCATCCGGCTGCATACGCGGCTCAATGATGCCGCCCAGCGTCTTGACCCTCACGGCGTCCTTGGCGGTCAGCCCCTGCTCGCGCACAAACCGCACGAAGCAGCGCGCGCCGTTGCCGCACTGCTCGACCTCGCCGCCGTCAGCGTTGTGGATCACATATTCAAAATCGATCCCCTCGCCCGGCGAAGGCCGCACCGTCAGAATCTGGTCGGCACCCACGCCAAAGTGGCGGTCGGCCAGAAAGCGGTAGTGCGCGGTTGTCAGCCCCAAAGAGCCTTGGGTTTCGTCGAGCACCACGAAATCGTTGCCCGCACCCTGCATTTTTGTAAATCGGATTCGCATGGCCGGATTATCTGTTGTGGCTGTGCCTTAGGGCGCAACCGGCACGCAGGTTCGCGGCAATGCAACAGCGGGTTGACAACCTCGCCGTGCAAGTGCTGACCGGCCAGTTTCAGGGGCCGGTCGAAGGCCGTTTTGCCGCTTTAAGCGGGTACGACCCGGCACGTTCCCGCATCGTCTCGGCGGCCTTCGCCAGCACGCAGCCTCGTGCGGCCATTTCGCTGCAAAATCAGGCCATGGTCAGACCCACCCAACTCCTCTATCCGCAGCGCGACCCCGCGCCCCTGCGTCCCGCCGCCACCGTGCTGCTGCTGCGCGACACGCCGCAAGGCATCGAAGTGCTGATGACGCGGCGCTCCATGCGCGCCAGTTTTGCGCCCGGCGCCTACGTCTTTCCGGGCGGCGGCATTGACGCCGCTGACACCGCCGCCCATGCGCAGTCCACGCGCCGGGCGAGCCAAAGCGATTTGCAGCTGACGCAGGCCATCGCCGCCATCCGCGAGAGTTTTGAAGAACTGGGCGTGCTGCTGGCGCGCCATGCCGACGGCCGCCATGTCAGCACGGAAGACATCGCCGCGCTGGACCGCCAAGCGCCGTTTGCCGCGCAATGCCAGGCGCGCGGCTTGATGCTGGCCGGTGCCGACGTGTTCACGCTGGCCCACTGGGTCACCGACCGCGATTTGCCGCGCCGCTTTGATGTGCCCTTTTTGGTCGCCCGCATGCCCGAAGGCCAGACGCCGGTGGCCGATGAAGCCGAGCAGTTCGAGCCCAGCTGGGTGCGCCCGCTGGACGCGCTGGCGCGGCACGAAGCCGGCACGTTTTTCATGATTTTTCCGACCCTGCGCACGCTGGAGCGGCTGGCAAAGTACGCCAGTGTCGAAGCCGTGCTGAGCGCCTGCGCGCAGGAAAAGCCGCTGTGGATTTCCTGCCCGCGCGCCGGCCTGCTGGGCGGTCAGGATGCGCGCTACATGGAGCACGATTCGCCCTATGGCGAACTGGCGCTGACTTCGCCCGACGGCCAGATCGTGCACTCGCTCGACTGGCAATCCGAGCACCCCGTGGCGCTGCTGAAAAACGTCATGCGCCTGACCGCGCCGAACCCCGGCATCATGACCGGGCCGGGCACCAACAGCTACATCGTCGGCACCGCCGACGCCGGCTACATCGTGATTGACCCGGGCCCGGACGATGCAGCGCACATCGGGCGCCTGTTCGCGGCGACCGGCGGGCGCATTGAGGCCATCGTCTGCACGCATTCGCACCCCGACCATTCGCCCGGCGCCAAGCCGCTGCAGGCGCTGTGCGCCCAGCGCCCGCCGGTGCTGGGTTTGCCGTCTGCCGCCACCGCGCGCGCCGACTCGCATTTCATGCCCGACCGGACGCTATTAAATAATGAGCTGCTAACGCTTGCCAGCATTGCGCACAAGCACACTTTGAAGGTTATTTTCACGCCCGGCCACGCCGCCAACCATGCGTGCTTCGTGCTGGTTGAAGACGGCCTGCTGTTTTCGGGTGATCACATCCTGAACGGCAGCACCACCATCATCAGCCCGCCCGACGGCGAGATGACGGCGTACCTCGATTCGCTGGATCTGCTCACCCGCGCCTGCAACGAGCATCAGATCGACTTCATCCTGCCTGCCCACGGCCATGTGCTGGGTGAAGCCCCGCAGGCGATTGCCCAGCTCAGGGCGCACCGCCTCAAACGCGAAGCCAAGGTGGCGGCGGCCATGCAGGCCCGGCCCGACGGCACGCTGCAGGACTGGGTGGCGCTGGCTTATGACGACACCGACCCGCGCCTTTGGCCCATCGCCCTGCGTTCGCTGCAGGCGCATGTCGACCGGATCGACGCCTTGCAGCGCGCCGCCTGAGTCCCTCATGCGCCTGCGGGCGCAACAAATACTTACAGGCAGCGCCTTATACTTTTAACCGGTCATTTGGCAGCCTGGCGGTTCAGGCTCATGAAACGACTCTCTTTTCACCCTTACAGGATGCCTCCATGTCAACCATCACGACGCGACACTTTCTTCAATCGACTGGCATCGTGCTGGCCGGTCTTATGCTGGCAGCCTGCGGCAAGCAGGAGCCGCCCGCGCCCAGCGCCGCTGCCAGCGCGCCTGCTGCAGCGCCCGCACCCGCCGCCAAGGTCTACGTGGTGGGCACGGATGCCGCCTACGCACCGTTTGAATCGCAAAACGAAAAAGGCGAGATCGTCGGTTTTGACATTGACGTGGTGAAGGCCGTTGCGAAAAACGCCGGCATTGAAGTGAAGTTCCTGAACACCCCTTGGGAAGGCATTTTCAATTCAGTCGCACAAGGCGACCGCGACTTGCTGGTGTCCGCCATCACGATCACGCCCGAGCGCAAACAGACGCTGGACTTTTCCGAGCCTTACTTTGATGCGCAGCAGCTGATTGCCGTCAGAAAGGACTCAAAAATCACCAAGTTTGACGACCTGAAGAACCTCAAGGTCGGCGTGCAAAACGGCACCACCGGCGACGAAGTCATCACCAAACTGCAAGGCAAGAGCACGCCCAACGTCAAACGCTTTGAATCGACGCCGCTGGCGCTGAAGGAAATGGAAAGCGGCGGCGTCGATGCCGTGGTGGCCGACAACGGCGTGGTGGTCCACTATGTCAACAACAACCCCGACTCGAAGTTCAAGACCCTTACCGACAGCAGTTTTGCCTCTGAGCACTACGGCATCGCGGTCAAGAAAGGCAATGCCGAGCTGCTGGAGAAAATCAACAAAGGCGTGGCCGGCATCAAGGCTGACGGCACCTACAACCAGATTTACACCCAGTATTTCGGTTCAGCGCCCGCCGCTGCGCCAGCACCTGCCGCCGCCGCATCCAAGTAAACCGGCATTCACCTGAACGGCCCAAAAACCCCTCTGCCCGCGCCGGGTGGAGGTCGCCAGAGGCAGTGCCTGCGAAGCGGCCAGTGAGCCGATTTTGGGTTCAGGCGTTTCTTCGGTGCATGTCGTGCAGCAACTGGCCCCGCGCCGCCTGGGTAATGGCCGCTACGCAAGGGTGCGTGATGCGCCGCTCGACCGAGATGGCAAAAAAGTCTTCCACCATCTCGTCAGTCCGGCCAATCACTTCCACGCCGTACTGCGTGCGCGTTTCGGCCTCCAGCACGCTGGCCGACATGAAAATGCCGCGCCCTTCGCGCCCAAAGGCCTTCATCAGCGCCCCATCGTCAAACTCGCCAATGATGTGGGGGTGAATCTGGTGTTTGGTAAACCAGCTGTCGAGCTGTTCGCGCACCGAGGAAGACGCGCTTTGTATAAGCAGCGGCGCATCGTTCAGGCAGTGCGGAAAATCACCCTTGAGCAAGGCTTTGAGCGCAGGCGTGCAGAAAAAACTCATCGGCGTGCTGCCCAGCGGATGGTTGAAGGCCTTGATGCTGACGCGGCCCGACATCGGCTCGTCGGCCAGCACCAAGTCCAACCGGTGCAGCGCCAGCTGGGCCAGCAAATCCGGAAACTTGCCTTCGCTGCAAATCAGGCGCACCGGCTGCGCCATGGCCAGCGCCGGCTCCAGCAAGTGGTAGACCACTGATTTGGCCACCGAATCGGCCACGCCGACGCGAAACTCCAGCGTTTTCTGGCCCCCGCTGGCTTGGCGCAGCGCCGTTTCCATTTCTGCGCCCAGGGTGAATATCTGATCGGCATAACCGAGCGCCAGCCGCCCTTCGTCGGTCAGTTCCAGCTGGCGTCCGCTTTTGCGAAACAACTGCCGCCCCAGCCAGGCCTCCAGCAGCTTGATCTGGCCGGACAGGGTTTGCGGCGTGGTGTGCAATTGCTCGCCTGCGCGCACGATGCCGCCGGCTTTGGCAGTCACCCAGAAATAGTGGAGATGCTTGAAATTCACAAAACCATTCCTTTCAGAACTTTTCCAACAAAAGGTGCTCAAACAAAAACAGTTCGGTTTTTCCGAAATGAATTCATGCCAAATACGAATTTACACGAAGCAATAATGCTCCTATAGTGGAGCGTATCACCCCACTTTTTGAGGGTCAAAGGAAAGATAACCATGCGTTTGAGCACCAAAAGCCGTTTTGCCGTCACTGCCATGATTGACATTGCGCTTCGCGACAATGCCGGCCCGATTTCGCTGGCCGACATCAGCGCGCGCCACCAGATTTCAGTGTCTTACCTGGAGCAGTTGTTCAGCAAGCTGCGCCAGAACCGGCTAGTGGAAAGCACCCGTGGCCCGGGTGGCGGCTACACGCTGGCCCGTGTCAGCGAGAGTATTTCCGTGGCCGACATTATTGGCGCTGTCGAAAGCCAGGCCCAGCCTGTTGGCGCGGGCGAAAAACCGTTTCAGGGCGAGCAAGGTTCAGCCCAATGGATGACCCAGGACTTGTGGGCAACGCTGAACACCAAGATGCTTGAGCACATGCAGTCCATCAGCCTGCGCCAGTTGGCAAGCGAGCAGCGCGCCAAGGGCGTCAAGATCGAGGCCAGGCCCGCCAAACGCGGCGTCTACACCGCGCCCAAGACCCAGCCGGTCTACACCACGGCACCCAATTCGGTGTTTGCCCTGGGCCGTTCTCTGAACGTCCAGCACTGAGCTGCCAGCATTGCGGCTGCGCCCTGGCAGGGGCGCGCGGCGATATAAAAGTGTGAAGTCTGCCGATAAGCCGGATTCTGTGCGCCGGACTTCCTTTCGGTTGCCCGTGTGACCGCCATTAATCTGGGCCGGGAGTCGCCTGCCCGGCTCGGTGCCACCTACCCGCCAGCTCCGCGGAACCACGTCAACGCTGGCCTATTTGGTGTTGCTGCGCGTAGAGATTGCCCGTTTCACCCGAACTGAATCGGCTCGTCTCTGTTGCTCTGATCCTCACCTCACGGTGGAGAGGTATTACCTCCTACGCTGTCCTGTGCAGTCCGGACGTTCCTCCAGTGCTTCCTTTCGGAAATTGCACCAGCGGCGGTCTGGCAGGCTTCACCTCTCTATTATGGCAGTGCGCTGCAGGGCGCAAAAACACCCAACACAGACAAGGAGCCCCCATGAAAGCCGACAGCATCCTCGCCACCATTGGCAACACACCCCATGTCCGCATCAACCGCCTGTTTGGCCCCGATGCGAATGTATGGATCAAGTCCGAGCGCGCCAACCCCGGCGGCTCGATCAAGGATCGCATTGCGCTGGCGATGGTGGAAGACGCCGAAAAATCAGGCGCGCTGCAGCCCGGCGGCACCATCATTGAGCCGACCTCGGGCAACACCGGCATCGGTCTGGCGATGGTCGCGGCGGTCAAGGGCTACAAGCTGGTGCTAGTGATGCCCGACAGCATGAGCGTCGAGCGTCGCCGGCTGATGCTGGCTTACGGCGCGAGCTTTGACCTGACACCGCGTGCCGGCGGCATGAAAGCGGCGATTGCCCGAGCCCAGGAACTGGTCGCCGCCACGCCGAACAGCTGGATGCCGCAACAATTCGACAATCCTGCCAACACCGACGTTCATGCCCGCACCACCGCGCAGGAAATCCTGGCCGATTTTCCTGACGGGCTGGACGCGCTGATCACCGGCGTCGGCACCGGCGGCCACCTGACGGGCTGCGCGCGCGTGTTGAAAGCCGCCTGGCCGCAGTTGCAGGTGTTTGCGGTCGAGCCCAGCGCCTCGCCCGTCATCTCGGGCGGCGCACCCGGGCCGCATCCGCTGCAGGGCCTGGGTGCCGGGTTCATTCCGAAAAATCTCGATGTCAGCCTGCTCGACGGCGTGATCCAGGTCGATGCCGAACCGGCCCGCGAGATGGCGCGCCGCTCGGCCAGCGAAGAAGGCATGCTGGTCGGCATTTCGTCCGGTGCCACGCTCGCAGCCATTGCGCAAAAGCTGCCGGAATTGCCCGCCGGTGCGCGCGTGCTGGGCTTTAACTACGACACCGGCGAGCGTTATTTGTCGGTGGAAGGCTTTTTCCCGGCCTGACGCTGACGCTGTTACCAGCAGCACGGATCGCTTTTTGCTATCGATAAAATAGCTGCTGGCGCACGTGCATCATGCGCCAGTAGCTGTTTTCATCTAAAAAAAATGAAAATTCATGCGCTCCGGCGACGCCAAACGTCTGGCACAGCGCTCGGCGGCTCGCAGGCGTTGCATCCGGCCCGCGCCCGGCACGTTTTATGATGACGCCCTTCTGCTTGATAACCACAAGCCACGAACCGGACGACAACCATGCTGCGACTGACTGAAATCAAACTCCCGCTCGGGCACGCTGAAAACGCGTTGCCCGATGCCATCCTCCAGACCCTTCACATCAAGCCCGCCGAACTGGCGAGCGTCACTGTTTTCAAACGCAGCTTTGACGCCCGCAAGGCCGTGATCATGCAGGTCTACATCGTCGATGTGACGTTAGAGAGCGCCGCGCTGGAAGCCGAGCTGCTAACCACGCACGCCGGCAATCCGCATATCTTCCCCACGCCCGACATGGCCTATCAGCCGGTCGGCCACGCGCCGGCCAGCCTGCCATTGCGCCCGGTCGTGATCGGTTTTGGCCCGTGCGGCATGTTTGCCGCGCTGGTGCTGGCGCAAATGGGATTCAAACCCATCGTGCTGGAGCGCGGCAAGACGGTGCGCGAACGCACCAAAGACACCTGGGGCCTGTGGCGCAAAAATGTGCTGAATCCGGAATCCAACGTGCAGTTCGGCGAAGGCGGCGCGGGCACGTTTTCAGACGGCAAGCTCTACAGCCAGATCAAGGACCCGCGCCATCTGGGCCGCAAGGTGATGAACGAATTCGTCAAGGCCGGCGCGCCGGCCAATATCCTGTTTGAGGCGCATCCGCACATCGGCACCTTCAAGCTGGTCAAGGTGGTGGAGAACCTGCGCGAGCAGATCATCGCGCTGGGCGGAGAGATCCGCTTTCAGCAGCGCGTGACTGACGTGCTGATTGAAGGCGGGCCGGACAACCGCCACATTCGCGGCCTCACCGTGCTCGACCAGTCCACCGGCCAGAGCTACGAATTGCACGCCGACCAGGTGGTGCTGGCGCTCGGCCACAGCGCGCGCGACACCTTTGCCATGCTGCATGCACGCGGCGTGTATGTCGAGGCCAAGCCGTTTTCTATCGGTTTTCGCGTCGAGCATCCGCAGGGCCTGATCGACCGCGCCCGCTGGGGCCGCCATGCCGGCGACCCGGCGCTGGGCGCGGCGGAATACAAACTGGTACACCACGCCAGCAATGGCCGCTCGGTGTACAGCTTTTGCATGTGCCCCGGCGGCACGGTGGTGGCGGCCACGTCAGAAACGGGCCGCGTCGTGACCAACGGCATGAGCCAGTATTCGCGCAATGAGCGCAACGCGAACGCCGGCATCGTTGTCGGCATTGACCCGCGCGACTATCCGGGCAATCCGCTGGCCGGCATCGAGCTGCAGCGCCAGCTCGAAACCCATGCCTACGTGCTGGGCGGCAGCACCTATGAAGCGCCCGGCCAGCTGGTCGGCGACTTCGTGGCCGGACGCGCGTCCACGGGCCTGGGCGATGTCATGCCGTCGTACAAGCCCGGCGTGGCGATGGGCGACCTGTCGTCTGCCCTGCCCCGCTATGCCATCGACGCCATGCGCGAAGCCTTTCCGGCCTTTGGCCAGAAGATCAAGGGCTTCGACCGCCATGACGCGGTGTTGACGGGTGTGGAAACACGCACCTCGTCGCCGATCAAGATGAGCCGGGGCGACGACCTGCAAAGCCTGAATGTGCGCGGCCTGTACCCGGCAGGGGAAGGCGCGAGTTACGCGGGCGGCATTTTGTCGGCCGGCGTCGATGGCATCAAGGTGGCCGAAGCCGTGGCGCGCAGCCTGCTTCAAGACGCCGAAAGTGGCCGTCTGGCCCACGCCTGAACCCGCTGATAAACCGGATAGGGGATACTTCGCCCTCACGGTTTCACACCGCAACGCCGGGCAATGCCCGGCGCACCGTTTTTCAAAGCGGCGCCAAGGCGCCGTTCAAACCTCAACCTGACACAAGCCACCCATGACCGAAACCCTGCCCACACCCGCCGCAATCGATGCCACGCCGGCCCCCGCTGAAGCCACCACCGCCGCCCCACCACGCCAGGGCCGGCAAGGCGGCCGTGGCCGGCCACAGGCCAAGCCGCAGCCAACCCAGGCGCGCGCACCGCGCGAAGTGCATCCGGCGCTGCGCCAGCTGTTCACGCTGTACCCGAAGATGTTTGGCGCGCAGTTTCTGCCGCTCAAGCTCGGCGTGTTCCAAGACTTGCTGGCTCTGCACCCGGACGTGTTCAAGCGCGACGAGCTGAAGGTCGCGCTCGGCCTGCATGCGCGTTCTACCCGTTATCTGGAAAGCGTCGCCTCTGGCTTGCCGCGCCATGACCTGAACGGCGATGCGGTCGAACCCGTGGCGCCCGAGCATGTCCACCACGCCATCATGGAAGTGTTCCGGCGTCGTCAGGCGCGCGCCAACCAGGACTTGCGGCCGTTTGCGAAGGCGCAACTGATTGAGGCGATTGAAGCCTCCGGACTGGCCCGCGAAGACTATTTACTGTGCGTGCGCCAGCAAGACGAAGTGTCCACCGACCTGCTCGACGCGGCTTTTGCCGAACTGGCCGAACAAGCCGCCAAACGCGATGCCTTGCTGCGGATGTTTGAGGCGAGCGGCAAAACCGTCGCCGAATTTGCCGACATGTACGGCATGAATCCCGACGATGTGATCTATGCGGTGGAGCGCTCACGCGCGAACCAGGATGCGTTGAGCGCTCAGGCTGCGGCTCAGGCTGAGGCTGAGGCTGCGGATTTAGCGACTGAGGTGGGCGATGCGGCTGCGGCCAGCGTGCCGGAATCGACGCCTGAAAAAACTGCCGAAGTTTCCGAAGCGCCCGCCATGCCAACCGACGCCAGCAAAGCCCCCTGAAAAAAAAGGCCGGCCATGATAGCCGGCCTTTTAGAGCGGGAAATTGCTATTTATTCAATAGCTGCTTGTGCCCGTGCAGCTTGCGCCAGCGCCTTTTTTCATGCTTAATTCGCTAAAAAATCAGCCCTGTGCGTTCTGCAACGCTGCAATACGCTCTTCAATCGGCGGATGGGTGGCAAACAGTTTGCCCATGCCGCCGGTGATGCCCATCGCTTCCACCGCCTTGGGCAACTCGCCCGGCTGCATGCCACCCAGTCGGGCCAGCGCATTCATCATCGGCTGCCTGCGGCCCATCAACTGCGCTGCGCCCGCATCGGCGCGGAACTCGCGGTGCCGCGAAAACCAGGCCACGACCATCGCCGCCGCAAACCCCAGTACGATGTCCAGCACGATGGTGCTGACGTAGTAGCCAATGCCGGGGCCGGAGTTGTTGTTGTCGCCCTTGCGCAAAAAGCTGTCCACGGCATAGCCGATCACGCGCGACAAAAACACCACAAAGGTGTTCATCACGCCCTGAATCAGCGTCATGGTCACCATGTCGCCGTTGGCAATGTGGGCCACTTCGTGGGCAATCACGGCTTCGATTTCTTCTTTGGTCATGCCCTGCAGCAGGCCGGTGGTCACGGCGACCAGCGACGAATTTTTGAACGCGCCCGTGGCGAAGGCGTTGGGCTCGCCCTCAAAAATACCGACCTCGGGCATGCCGATCTGGGCTTTTTCAGCCAGCTTGCGCACCGTCTCGACAATCCAGGCTTCGTCGGCATTTTGCGGGCCATCGGGGCCGTTGATGACGCGCACACCGGCGCTCCACTTGGCGACGGGCTTGCTGATCAGCAGCGAAATAATCGCCCCGCCAAAGCCCATGATCAGCGCAAAGCCGAGCAAGGCCGACAGGTTCAGGCCATTGGATGTCAGAAAGCGGTTCACGCCCAACAAACTGGCCACAATGCCCAGCACCGCCACGACGGCAATGTTGGTCAGTAAAAAAAGCAATATGCGTTTCATAATTCTCCGGGGGGCGTTAACGACAGGCGGGGTGGCAAAAAAAGCCTCAGCGGCACAGGGCCGCATTGTGCATTTCTACGCAAAAAATGGGGAGTTTTCAACCCAAATCAAGTGATTCTGTATGGACTCTGCGGCCAATACGGCACCCGGATTTCCGGGTTTTGGGCTACCGGCGCGGGCGAAAAACCGTGGCGTCATCATAAAAGGAAAAGTCTTCGTTCCCGGGCCACCAGCCCGGCACGCCCAGCACGGGCAAGGGCACAAAAGGTTTGCTTGCCAGCTTGCCAGCGCTCAGGTCACCGGCCACCCAGGCGTCCAGTTCCGCTATTGAATGAATAGCAGGTTGCGCACGGTAGACGTGCGCCGTGATGGGTTTTCGGGGAAAAACCAGCTTTTCCAGCAAGGCATGGCCAAAAAGCACCAGTTGCGCCTCGGCCCAGAGCGGGCGCAGATCAACAAACAGGCGCTGCCAGTCTCGCTCATCCAGTGCATCCCAGAGCGGCTGCGGTGCCAGCAAAAAGGCGGCGTTTTCGTCAAACACTGTCAGGGCGTCACGCACCGGGCCGCGCGGCGGCAGGTTGACGCCCGCGTTGACGGCGGCCTTTGCGCCAGCCAGTTCAACCGCATGCAGCTGGTTGATTTTTTGCTTGGTCTGCGGAAAGCGCAGCCAGCACAGGCCATTGAAAAAATCATGCAGATTGTCACGCGTTGGGCACTGGTTGCGCTGGAACAGATAGTGCTCGTAGCCCACGCCGGGCGGCAGGTCGGTTTGCGGGACAAATTTAACGGCCACGCTTGGTTCGCAGTTGAGTGCATCAGGCAGCGGCGCGCCGCCCGCAACGGCCTGAATGACGCTCTGCCCCGATGCGCGCCAAGGTTCCAACCAAGGGCGCTGCCAGTCGATCTGGTGAAGGTGTACCGTCAGCAAACGAATTCCAGGTCTTGCGGTTTTTTCAGCAGACGCACTTTGGTGGCGGGGCCGATGGCGGGCAGCAGTTCAAAATAATCCGGGTACAGGCTGAACAACGCGTCCAGCGGCTTGTCGCCAAGGACGACGCCGTTTTCTTCCAGCAACATGCTGAAGGCATTGAGCTGACGGATGGTGCCGGGATGCCAGCTCGCAGACTTGGCCAAAACTCGCTCCAACGCTGATTCGTCCTCGGGCGAAGGGGCAGCCATCACACGAGCCTCGTGGGTATCGTGAAGCACGTCATCCGCCTGCGTGAAATCCGCTTCGTCGAAAGCTGAATCGCCAATCGCGCCAGCCATGCCGGATGGACAAAAGGTGAGCAAAGTCGGTTTATGCGCCGGACTCAATTCAAAATAAGCGGCATAGCGGCCCAAAAAGGCCGTCGATTTCGTGATGCGTTTATCGAAAAACCCATGTCGCTGCAATACAGGAACGACATGGCACAGTTGCTGCGGACGTTCGCGCAAACCGGGCAGGACGTTCAAAATACGCTGCACTTCATCAGGCAGCCGCGCATCGGCCATCGCAGGCGTATTCAAGGGCGCGGTAGCGGCCCGGCAAGCTGGCGCGGCGGGGATGGGGATGCTCGCACCGCCAGCGGCATCAGCGTGGCCATCGCATGCCGACGGCATCACGGGCCGCACTGGCGCAGGCGTAACGGGCGGCGGAGCACACACCGGTGCAGGAAAACACTTCACGCGGTCGTAATACGTCTCGGCATCCCGAAACACAATGCCTTCCATCGAAAAGCACCACACCTCGCAGCCCCATTCGCGCAGGCGCACGGCCAGCGGAGCAAAGTCGGCGTCGCCCGAGGCAATCGCAAAGAGCCGAATGCCTTGCTGAAAATGCAGCGCCACCGCATCGGCAATCAGCGCGGAATCGGTGGTGTTTTTTTCCAGCGGCAAATTGGGAAAGGTGCGCGTGCCCAGATAACGCCACACCGACCCCAGCGACTGCAAGCGCGGCCCGTAACCATAAGCGCGGCATACGCTGACACGGCCTGCATAGGCGTTGAACTCAGCCCAGGCTGCATCGATGGCTTTAGGGTCGGCGAAATTGTCTGCGTCAATCAGCAGCGCCGCTTGCCGGACGCTGTTCGTGCCGAATGCGTCGCTCATTCAGCCAGCAGTTTCCACGGCAGGCTTTCCCCCGAGCGCAGCGGCTTCAATTCCGCCTCGCCAAAGGCAAAACTAACGGGTGGCGTCCAGCTTTCCTTGGCCAGCGTAATCGTGCCCGCATTGCGCGGCAGGCCGTAGAAATCTGCGCCGTTGAAGCTGGCAAAGGCTTCGAGCTGGTCGAGCGCGCCGGCCGCATCAAACGCCTCGGCGTACAGCTCCATCGCGGCATGTGCGGTGTAGCAGCCGGCGCAGCCCGTGGCGTGCTCTTTCAGATGCGCCGGATGTGGCGCGCTGTCGGTGCCCAGAAAAAACCGGGCATTCCCCGACGTGGCCGCCTCAACCAACGCGAGGCGATGGGTTTCGCGCTTGAGCACCGGCAGGCAGTAGTAATGCGGGCGAATGCCACCCGTGAAGATCGCGTTGCGGTTATACAGCAGGTGGTGCGCGGTGATGGTCGCGCCGAGAAAACGGTCAGCTTCAGTCACGTACTGCGCGGCTTCTTTTGTCGTGATGTGCTCGAACACGATCTTGAGTTCCGGGAAATCGCGGCGCAGCGGAATCAATTGCGTGTCGATAAACACCGCTTCGCGGTCGAACAGATCGATGTCGGGAGAGGTGACTTCGCCGTGTACCAGCAGCAGCAGGCCTTCGCGCTGCATGGCTTCCAGGGTTGGGTAGGTTTTGCGCAGGTCAGTCACGCCGGCGTCGCTGTTGGTGGTGGCGCCCGCCGGGTAGAGCTTGACGGCGACCACGCCGGCATCCTTGGCGCGCTTGATCTCGGCGGGCGGCAGGTTGTCGGTCAGGTACAGCGTCATCAGCGGCTCGAAGGCCACGCCGGCCGGCACGGCGGCCTGGATGCGTGCCTTATAGGCCAGCGCCTGCACGGCGGTGGTCACCGGCGGACGCAGGTTGGGCATGATGATGGCGCGGCCGAACTGCGCGGCGGTGTGCGGCACCACGGTCTGCAGCGCTTCGCCGTCGCGCACATGCAGGTGCCAGTCGTCGGGGCGGGTGATGGTGAGCTGGGTGGCGGGAGTGAGGGTGGCTGAAGTCATGCGCTGAATTGTCGCACCGGCTCAAGGAAATCCCCGATGCGCCCAGCACCGCCGCACCGTTACGATGCAGGCCGGCTGCAGGATAATCCCGGTTGTTTTAACCGTTGCAACCCGGGCTTTCTTTTCATGTCTTCCCCTCCCCACGCTGACCAAGCGCCTGAAACTACACCGCCCCTTGACGATATTGACGAGCCAGTGCGTGTGCCGCTCAAGATTGAAGACTGGCTGACCGTTCTCGTCATGGGCGCGCTGGCGCTGATCACGTTTGCCAATGTGATTGCGCGCTATTTCACCAACCAGTCCTTTGCCTGGACGGAAGAGTTCTCGGTGTTTTTGATGATCGTGCTGGCGCTGGTTGGCAGTTCGGCGGCTGTGGCGCGTGACCGGCATATCCGGATCGAGTATTTCTCTGAAAGTGGCTCGATGGCGCGGCGCAAGAAGCTGTCACGGCTGGGCGCAGTGCTGGTCGCGCTGCTGTTTACGCTGATCGGCGTACTGAGCATCCGGCTGGTTTGGGACGACTACCGCTTTGGCGAAACCTCGCCCGGCATTGGCGTGCCGCAGTGGTGGTATTCGATCTGGCTGCCGATTATTTCCCTCGGCATCGCCCTGCGCGCTGTCGGCTTGTTCATCCGCCGGGGACGCAAGTCATGATCGTCACGCTGCTGTTTTTGGCGTTCATCGCCATGATGCTGATCGGCGTGCCGATTGGTGCGGCGCTCGGCCTGGCTGGTGCCACGGCGATTGCACTGGCCAATGGCGATTCGCAATGGTTCGGCCTGCTGGCCGTGCCGCAGAATTTTTACGCCGGCCTGGGCAAATACCCGCTGCTGGCGATACCGATGTTCGTGCTGGTGGGCTCGATTTTTGACCGCTCGGGTGTGGCCTTGCGGCTTGTCAATTTTGCCGTCGCCATCGTCGGGCGCGGCCCCGGCATGCTGCCGCTGGTGGCGATTGCGGTGGCGATGTTTTTGGGCGGTATTTCAGGCTCTGGCCCGGCCTGTGCGGCGGCTGTCGGCGGCGTGATGATTGCGGCCATGAACCGCGCCGGTTATCCGGCCGCATTTTCGGCCAGCGTGGTGGGCGCTGCTGCGGCCACCGACATCCTGATTCCGCCGTCGGTGGCGTTCATCATCTACTCGGTGCTGGTGCCCGGCGCCTCGGTGCCGGCGCTGTTTGCGGCGGGCATGGTGCCGGGCATCCTGGCCGGGCTGGCGCTGATCGTTCCGGCCGTCTGGCTGTCGCGCAAGCACAAGATGGGCGCGCTGGAAGCCAGCATGCCGCGACCGCCTTTCTGGGCCAGTTTTCGCGAAGCGGTCTGGGGACTGGCCGCGCCAGTCCTGATTCTGGGCGGCATGCGCGCCGGCTGGTTCACACCGACTGAAGCGGCAGTGGTGGCCGTGTTTTACGGCCTGTTTATCGGCATGGTGATTTACCGCACGATCTCGGTGCGCGATTTGTTTCCGATCCTGCGCGAGTCGGGCGAATTGTCGGCGGTGATTTTGCTGGTGGTGTCGCTGGCGGGCATTTTTGCCTATTCACTGAGCACGCTGGGCGTGATTGACCCGTTGACGAATGCCATCGTCAACTCGGGTCTGGGCGAATACGGCATCTTGTCGCTGTTGATTCTGATGCTGATCACGGTGGGCATGTTCCTCGACGGCATTTCGATCTTTTTGATCTTTGTGCCGCTGCTGCTGCCGATTGCGCAGTTTTACCACTGGGATCTGGTGTGGTTTGGCGTCATCCTGACGTTGAAAGTGGCGCTCGGCCAGTTCACACCGCCGCTGGCCGTGAACCTGATGGTGTCGTGCCGGATTGCCAATGTGCGCATGGAGGAAACCGTGCGCTGGGTGGTCTGGATGCTGGCGTCCATGTTCCTGGTGCTGGTCGCCGTCATCGCTTTCCCTGAACTGGCCCTGTGGCTGCCGCGCAAGCTGGGCTACTGAGCCTTGATCTTTTTTACCCAAGGAGACTTCCTCATGAAACGCAAGAATTTTCTCGGCCTGGCATTGGCCGCCACCGCGCTGGCCCTGACTGTTGGCGCACCCGCGCAAGCCCAGAACTACAAGTCCGAATACAAGATGTCGCTGGTGCTCGGGCCCGCCTATCCGTGGGGCAAGGGCGGTGAAATCTGGGCGAACCTGGTGAAAGAGCGCACGCAAGGCCGCATCAACATCAAACTTTACCCGGGCGTGTCGCTCATCCAAGGCGACCAGACGCGCGAATTCAGCGCCATTCGCCAGGGCGTGATCGACCTAGCTGTCGGCTCGACCATCAACTGGTCGCCGCAGGTGAAGGAGTTGAACCTGTTCTCCCTGCCCTTCCTGATGCCCGACTATGCGGCGATGGATGCGCTGACACAGGGCGACGTCGGCAAGGACATTTTCAAAATCATCGACAAAGCCGGCGTGATGCCGCTGGCCTGGGGCGAAAACGGCTACCGCGAGATCAGCAATTCCAAGCTGGCGATCAAGAAGCCGGAAGACTTGAAGGGCCTGAAGATCCGCGTGGTGGGTTCGCCGCTGTTCCTCGACACCTTCACGGCACTGGGCGCGAACCCGACCCAGATGAGCTGGGCCGATGCACAGCCCGCGCTGGCCACCGGCGCGGTCGACGGCCAGGAAAACCCGATGGCGATCTACACCGCCGCCAAGCTGCACACCATGGCGCAAAAATACGTCACGATGTGGGGCTACGTGGCTGATCCGCTGATTTTCGTCGTCAACAAGGACATCTGGGCTTCATGGACGCCGGCTGACCAGGCCATCGTCAAGCAGGCGGCAGTGGATGCCGGCAAGCAGGAAATCGCCATCGCCCGCAAGGGCCTAGCCGAAGCCGACAAGCCGCTGCTCAAGGACATCGCCAGCAATGGCGTGACCGTGACGCAACTCAGCCCGGCCGAACGCGACGCCTTCGTCAAGGCAACGCGTCCGGTGTACGACAAGTGGAAAAACCAGATTGGTGCCAACCTAGTGGCCACGGCTGAAAAATCGATTGCCGCGCGCAAGAAATAAGCACTGTGCCAAACGCAAAAAAGCCCCGGACTTCGGGGCTTTTTTGCGTCTGTGAAAGACAACAAGACGTTTAGCGAAGGTATTCGCCGCTGTCTTCCGGCTGAAAAATCACTTTCAGTATTTTGGCTTTCACCTGCACCCCACCGGGCGTCACCCAGTGCGCCAGCTGGCCCTCGACCAAACCCAGCAAACCCGTGCCGATAGGGGACAAAACGGAGACAAACCCTTTGTCGGGATTGGTATCCGGGGGATAACACAAGGTCAGGGTGCGCTCGTCATGCGTTTCGCCATCGGCAATGCGTACCTGGGAATTCATGGTGACCAGCTGCGGCGGCACTTTGTAAGAAGACACCAGCTCGGCATTGTCAATTACCGATTCCAGCTCGGCGGCAAACGCCATGCCAGGATGCTTGAGCAGATTGGTGATGCGGATGTGGTCGAGTTCGGTCAGAACGCGGGCGGGTTGGGATGAAGTAGCCATGAATGAACTCCTGAATCTAAAAACCGGAACATGCTTACCGGTAAGCCAGCGCTGGAGAACGAGGCCCGGTGATCCAGAAAAGCGCAAGAAATGGGAGGGTGGTAGATCGCCGGGCTCAGGAATGTGCCACTGGCTGATACGGCCACTTGCGCGGAAACCCAGCGCGCACCACAGGCGTGGTGTGCAGGTACGCTTTGGCGTACAGCCGGGATGTGGAAGTGGATCGCATGGGACTTGATCCTACCACTGCGCATTGCTACAGCAAGGCCAGCGCCACCCTTCCCTTGCCTCAGTGCTGCAGAATCTTGTTCAGGAATTCCTTGGTTCGATCCTGGCGATTTTCAGGATGGCTGAAAAACTCTGTCTTTGAGCAGTCTTCCAGAATCCGGCCGCCCACGTCCATGAAAATCACACGGCTACCGACTTTCTTGGCAAAGCCCATTTCATGCGTGACGACCATCATGGTCATGCCGTCAGTGGCCAGGCCCATCATGCAGTCGAGCACCTCACCGACCATTTCCGGGTCGAGCGCCGAGGTCGGCTCGTCAAACAGCATGGCAATCGGGTCCATGCTCAGGGCTCTAGCAATCGCCACGCGTTGCTGCTGGCCGCCCGACAGCTGGCCAGGAAACTTGTCCTTGTGCGCCATCAGGCCGACGCGGTCGAGGTATTTCAGGCCGTGCGTCTTGGCTTCGTCAGGCTTGCGGCCCAACACCTTGATCTGCGCCAACGTCAGATTTTCGGTCACGCTCAAATGCGGAAACAACTCGAAATTCTGGAACACCATGCCGACACGGCTGCGCAGTTTGGGCAGGTCGGTTTTCGGATCGTGCACAGCCTGGCCGTCGACAAAAACCTGGCCTTTCTGGAACGGCTCCAGCGCATTGATGACCTTGATCAGCGTGGACTTGCCCGAACCCGACGGGCCGCAAACCACCACGACCTCGCCTTTTTCAATGCGGGTGCTGCAGTTGTTGAGCACTTGCACATCGCCATACCACTTGGAAACTTCTTTCAACTCAATCATGTTCTTCTCCGATGCGCTTTCAAAATAAGGCGGGAAGCCGCAATCACCGGCTGTCAGCGAATGATGGCAATGCGGCGATGCAGCCGCTTGACCACGTAAGACAGGCTGTAGCAGAGCACGAAGTACACCACGGCGGCCAGCAAATAAGCCTCTTCGGGTCGACCGTAATTCTTGCCGGCGGTCTCAAATCCCTTGAGCAGGTCATAGGCACCAATGGCATAGACCAGCGAAGTATCCTGAAACAAAATGATGGTCTGCGTCATCAGCACGGGCAGCATGTTGCGAAAGGCTTGCGGCAAGATCACCAGCTTCATGTTCTGCGCATAAGTCATGCCCAAGGCCCGGCCCGCAAAGACCTGACCGCGCGAAATCGACTGAATGCCGGCGCGCATGATTTCCGAAAAATACGCAGCTTCGAAGCAGATAAAGGTGATGACTGCCGAAGTTTCTGCACCGATGGAGCGGCCAATCAAAAAGGGCATCAGCAAAAAGAAGCCCAGAATCACCATGACCAGCGGCACCGAGCGCATGCCGTTGACATAAATGGCCGCCGGCAGGTCCAGCCATTTCTTGCCCGACAGGCGCATCAGCGCCAGCAGGGTGCCAAAGAACACACCGCCAAGGGTGGCGATAAAGGTCAGAAACACGCTGAAGTAAAAACCCTTGAGCACATAGGTGCTGATCAAGTCCCAGCGGTAGAAGGAAAAGTCAAGATTCAGCATGTCAGTGGCCTCCCGAACCCGTGGCGACGACCATGCCGGGAACGCGAATCTTGCGCTCGATGAACGTCATGATGCGGTTGATGGTCATGGCGCTGATGACGTAAAGAATCACCACACCAATATAAATTTCGATCTGCGCCGAGGTTTCCTCGCCGGCTTGCAAATAGAACTGGGTCAATTCCGGAATCGACACGGCAAAGGCCACTGCCGAGTTCTTGAAGATGTTCATCGACTCGCTGGTCAGCGGCGGCATGATGATGCGGTAAGCCATCGGCAGCAGCACATAACGGTAATACTGCGTTGTGGTCAAACCGAGCGCCATGCCGGCATAGCGTTGCCCGCGCGGCAGCGCCTGCAGGCCAGAGCGGAGCTGTTCGGCGATACGCGACGAAGTGAAAAAACCGAGCGCACACACCACCAGAATGAAAGGCGGAAAACTCTTCATGGGCGGAATCAGCTTGGGCAGCACGAAGTACCACAGGAAGATCTGCACCAGCAGCGGAATGTTGCGAAACAACTCAACCCATGCGTTGCCAAACCGGACCAGCCAAGGGCTGTCGGGCAAGGTTCGCATGGTGCCAATGATTGAACCCACAATCAGCGCCAGCAGCAGCGCAGACACAGAGACCGATACGGTCCAGCCCCAAGCTTGCAGCATCCACTGCAGATATGTCTGATCTCTTCCGGAGGCAAAACAGCCTGCGACCACTTCGTTGTCTATGGTGTTCTGGCAGAACACCTCCCAGCGCCAATTCGCCATGCTTTATTCCTCGGGACCTGTTGGTAGCTTTTGGCAATTTTGGCAAGCCAACGCCCGCCTGTCATGGCGGGCGAGGGCTTGCTTCATACCTGCTTTTATTTTTTGACGAAGTCTTCAGCTGGCCTGTTGTTCAGGTTCGCCCAGGCGGTTTTGGTTGCTTCCGACAGCGGCATGTTCAAGGAAACGTTGTTGGGTGGCACGGGCTGGACCATCCACTTGTCGTACAGCTTGGCCAGTGAACCGTCTTTCACTTGGCGCGCGATGCTGTCGTCGACGGCTTTCAGGAATTTCGGATCATCCTTGCGCACCATGCAGGCGATAGGTTCAATCGACAGCTCGGGGCCGACGATGGCGAAGTCCTTTGGATTCTTCGACTTGGCGATGTTGGCCGCCAGGATGGAGGCGTCCATCACGAATGCATCGGCCCGGCCTGCTTCGAGCAGCAAGAAGCTGTCGGCGTGGTCTTTGCCGGTGACTTCCTTGAACTCGATGCCTTGCGCGCGTTCATTCCTGCGCAAAATTTGCACCGAGGTGGTGCCGGTGGTCGTCGAGACGGTCTTGCCGTTAAGGTCTTTCAGGTCTTTGATGCCCGAACTCGTCTTGACTGCCATGCGCACTACTTCCATATAGGTGTTGTAAGCAAAGGCAACATCCTTGGCGCGGGCGGCGTTGTTGGTGGTCGAGCCACACTCGATGTCAACGGTGCCGTTTTGAACCAGAGGAACGCGGTTTTGCGAGGTCACCAGTACGTGGTTGACGGTAAGCGGCTTGCCGACATTTTTGCTCAGGTCGTCAATGATGCGTTCAGCCATTTCGGTGTGAAAGCCGACATACTTGCCGTTGCCCAACGTGTAAGACAGTGCGGACGAATCACGCACGCCCAGGTTGATGGTGCCGCTGGACTTGATCTTGGCAAGGGTGTCGGTATTCTGGGCAAATGCACCGCTGGTGGCGAGCAGGGCGACAGACAGGGCGACTAGCTTGAATTTCATGAAGTTTCCTTAGATTGAATCAATGAGTAACCGCCATTCTAGGGAGTTGTCAGAAGAATTACGTCGAGACTTACCCGCCCCTGACATCAATTTCTATAAAAAACAACTCTGTTTTACCTAAAACAGGGCTTTTCAATTGCGCTTTTTTAGTATCTAGGGAATAAGACCGCCGTGGCCGGGCTGCGCCTGCAAATAATTCCACAGCGCCTGGACATGAACTTTGGCCGCCATTTTGGGCGTGGGCCGCTCGCGGTAGACGCGCACATCCATGATCATCTCCAGCTCGCTTCCGGCCGCGCGAACCAGCTTTTTGGCGCGCACCTCTTTTTTGACCGCGCTGAGCGGCAAAAAGGCAATGCCGTGGCCTTCCAGTGCCATCGCTTTCAGGCCTTCGGCCATATCGGTTTCGTAAACCCGATCCAGATGAATCGGCGTGCTTGATTGCTTGAGGATCAAATCCACCATACGCCCCAAGTAGGCGCCCGGTGCATAACCCAAATACGGCAGCGGCTGGCTGGCGCGGCCTGGCAGGCAAAACTCGGGCTCGCCGGCGGCATTCGGACGGCAAAACGGTGCCAGCACTTCGCGCCCCAGCGACACCATTTCATAGCGCCCAGGGTCAAGCTGAAAAGGCTGGGAATCATGGTGATAAGAAATGAGCAGGTCGCAACTGCCCTCAACCAGGCGAAGCACCGCGTCATGCACATTGAGCGCAATCAGCCGGCTCTTGATGGGGCCGAACTTCTCGCGCAGGCTGCTGACCCAGGCCGGAAAAAAAGTGAAGGCCAGTGTGTGCGGCACGGCGAATTCGATGAAATCCTGGCCCGAAGACGTGTGGCCGCGCAGCATGGCGCGGGTCGATTGCAGGCTCTGCAACATTTCCAGCGACTGGTTGTAAAGCGTCTGGCCGGCTGGCGTCAGCCGCGTCGGGTAAGAGCTTCTATCGACCAGATCAGTGCCCGCCCAGGCTTCAAGCGCCTGGATGCGCCGCGAAAACGCCGGCTGCGTGACATGGCGCAACTGCGCAGACCGGCTGAAGCTGCGGGTTTCAGCGAGCGAGACAAAATCTTCCAGCCATTTGGTTTCCATGGGGAGATTATGAGAGCGTTTGACGAAAAAATCGCGACATCCTGAGCGGCTTGGTGACCGCCACAAAGCAGCCGAAGTGGCGTGACTGCGTGGTGACAGCCATGTCGTGGCGAGGGTCGGTGAGGGGCACCAACGACGCGCCCGCACTACCCAAGCCAAGGTCGCCAGGGAGGCGGCCGGCATCGCGCTGATGCGCAATGCTCTAGCTTCGTCGGCGTGGCGCTGCGCCGATGATGCTATCAAAATGATCGGTATCGGTGCATGCCTGGCGTGCGACAGGACGATTCAATGCAATTCCCTACGCCATGGACAGGCATAAACACATCCAAAATGCATCAATCCGAACCCGTGACTGCCGCCCGTCACTCACGCAGCGACTGCAGATTCAGGAGCGTGGCATGGCCTTGAGCACGCCGGCCCGGGTGATCAGATGCTTCATCTGGCGCGCCGCCTGGATCGTCAGGTGGTGCGGCGTGGAGCCCTGCTTGGGCGTGATGTAGGCCGCCAGGGCGCTTGCCAAGTCGAGTTGCCGATCGGAGGCTTCAGCCAGCAATGCGGTCACCAGGTTCTCCAGCGCGATCACGCGAAGTTGCAGTTGCTTCAGTTCGGCGTTTGTCAGATGCACTTCGGTTTGCACCGCGCCGGCGATGAAGACGTCCTGCGGGCAAGCCGGCCCTTCGCTCCCGTTGTTATCGCAGCGTGAAAGCCTCTCGCGAAGCTGCAGTGCGCGCGCTGTCCTGACAGCATCGTCCGCCTTCGCATCGACATCCGTGCCGGATTCGACAGCGGATGACGGGTGCACCGGAAGGTGCAAATCAAGGGCTGATTCAGGATCTTCCTCGCCCAGCATCGACTGGGGCGGTTCATCAGGCGATCCGGTCTGGTGCAATGGCGGGTTGCCCTGAGTGTTTGTCATCGAATGTTCCTTGCCATGAATTCTTTGCATTTTTCACCGCGACGAATCGCCCAGCGCACTGGTTCCTGGCCAACCTCGCTGCGAATCGGCCCGATCGACGCTCGACTTAGTGCTACTGTTTACCTTAAATTTGCCAGTATCCATGAAACCGTTGCTTCAGGAAGTAAAAATGAACACGAAACTTGTCACCAGCATCGAAACCGTCGCTCGTTCGCGGCTGGTTACGGTTCCCATCAACGCGCTGTTGATAGACGTAGCAACGCTGCTGTCCGATACCCACATCAGCCTGGTAATCGTTTGCGAGGCAGATGGCAGCATGGCGGGTGTTATCACCAAAACGAACATCGTGCGCTGTATCGGTCACTGCGCAGGCAGTGCTTGCACCACATCGGCCGCAAGCCTGATGACGCGCGATGTCACGTTTTGCCATCCCACCGATGACTTGACGGATGTCTTGGCAATGATGCAGGCGAGAGGCTTTGTCCATGTGCCCGTGGTCGATCAGCAGGCCGTCCCGTTGGGCGTCATCAACGCACGGGATGCGTTGCGCGAGCTGTTGACGCAAGAGCAGTACGAGGAATCGCTGATGCGCGACTACGTGATGGGGATCGGCTACCAGTAACAGCAAAGGCCGGCGGTCAGCGCCCCAGCAGTACGTCGTACAAAACCACTGCGTCGTTGTGCGCTTGGTCATGAGCGGAATAAACGAGCGTCAGCGGGCCAGATCGGGCCAATGAACGCAATTGGCCGACCAGCTCGGGCTCGCGGCGCAGCTCGTCCCGGTAGCGGCGACGGAACTCGCCCCAGCGCGCCGGGTCGTGGCCTAACCACTGGCGTAGTTCGGTCTGGGCGCGATCCTCTGCACCCATTGCCGTCACCGCCAAATGGGTCTTTGACACGCCGTGCACTCATAGCCGGTCGATCAGGATGCGGTGGCTGTCTTCTGCGGCAGCGCTCTCGTAGGCCTGCTTCAGAGCGACATGGCGGGCGGGAATGCGTGTCGCGCTCATAAATTAATGTTCTGTTCGGGCTTCGCTCAGGCAGGCGTTGTGGCGCTGACGTCGGACAAAGTAGTGGACTTCTTGCGATGCAGCGTTACAAGTGTCGGGAAGATCTTGCCCTGCCGCACTTCTTGGGCCCTGTGCTGCACACCGTGCTACAGGGCGATGGCAGCGGTCTTGAAGAACGGCCCCGCTGGCCCGTCGTCCAGCGCTGGCGGGTCGAGCCGTAGACACCGTGTGCCGGTGCCACGCCCTTGAGGTGAACCTCCTCACCGGCGATAACTGCCAGCGGCAACAGCATGATCGGCAGGTGAATAAGGGCGCGGGCATCTGTTGCAAGCGTATGGCCATGGTGTCGACTCCGGAAAGTTGCGTGAAACCTCGCGACGTTTGCTGCCCGGGCCGCTCTGGCGTTGGCGTTGGCGTTGGCGTTGGCGTTGGCGTTGGCGTTGGCGTTGGCGTTGGCGTTGGCGCTGGCGTTTTTACGCGTATTTCGTACACCCCTACTGCCTGCACCCCTTGCCCGAAGAGGTCGCGAACTGCGGCAGCCTTGATCTTCTGCGTCGTCGTCATCCGCTGTTTTAAGCGATGTTTAGGAAAAAAATGTAGGTAACGTCCTACGTTTGCGCATCGGCCCCTGTGGGAGACTTTATTTTCATTGGCGCAACGGGCTTGGTCCTCTGACAAATAGCCAAGAGAGCGAGCATTAATCAATCCTCACGCGATTGCAGATTTGACAGAAATGGAAACCGCTCATGGATCATGGGCAAACAAAGATTGTGAGAATTCGATGATGCTGACCTGCAGAACCAACTCCAGAAACCAACTGAAAATTGGCGTCCGAAACGATGATGTTCGCTTGAGTCCAGCCATGAGACTGGTTTTATGCGCCGGCAGTATCCTCGCAGGTTGGTACGCACTGCACTACCTTGGCCGGCGACTGACAGTATGCGTTTGTCCTATCGATGAGCAACTCACCCTGCGGGACAGCACATCAGACCGGCGTTCAGCTGCCCGCTGGGAAAACGAGGGCGGCGCGATGCTAATGGGGCACCACGACAACCCTGTATACCGGGAGTAGCTCAGTGATACTGGCTCGCAAGCGTTGTCCGCGTGCGCAGCTGCGAAATGCGGTGCTCCATTTCGAAGCGCTGTAGCGCTTTTAAAGCTCAACCAAAGGCATGCGCATGAAACATTCTTCCCGTCCTGTTTTCCTGAACTTGCTGCAGATCAAGATGCCAGTGGGCGCGCTCACTTCTTTTACGCACCGGGTGACAGGTGTTTTACTGGCGGCGAGCGTTCCCGTCGCCCTTTACCTGCTGGAGCTTTCGCTGCGCAATGAGCAGGGTTTTGATGACGCGAGTCGGCTGTTCGGTCATCCGGTTGTCAAGGTGGTTGTCTTCGTTGCGCTCTGGACGCTGGCCCATCACCTGCTGGCGGGTATTCGTCATCTTCTGTCTGACATGAGCGTGGGCTCGACCTTTGTGACCGCGAGGCGCAGCGCCTGGTGGGTCAACGTCGGCGGCTTGGCCCTGGCACTGGTCGCAGCAGGAGTCTGGTTGTGAAGGCGAAAATCTCCGGCTTGCCAGCGTGGCTGGTGCAGCGCGTCAGTGCCGTTTACATGTTGCTCTTCATTGTGTTCGCCGTGGCTTCCTTGTCGCTGCGCCCGCGTCACACGTACAGCGAATGGCACGCCTGGATCGCTCATCCGGGCATGTCGATCGCGCTTTTTATCTTTTTCGTGGCGCTGCTCGGGCACATGGGAGTGGGCTTGCGCGACGTGCTATTCGACTATGTGCGGCCGGCCCGGCTGCGTCCCGTGTTGCTGAACGTGCTGATCGCGGGCCTTCTCGGCATGGCCGCGTGGCTTGTCTGGATTCTCTGGCGCGCGCAGGGCTGAGTGCGTATGGCCTGGCAAAAGAAACAATGATCGAAAGCACTTCATGAAACTCTCCATTTCCCGCTACAACCCCGAGACGGACGAGAAGCCCTATCTGCAGGACTACGAGATCGAACTCGGCCACACCGACCACATGCTGCTCGACGTGTTGGTTCGACTGAAGGCACAAGACCCTACGCTGACTCTGCGTAAATCCTGCCGCGAAGGCGTTTGCGGCTCGGACGCAATGAATATCAACGGCCGCAACGGCCTGGCCTGCATCACGCGCGTCGCCGGCCTCAAGGAGCCGGTGGTGCTGCACCCGCTGCCCGGCTTTCCGATCATTCGCGACCTGGTGGTCGACATGACCAACTTCTTCCGGCAGTACCACTCGGTGACGCCCTACCTCATCAACGCCGAGCCGCCGCCGGAAAAAGAGCGTCTGCAGTCGCCGGCCGAGCGCGACAAGCTCAACGGCTCCTATGAATGCATCTTGTGCGCCTGCTGCAGCAGCCAGTGCCCGTCATACTGGTGGAACCCGGAGCAGTTTGTCGGCCCCGCCGGGTTGATCCAGGCCTACCGCTTCATCGCTGACAGTCGCGACCGCGCCACTGACGAGCGGCTGGACAACCTGAGCGGGCCCTACCGCCTGTTTCGCTGCCGCACCATCATGAACTGCGCCGAGGTTTGCCCCAAGGGCCTGGAGCCGGTGCATGCGATCGAGATGATCCGCCTGAGAATGCTTGGCGTGGAAAAAAACAACGGCTTGGAAACTCACCGCGTGCCGCCAATCAGGTAGCTATTGAATCCCTGGCGCGGGCTCCACTCGACTGGCAAGGGCGCTCCCGGCACCTGCAGCGCGTCGGACCGGTCTACGACAGGCGCTGCAGCGTTTCCATTGACAAGTCGAAGAGCGTCTGGCCGGTGAGTGTCGGCGGGGCCAGATAAGAACTGCACTGCATCAGAGAAATTTGGCCAGGCAACTCTGCGTGAGTAGAAATGCTACTTTATTAATAGCTATCTGCGCCCGTCACACAAGCACTAGACACCGGTTTCATCCAGAACCCGCTCGCTGGCTTGCTGCTGCATGGCCCACATGTCGGCATAACGACCATTTGCCGCCAGCAGTTCGGTGTGGTGGCCACGCTCGACGATGCGTCCGCCGTCCATCACCAAAATCTCGTGCGCATCGACCACCGTGGACAACCGGTGCGCAATCACCAGCGTCGTCTTGTTCTGCGCGGCAGTGCGCAATTCGCTTTGGATGGCGCGCTCGTTGGCCGAGTCCAGCGCCGACGTGGCTTCGTCAAAAATCACCACCGGCGGGTTTTTGAGCAGCGTGCGGGCAATCGCCACGCGCTGCTTTTCGCCGCCCGACAGCTTCAGGCCACGCTCGCCAACCATCGTCTGGTAGCCCGTCGGTGTCGAAACGATGAAGTCGTGGATGCGCGCGGCCTTGGCCGCAGCTTCGACCTCTTCATGCGTCGCGCCGGGTTTGCCGTAGGCGATGTTGTATTCGACCGTGTCGTTGAACAGCACCGTGTCTTGCGGCACGATGCCGATGGCCTGGCGCACGCTGGCCTGCGTGACGTGCTTGATATCTTGCCCGGCAATCGTGATGCGGCCTTCCTGCACGTCGTAAAAGCGGTAGAGCAAGCGGGCCAGCGTCGATTTTCCGGCACCCGACGAACCGACCACCGCCACGGTCTTGCCAGGCGGGATTTCAAAACTCACATTGTGCAGAATCGGCCGCGCCGGGTCGTAGGCAAAGCTGACGTTTTCAAAGCGCACGCTTGCGTTCAACCCGCCGCCCTCACCCCGGCCTTCTGCCAAAGGCAGAGGGAGAAATACCAAAGGCTGCGCGCCCGGCTCGTCGGCAATCTCGCGCTCTTTTTCCATCAGCGTGAACATTTTTTCCAGGTCGGTCAGGCTTTGCTTGATCTCGCGGTAAATCACGCCCAGAAACCCCAGTGGAATGTAGAGCTGGATCATGAAGGCGTTGACCATCACCAGGTCGCCCAGCGTCATCCGGCCATCGACCACGCCCTGCGTGGCGCGCCAGAGCATCGCCACCAGCCCGAACGCAATGATCAGCTGCTGGCCGGCGTTGAGCATGCTCAGGGTTTTCTGGCTGGTGATGGCGGCGGCGCGGTAACGCACCAGGTTTTCGTCGTAGCGTTTGGCCTCGAACTCTTCGTTGTTGAAATACTTGACGGTTTCGTAGTTCAGCAGCGAGTCCATGGCTCGGCTGCTGGCCAGCGAATCGAGCTCGTTCATGGTCTTGCGAAACTGCGTGCGCCAGTTGGTGACCAGCACGGTGAAGGTAATGTAGAACACCAGCGCAATCAGCGTAATGCCGGCAAACCAGACATCGAACTTGACCGCCAGCAAACTCAGCACCAGCGTCACCTCGATCAGCGTCGGGATGATGCTGTAGAGCGAATACGAGATTAGCGAATGCACGCCGCGCGTGCCGCGCTCAATGTCGCGCGTCATGCCGCCGGTCTGGCGCTCCAGATGAAAGCGCAGGCTGAGCGCATGCAAGTGGCGAAATACCTCCAGCGAAATGCGCCGTGCCGCGCCTTCGGTGGCCTTGGCAAACACCAGTTCGCGCAGCTCGGTAAACAGCGTGGTCGACAGCCGCAGCAGGCCGTACGCCACCAGCAAGGCCAACGGCACGACCAGCACCGCCTGCACATCGCCGGGCTTGAGGCTCAGGCTATCGACCAGGTCTTTGAGCAGCAGCGGCACGCCGACGTTAGCCAGCTTGGCGCCCAGCATGAAGGTCAGCGCGGCCAGCGCGCGCCACTTGTATTCCCACAGATAGGGAAACAGCCTTTTCAGCGTCGCCCAGTCGGAACGCGGCGGCACGGGCGTTGCCGGGCCGCCCGCCGTCACGGCAGGCGCAGGATACGAATCAGCGGTGGAAGCTCGGGAGCGCATAAGTCACAATCATTAGGGAGTCATTTTTCAAACCTCAGAGATTGTGCCTATGTCCCTCGAATCAAGCGCCCTGCCGGCCTCTGCCGCTACCGCCGCCCACGCTTCCCAGGCGGCCCACGCCCCAAGCGCCGTCGCCGACCCGGAAACCCGCGCCCTGCACGGCCAGTTGCCGACTGACAAGGAACTGGTGCTCAAGGTTATTCCGATGCCGCGCGACTGCAATGCCAACGGCGATATCTTTGGCGGCTGGGTGATGGCACAGATGGATCTGGCGGGCGCGGTGCTGCCGGCGCGTTATGCCGATGGCCGCATGGCCACCGTGGCGGTCAACCAGTTCATCTTCAAGCAGCCAGTGCGGGTGGGCGACATTTTGTCGTTTTTTGCCTCCGTCAGCCGCATCGGCAACACCTCCATCACGGTGCAGGTGGAAGTGTTTGCCGAGCGCTTCAGCGCGCAGGGCCGTTACATCAAGGTCACGGAAGCCAGCCTGACGTATGTGGCCATTGATCAGGCCGGCAGGCCGCGCCAGATTGCCAAGTCATGAGTGCTCTGTTTTTTATAGCATTGACTGCTGACAGGATATGCGCAAGCGGCATGTTTTATTCAAAATTCCAGTTTTCGATCAACGGCAGCGCCCTCTTTCCTGCGCCCAACGAGAATTTGTATGGCGGCTAGCGTGTGGCAACAGATTGGCGAGACGCTGGCGTCTGAGTTTTCCGACCTGGCCGATGCCGGGCAGGTCACGCGCATCTTGCTTCGCCTGACGCTGGCGGCGCTGCTGGGCGGCTTGCTGGGCATTGAGCGCGAGCAAAAAGGCAAGGCTGCCGGCGTGCGCACCCACATGCTGGTGGCGATGGGCGCGGCCCTGTTCGTGCTGCTGTCGCAGCAGGCTGGCATGCCGCCGTCCGACCTGAGCCGGGTGATCCAGGGCGTCATTGCCGGCATCGGTTTTCTGGGCGCAGGCACCATCCTCAAGGGCGACGACGAAGACAAGGTCAGGGGCCTGACGACGGCGGCCGGTATCTGGCTGACCGCCGCCATTGGCGTGGCGGCGGGCATGGGCCACGAATCAACCGCTGTGCTGAGCACGTTGCTGACGCTGGCCATCTTTACGCTGATGCCGCGTCTGGTGGCCTTGCTGGAAAAACCCGCACCGCAGGTCATCAACCCCAACGCGCCAAAAGACCCGCCTTAAAGCAGCCGCCAGCCCGCCGGCCTGCACGAGTTGTGTGCGCTGCCGGGCGGCGTGGGTTCAGCCCTTGACGCGCTGCGACACAAATTCGCCTTCGTAGTCCTTGGCCAGCGACAGCTTTTCAGACTCGCTCAGCACCTTGCCGGCCAACTGGAAAACGCTTTGTTCTTCGTCTTCCAGGTGGTGATAGATCTTGTGGTGCAGCGCCTTGGCCGTGACCAGCCAGCCCGGCGAGCTGAAGTCGGTGGCGTCCAGCTCCTCGATCAGCTTGTCCATCTGGTGATGTTCGGCGATGCCGTGGCGCGACGGCTCCTGCGTCATGTCATGCGCAATCAGCGGCACATAAAAAAACCGCTCTTCGGCGCAAGCATGCGCGCTGAGTTCGCGCTTGAGTTCCGTAAAAAGCGACGCCCTCTCAGGGCTGTCTCCCTGGGTCTGGATCAATTGGTCGGCCAGCGTGCGCTGGGTGACATGGCTGATACGCAATGCTTCAAAAATGTTCATTGCGCCATTATGCGGATCAGGCGGGCGCGGGTTGGCCAAGCATGATGGGCGCGCCACTTGCCTGGCCCGCACGCCGGCGATGGCGCTACTAAATAAATAGCTGCTTGCGCCCGTGCTGATTGCGCTACAAGCCAAAAATCTTGAATAAAAAGGTTTTCAGTCAAACCCCCGTCCAAACAGGCTAAATTAGACCCCATGAAAAAAATTCTGATCTTCGGGGGCACCGGTTTTGTCGGTACGCAGGTTTGTGAAAAACTCAACCAGTCGTCATGCCGCGTGACCGTGGCCACGCGCCGCCGCGAGCATGCGCGCCACCTGCAACTGCTGCCGCTGGTCGATGTGATCGAAATCGACCTGAATGACAGCGCTGCGCTGGCCGCGCTGGTGGCCGGACACGACGCCGTAGTCAACCTGATTGCCATCCTGCACGGCTCCGAAGAAGCGTTTCAAAAAGTCCATGTGCAGTGGCCGCTGACCTTGATTCGCGCCTGCAAGGCCGCTGGCGTGCGGCGCGTGGTTCATATCAGCGCACTGGGCGCGGCCATTGATTCGGCCTCGAAATACCAGCGCAGCAAAGCACGCGGCGAAGCTGCCCTGCTCGGCGCCGGGCTGGACGTGACGGTGCTGCGCCCGAGCGTTATTTTTGGCGCTGGCGACAGCTTTTTGAACACCTTTGCCAATCTGCAGCAGGTGTTTCCGGTGATTCCGCTGGCCGGCAGTGATGCCCGCTTTCAGCCGGTTTGGGTCGGCGACGTAGCCAGCGCGGTGGTGCGCTGCCTGGAAGACAACACGACCGACGGACAGGTGTATGAAGCCTGCGGCCCGCAGGTGTTTACGCTCAAGCAGCTGGTGCAACTGGCGGGGGGTTACGCCGGCATTAATCATGGCCAAGGCCGGCCCGTGATGGGCCTGCCCGACGCGCTGGCGCGCATTCAGGCTTTTTTCATGGAACTCGCACCCGGCGACCCGATGCTCAGCCGCGACAACCTGGACGCCATGAAAACCGACAACGTGGCCACCGGCAAGCTGCCCGGCCTGCAGGCGCTGGGCATCACCCCGGCCGCACTGGCCGCCATTGCGCCGACCTATCTGGGCGCGCGCGGGCTGCGCAGCGGCTTGATGGCCAAACGTAAAACCGCAGGCCGTTTTTAGATTTGGCAGGTGCCTGCGGGGGTCGCTTCGCGTGGTTTTCTGCTCCCCGAGGGGACTGAACTTCGCGGGTGGCGGTCCGACGCTTTATTCGCATCCCCGCGCTGGTCGCAGCGCAACTTTCCCCACTTTCACCCTTTTTTGTAAAACGGAGACTCCATGCGCAAGCTCTACATTGGCAATAAAAACTATTCCTCCTGGTCGATGCGCCCGTGGGTGCTGCTCACGCAGGCAGGCATTCCTTTTGAGGAAATCGTCATCCGTTTCGACTCGTTTGACGCAGGTTCTGACTTCCGAAAAGCCGTCAGCAGCTTGACGCCGGCGGGCAAAGTGCCGGTGCTGGACGATGAGGGCCTGGTCATCTGGGACACGCTGGCGATTGCCGAGTATCTGGCCGAGCGTTTTCCCGACAAACAACTCTGGCCGCACAGCGTTGCAGACCGCGCCCGGGCGCGCAGCATTTGCGCCGAAATGCACAGCGGTTTTGCCGCCCTGCGCAGCGCCTGCCCGATGAATATCGAGGCCGACCTGCGCGCCACCGGCCAGTTGATCTGGCGCGACAAACCCGCCGTGCGCGCCGATGTGGCGCGCCTGGTCGCCATGTGGCAAGAACTGCTGGCCGCACACCCGGGCGGCATGCTGTTTGGCGAATTTGGCATTGCCGACGCGTTTTATGCGCCGGTATGCATGCGCCTGAAAAGCTACGCCCTGCCGGTGCCCGATGACATTGCCGCCTACATCGAACGCTTGTGCGCCCTGCCCGGCGTGAAAGCCTGGATAGACGGCGCGCTGGCTGAAAACGACTTTCGCGAATTTGAAGAACCCTACCGCCTCGAACGCTGAATGCCCCAATCACCCGCAGCGCTTCGCTAAACTGCCCGCATGAAAATTTACATGGTGGGTGGCGCGGTGCGCGACCAATTGCTCGGCCTGCAAGTCGCAGACCACGACTGGGTGGTGGTGGGCGCAACGCCCGAAGCCTTGACAGCGCAAGGCTTCTTGCCGGTGGGCAAGGACTTTCCGGTGTTTTTGCATCCGCACACCCGCGAAGAGTACGCACTGGCGCGCACCGAGCGCAACACGGCGCGCGGCTACCGGGGTTTCGAGGTCTACGCCGCGCCCGACGTGACGCTGGAGCAAGACCTGGCGCGGCGCGACCTGACTATCAATTCAATAGCTGCCCCCGCCCATCCAGAAAGCGCCAGCGGCACATTTGAGCCTGATTTCGGGGCGTTGGTCGATCCTTACGGCGGACAGCGCGATTTGCAGGCCAAAGTGCTGCGCCATGTCACCGACGCCTTTCGCGAAGACCCGGTGCGCATTTTGCGGCTGGCCCGGTTTGCGGCGCGCTTTGCCGATTTTTCGGTCGCGCCGGAAACCGTGGCGCTGATGCACGACATGGTGGCGCAGGGCGAAGTCGATGCGCTGGTGCCCGAGCGCGTCTGGCAAGAGCTGGCGCGCGGCCTGATGGAAAAGCAGCCTTCGCGCATGTTGGAGGTGCTGCGCGACTGCGGCGCGCTGGCCCACCTGCTGCCCGAAATCGACCGGCTGTGGGGCGTTCCGCAGCGCGCCGAATACCACCCCGAAGTCGACACCGGCATTCACCTGATGATGGTGCTCGACATGGCCGCGCAACTGGGCGCGCCGCTGCCGGTGCGTTTTGCCTGCCTGTGCCACGACCTGGGCAAAGGCACCACGCCCGCCGACATGCTGCCGCGCCACATCGGCCACGAAGAGCGCAGTGCCCGCTTGCTGAAAGGCGTTTGCCAGCGACTGCGTGTGCCGGTGGAATGCCGCGAAATTGCCGACGTGGTGGCGCGCGAACACGGCAACATTCACCGCAGCAGCGACTTCAGCCCCGCCGCCGTGGTGCGCCTGCTGGAGCGCTGCGACGCGTTTCGCAAGCCGCAGCGGTTTGCCGACATTTTGCTGGCCTGCGAATGCGATGCGCGCGGGCGGCTCGGACTGGAAGAATCACCGTATCCGCAGCGCCCCCGGCTGCTGCAGGCGCTGAGCGTCGCCCAGGCCGTGGCCACCGACGTCATCGCCGCCGAAGCGCTGGCCGCTGGCCAGAGTGGCCCAAAAATTGGCGAGTGGATTCACCGGGCGCGCGTGGCAGCGGTCAAGCAAAGCACCGACAGCGCACCTGCGACTGTGGCCACGCCTTGACGCGCTGGCGTGCATCCATTTTGGTTTACCCGCGCTATTTTTAAGTCAAAAAGGCAGCATGCGCATGCTGCATGCGCGCTGCCAGCTATTAATAAAATAGCAATTTTCCGGCTTGATGGCCTGCCCGCCTGACCCGTCAAGCAGGTTTTTCGTCAGGAAACGATGTAGGCGGCAGCGCCGGTTGAAAACAATTTGCCGTCAGCCCCCAAAAACTCCATGCGCGTGCTGGCCACGCGCGAACCAAGCCGCAGCACTTCGGCGCGCAATTCAAAATACTCGCTGATGCCGGGCCGCAAATAATCCACCCGCAGGTCAATCGTGCCGAGTTTGGCAAAGCGCTGCAGCCGCTGCAGGGGCGGCTCGTTCATGTGGCGCGCACCAATGGCCGCCATCACGGCCAGCCCGCCCATCGCGTCCAGCCCGGCGCTGATGACGCCGCCATGAATGCGGTTGTAGGCGTAATGCCCGATGAGCTCATGCCGCATGTCGATGCGCGCCGTGACCCGGTCGGCCTTGAGCGACGTGATTCTCAAGCCGAGCAGCTGGTTAAAAACAATTTTTTCTTCAAAGATGGCAGTCAGTCCGGTGACGAACTCTTCTTCAAATTCAGGAAGCGGCGTGGCCGCGTGGGTCAATGTTTTGGTCATGCGCTGCATTGTCAGGCCGCCGCCGCATTTCGGACTTGCCAAAAAAAAAACGGCACCCGAAGGTGCCGCTGTCTGCAGCCGGGGCATTGAGCGCCTCGAGGATGCAATGTGAGCCTGAAGGCCCGCTTGATTACTCAGCCTTCTGGCCGGCTGCAGCGACGGCGTCAATGTTGGAATTGATGCTGGTGTCGACGGCTTTGAGGGCTTGCTTGGCTGATTTCTGGGCAGTTTCCACAGCAGAGGTGCCGGCGGTCATGGCCGACTTGATGACGGCGACGGCAGTTTCGGAACCGGCAGGTGCGTTTTTGAGCGACGTTTCCAGCAGTTGCGTAACGGCTTTTTTCGATTCGGCGCTGTTGGCTTCCATCGTCTGCGTGAGGTCAGCGCTGGCGCTGGACACGATGTCATACAGATGACGGCTGTAAGAAGCCGCTTTTTCATTCATCGGCTGAACCATGCTGGTTTGCAGGGCGATCAGCGCTTGCGCATCCTTGACTTCCATCAGGGCTTGCAGGTTGTCAAACGATTCGCCGAGCAGCGCTTTGGACGCGGCCATGTTCAGCTCAACCACCTGTTCAAAGCTGGCAAATGCTTTTTCTGCCAGGCTGGTGAAAGCGTCCAGGCTGGATTTTTGGTTGGCGATGAGTTGGTCGTTGGAGAAGTTCATGGGGAATCCTTTTGTCAGGTTTGAAAAATGTTGCAGTGCAGCAATTAAACCATCGCTGCCTATTCATTGCAACCTTCAAACGCAGCTAATTTGTAATTAGTACAAACCCTCTATCGCCCTCTTCCTCATTGAGTCCACCCGGCGCAAGTGCAAAAACATCATCCCGAACGCGGCGGCGACTGCAAAAAGAGCGCGATGGCGGCGTCGCTCAGGTCGTCCAGCGAAGCGCCCTTACGCACATCAAACCATTTCACCGACCAGTTCAGCGCGCCAAATATCAGCAGCCTGATCAGCTGGAGCGGGCCGTGCAGCCGGCCTGACTCGCACAGCGCCTGCAGCACCGGCTCCCAGACGGCTTCGTAATCGCGTTGCAGGCGGGCCAGCAACAGGCGCTGCCTGGCCGTGAGTGCACGCGACTCGTACAGCATGACCGGAATAAAGTCGCTGCCGGGCCCGAGCAGCACTTCAAAGTGGCTGCGCACCAACAGGCGCAGTAACGTCTCGGTGTCGGGCGCGCTGGCCGCAGCCGCCTGCAAGACTGCGCTTTGGCGCGCCAGAGCCGAACGCATGCCTTCCTCCATCACCGCATAAAGCAGCGTGTTTTTGGTCTTGAAATGATAAAAAGGCGAGCCGCTTTGCATGCCGACGGCGGCCGCAATATCGCGCGTGCGGGTGGCGTCAAACCCTTTTTCGTGAAAGAGCCGGGCGGCAGCATGCAGCAATTCGACGCGACGGTTGCCATCGTCGCGCTCGTCCAGCGTTTTGCGGGGCCGGCCGCGCGGCTTTTTTGGGCCAGCCAATAACGCCGCTGCTGGCGTAGCAGGCGCGTCCGCAGCAGGGAGTGTGGGGTTGACAGAGTGGTGCATGAGCGCAAACCATAACAAAAATCTTCTTCAGGATTCAAGGCGTGCATTTAGGCGTCTGAAGCAGCGGCGGTAACCGGCTCGGGCGGACGGTAATACGCTTCAGGTTCGGCCCACGCCGCTGGCTGAAAACCTGCGCTTTGGCGCGGTATAGTGATTTGATGTCTGCGCACCGTTGCCCCCTTCACGTCAAATTCATCCCCTGCATCCCCCGGCGGGATGCACCAGCACCGGCCCGTGCGTTGAAAACGTCAGCTGCCACCCCAGCACTGGCTGCGCGCCATGCTGCATGAATTTCTGAGCCGCTGGGGGCTAACCGTGCATGGCTTGGCGACCGTGACCGGCCTGCTGATTTACGTCATCGCCTCCCACATCCGGCGTCAGCGCAGACACCCTTCTGCCGCCATCGCCTGGGTGGTGTCGCTGGCGCTCATGCCTTATGTGGCGCTGCCGTTGTATTTGCTGTTTGGCAGTCGCAAAGTCATTCGCGGCGCGTTGGCGCAGCCCGCACCGGCCTTGCCTTTTCAAGCGCCCCGCTCGGCAGCGCTGGCACCCCGATTCCAGCAGCTTGCAGCCGCGATGGGCTTGCCGCGTGCGGCGATCTATCAGCAACTGTGCATTCACGCGGATGGAACTGACGCGCTGCTGGCGCTGCGCTCGGTCATGGCGGGCGCGGTGTCGACGCTGGACATCTGCACGTTTTTGCTCGGACGCGATGCGCTGGGCGCCGAAGTCATGGCGTTGCTGATGCAGCAGGCGCAAAAAGGCGTGAAGGTGCGCTTGCTGGTCGATGGCATCGGCACCTATCTGGGCGGGCGTCCCGACCTGAAACCGTTGATGGCTGCAGGCGTGCAGGTGGCGCTGTTCGTGTCGCCGTTTCGCTCGCCCCTGCCGGGCCGTACCAACCTGCGCAATCACCGCAAGATGGTGCTTGCCGATGGTCAGCGGCTGTGGATGGGCGGGCGCAACCTGGCGGCTGAATATTTTGTTGGCGATGCAAATAGCCAGCCACCCAAAACGCCGTGGATCGATTTGAGTTTTGACTTGCACGGCGATTTGGCGCGCCAGGCCCAGCAGCGTTTCAATCAGGACTGGGCGTTTGCCACGCAAAAAAGCCCGCTGGCGCAGGCGCTGCCGGTGTTTGCCGCACCGGCGGCTGAACAGGCCGGGGCGCAGCTGATTGCCAGTGGGCCGGATCAGGCCGAGGACACGCTGTATTCGCTGCTGATTTCCAGCTGCTTCACGGCGCGCAGCCGCATCCTGATCGTCACGCCGTATTTCGTTCCCGATGCACCGCTGTTGATGGCGCTGACGCTGGCTGCGCGGCGCGGCGTTGCGGTGGATTTGGTGCTGCCGCGCCAGTCCAACCACCGGCTGGCTGACATGGCGCGGCCCGCTGCGCTGCGGGAAATGTCAGCGGCTGGCGCCCATGTCTGGCTGGTTGACACCATGATTCATGCCAAGGCCGTGGTGATTGACAGCGAGCTGGCGCTGGCCGGATCGGCCAACCTGGACGAGCGCAGCCTGTTCCTGAATTACGAGTTGATGATTGCTTTTTTTGAGCCTGCCGACGTACACCGCTTTGCCAGCTGGATCGACCATCAGCGCGCCAGCGCCCAACGCTACCAGCCGCAGCCGTCCAGCTTGGCGCGCGAATTGTCGGAAGGACTGGTTCGCTGGCTGGCGTTTCAGCTCTGAGCCTTGGGGCGTATGGGCATGCTGAAGGCAGCTCGACCACGGCAGCGTTTGTTGGATCGTCGCGTGGCCGTGGCTGCTGCCGCATCAGGCAATTTTTGCAATGGGGCACAGCATGCCAAGCTGACCGCAACTTGACAGCCACAGGCACGCCTGACAAAATTTTTGCAATCGCCCAACCAAGAAGATTCAATCTGCCGGCGGTTTAGTTGCCTATAGTTCGGCAACAGCGCGGCCAGGCACGGCCCGTCAGGCCCCAGCCTGAACGCTTGACTTCATGGCATTCACGCATGTCGTAACCCCCCAACCCTTCAGGAGATGCACGATGCACCGGCACCACACCCCCCACCTTTTCAGCCCTGGCCGTAGCCGCGTCAGGAATTCAGCATGAACCCGACCCTGCTTTCCTTGATGGCCTTTGTACCGCTGGTGCTGGCGGCCGTGCTGCTGGTTGGCTTGAACTGGCCGGCCAAACGCGCGATGCCGATGGTGTTGCTGGTCACGGTGCTGATTGCGCTGACGGCCTGGGACATGACCTTCAACCGCGTTCTGGCGTCCAGCCTGCAGGGGCTGGTGCTGACCGGCGCCATCTTGTGGATCATTTTTGGCGCTATTTTGCTGCTCAACACCCTGAAGCATTCCGGTGCCATCAAGGCCATCCGGGGCGGCTTTGCCAACATCAGCCCGGATCGTCGGGTTCAGGTGATTATTGTGGCGTGGCTGTTTGGCTGCTTCATCGAAGGCGCGTCCGGTTTCGGTACGCCGGCTGCGGTGGCAGCGCCCTTGCTCGTCGCGCTGGGTTTTCCAGCAATGGGCGCGGTGATGCTGGGCATGATGGTGCAGTCCACGCCGGTGTCGTTTGGCGCGGTCGGAACGCCCATCGTGGTGGGTGTGCAGGGCGGCCTGGACAAAGCCGGCATCACGGGCAAGCTGATCGCCAACGGCTCTGACTGGGAAACTTTCTACCGCCTGATCACGTCCGAAGTCGCCATCACGCACGCCATCATCGGCATCGCCATGCCCCTGCTGATGTGCATCATGCTGACGCGCTTTTTTGGCCGCAACAAGTCCTGGACCGAAGGCCTGGCGATTGCGCCTTTTGCCCTGTTTACCGGGCTTTGTTTCGTCATTCCGTATGCCGCTGCGGGCGTATTTCTGGGCCCTGAATTTCCGTCCATGATCGGCGCGCTGGTCGGTCTGGTGATTGTGGTTCCGGCGGCCAAAGCAGGCTTTTTGCTGCCCAAGACAACATGGGACTTTGCCGAGCCCAAGGACTGGCCGGTCGAATGGATGGGCAGCATCCAGATCAAACTGGACGAGTTGAGCAGCAAAGCGCCGATGTCCGTCGGACTGGCCTGGCTGCCCTACCTGCTGCTGGCCGGGTTGCTGGTGCTGTCGCGCGTCAATGGCGACGTAAAAGCGTTCTTTTCCAAGAATCTGGTGCTGGGCTGGACCAATATCCTGGGTGAAAAAGGCCTGTCGGGCAGCATCGAGTTTTTGTACCTGCCGGGCGGCATCATGGTGATCGTGGTGCTGGCAACCTTCTTTTTGCAGCGCATGAAATTTTCCGAGTTGAAGGCGGCCGTCGGTGAATCTTCACGCACCTTGCTGGGCGCCGGTTTTGTGCTGATTTTCACCATTCCGATGGTGCGTATCCTGATCAATTCAGGCGTCAACCTCTCAAACCTGCCGTCCATGCCCAGGGCGATGGCTGAACTGGTGGCCAACAGCGTGGGCCATGTGTTCCCGTTCTTTGCGCCGTCGGTGGGGGCGCTGGGGGCGTTCATTGCCGGATCGAACACGGTGTCGAACCTGATGATGGCGCAGTTCCAGTTTGACACCGCCCAGCTGATCGGCGTTTCGGGCGCCATGCTGGTGGCCGCGCAGGCGGTAGGCGCTGCCGCAGGCAACATGATCGCCATTCACAACGTGGTGGCGGCCTCGGCAACGGTCGGGTTGCTCGGACGCGAGGGCCAGGTGCTGCGCATGACCATCCTGCCCACGATTTACTACCTCATCATGGCCGGCCTGCTGACGCTGATCGCCATTCATGTGGTCGGTGTGACGGATGCGCTGATGTAACACCCGCGCCTGGCACGCCTCAAGCTCAAAAGGGAGCAGCCATGAAAAATGCCGCCGTCATTGAATGACGGCGGCATTTTTCGTTCATGACCCTGTATTGGGGTTATGGCGGGATTCAGCGAACGTTTAATCTGCAAGCAAATTGCTATTTTTTATATAGCTGTCAGCGCCCGCTGTATCTGCGCCAGAGGCACTTTTCGTTAAAAATGACAGCTTTTTAGCCCGGCTGGCCGCAAGCAATGCGCTTCAGACGTTGGAAAAATCAGGCCGGCGCTTTTCCATGAAGGCGCTGAAGGCTTCGCGGGCTGCCGGTTCCTGGAGCATGCGGCCGAAACTCGCGCCCTCTTCGGCCATGCGTTCGGCCACCATGCCGGCGTTGCCTTTTTTCATCAGCCGCTTGGTTTCCATCACCGAAGTCATGGGTTTGGCGGCCAGTTTCTGGGCCTGGCGCTGGGCCAGCGCATTGGCTTCAGCGGGCGGCACGATGCGGGTGATCAGCCCCATTTCCAGCGCCGTCTCGGCCATGAAAGGCTCGCCCAGCAGCAGCGCCTCGGCAGCGCGCGGGTAGCCCATCAACTGCACCGCCAGAAAGCTCGACGCCGCTTCGGGGCACAGGCCCAGGTTGACGAAGGGCATGGAAAACGCGGCGTTGTCACCGGCATACACCAAGTCGCAATGGAACAGCATGGTGGTGCCGATGCCGACCGCCGGGCCGCACACGCTGGCCACGATGGGCTTGGGAAAACTGCTCAGGCCGCGCAGAAAACGGAACACCGGTGCTTCTGACGTGGCCGGCGGATTGTTCAGGAAGTCGCCAATGTCGTTGCCGGCTGAAAAAACGGTTTCATGGCCCTGGATGACCACGGCGCGCACCGCCACGTCGTGGTTGGCCGACTCCAGCGCATCGGCCAGTGCGCCATACATGTCGGCGGTGATGGAGTTTTTGCGCGCCACGCGGTTCAGCGTGATCGTCATCACGCCGGCATCAACATGGGTCAGGATTTCTGGAACGGTAGAAGTGGTCATGGGCACTCTTTTTGAAGAAGGAACTGCGGGTGGATAAAGCCAAAGTGTAGGAGACTCCCGCGCTGCCGACCGCAAAGCCGGCGAACGGGCGGCCAGCGGCTACGCCTTGTAGTAAACGATCTGGTGGCTGCTGGCCAGCAAGTGGCCGGCTTCATTCCAGAGCTGCGCGGACTGGTCAAAAAAGCCATTGCAAAATGCCTGCGCCTTGGCCTGGCCCAGCAAATAGCCGCTGCTTTGCGCCAGCTGCGCGCTGTCGGCGTGAAAGTAGGTAGTGATGGACACCGTGCCCGCCGGCACATGCGTGGCGCGGCGCAGCCAGACACGCGGAAAAAACACATCGGCCATGGCCGCCAGCGCCGGAAAATCAAGCGGGCGCGGCGGTGCGTCGCGCACCCAAAGCCGGCTCACGCTGCCCTGTTCGCGGCCGTCCCAAACTTGAGGCACCTTGCCATCAATCAGCCGCATTTCATAGCGGTTGAGCCATTCCAGACCGGGTGCAAACTTGTGCGCCGCCACATCGGCTGGCGCGGGCGTAGCCGGCATGGGCATGTCGTTGGCGCTCCAGGTGGGGCGGCGCACGGCGGTGACGGCGGTGGCGGTCATCAGCACGGCGTCTGCGCCCTGCGCATCGGGCTGCGTGAGCAGCAGCGTCCAGTGCTGGGTCGAGCGGTTGGTGCGTACCGGCGTGGCTTGCAGGGTGAACGGGCCAGCGCCCAGCGCGGCGGCATAGTTGACCGTCAGGGCAATCGGCTCGCCAAGCCGGTCCGGATGCTGCACCACCGCCTGCATCGCCGAGGCAGCGGTCATGCCGCCAAACGGGCCAATCATGTTCCAGTAATCAAGGCTGCTGGCCCCCGAAAAACTGCCCGGCGTGTGCGCCAGCGGCTCCAGGCGGAGCGCCGCATCAAAAGGATGGTTTGTCATTGCAGGAAGTGTGCCTTTGCAGGTATTTTCAGGTTGTCATGCGGGCGACGCCGACAAATGATAAACGGGCCCAGCCAGCGGCGCAGCGTCCGAACGGACGGTCTGCTTTGGCAGCGCGCGCTTCGGTGGCGAGCCGCTATTGCGCACCGGGCGTGAAGCAAAATGCTATTTAATTCATAGCTGCTTACGCACGCCCCGCCTGCACAAGCGCCCTGAAACGCTTAAAAACAGGCTTTGGCTGCGTTACACGCGCTCGAAAATACCCGCAGCGCCCTGCCCCATGCCCACGCACATCGTCACCATGCCGTATTTCAGCTGGTGGCGGTGCAGCGCATGGATCACCGTGGCCGCACGGATCGCGCCGGTCGCGCCCAGCGGATGGCCCAATGCAATCGCGCCGCCCATCGGGTTGACCTTGGCCGGATCCAGGCCGAGTGTGTTGATGACGGCCAGCGACTGCGCGGCAAAGGCTTCATTCAGCTCGAACCAGTCGATGTCGTTTTGGCTCAAACCGGCGTAACGCAGCGCCGCCGGGATGGCCTCAATCGGGCCAATGCCCATGATTTCGGGCGGCACGCCCTTGGCGGCGTAACTGACAAAACGCGCCAGCGGCGTCAGGCCAAACTGCTTGATGGCGCTTTCGCTCGCCAAAATCAAGGCACCCGCGCCGTCCGACGTTTGCGAGCTGTTGCCCGCCGTGACCGAGCCGCGCGCGGCAAACGGTGTCTTGAGCTTGGCCAGGCCTTCGAGCGTGGTGTCGGGACGCGCGCCTTCGTCCAGGCTGACGATGCGGCTTTTGGCGATGACTTCGCCGGTCTCCAGATTCGCCGTGCGATCGGTCACTTCAACCGGCGTGATTTCAGCGATGAACTCGCCCGCCTGCTGCGCCTTGAGCGCCTTCATGTGCGACTCGTAGGCGAACTGGTCTTGCGCCTGGCGCGAGACTTTCCACTGCTGCGCCACTTTTTCGGCGGTCAGCCCCATGCCGTAGGCAATGCCGACGTTCTCGTCGTTGGCAAACATGGCCGGTGACAGCGACGGCGAATTGCCCGACATTGGCACCATGCTCATGCTTTCGGTGCCGGCGGCAAACATCACGTCCGCCTCGCCCACGCGGATACGGTCAGCGGCCATCTGGATCGCTGACAAACCGGAAGCGCAAAAACGGTTCACGGTAATGCCGCCGACGCTGGTTGGCAAGCCAGCCAATACGCCGCCGATGCGCGCGATGTTCAGGCCCTGCGGGCCTTCGGGAATCGCGCAGCCGCAAATGATGTCTTCAATCGCTTTCGGGTCCAGCGTCGGCACCTGAGCCAGCGCGGCCTTGAGGACGTGGACGAGCAGGTCGTCAGGCCGGGTATTGCGGAAAAACCCCCGGTGCGAACGACCAATGGGCGTGCGCGTAGCGGCAACGATGTAAGCGTCCTGGACTTGTTTGGCCATGATGGAAATTCCTTTGATTTTTTAGCTTTTTCGGGGACTGGACGGAATCCAGGCCCACACAAATTCACATTCAACAGGTTCGATGCCCGCTTCGTCGGTCACCGTTACCTGCACCTTGACTTCGCCCTTGTCGCTGGCCTGCATCAGCGCCTGCTGCTCGGCTGTGAGGACGGCAACCGCACGCATAGCCCCCGTGGCGCGCTTTTTGAACGCCATCTTCAGCTCCTTGGCCAGCGGGGTGCAGTCGTCGCGCACATTCATGCCGACCACCATGCCGGTGGCGGTTTCGGCCAGCAGGTTCATGGCCGATGCATGAATGCCGCCGAGGTGGTTCTGCACCTTCTTTTCGTTCTTCAAGCCAATTTCGACGCGTTCGCGGCTCATCTGCAAGAAGTCGATGCCCGCCGTGCCGGTAAAAGGCACGGCGCGGCGCAAGACAACGCTTTGAAACCAGGGTCGGGCAAAGGCCGGCGCGTCCTTCAGCCGGTCGAGCTGGCGCTCAAGCCGGTTGGGCGGCGTTGGGGTCAGATCAGTCACCACGCAGGGCCTGCCAGGGTGTTCATGCCCTTCAGTTCCTGACCGGCTTGCCGGTGCTCATCATGCCCATGATGCGTTCCTGCGTTTTTGGATGCTCCAGCAGCGCGCAAAACGCCTTGCGCTCCAGCGTCATCAAATATTCCTCGCTGACCAGCGTGCCGGCATCGACATCGCCGCCGCAGACCACGCCGGCGATCAGGCTGGCAATGTGAAAGTCGTGCGCGCTAATGAAGCCGCCGTCACGCATGTTGACCAGCTGGCCCTTGATGGTGGCGATGCCGTTGCGCCCGGCCACGGGAAACTGGCGCTTGAGCGGCGCGCGGTAGCCCGAGATGTACAGCGCGCGCGCTTCGTTGATGGCGACAAACAAGAGCTCGTCCTTGTTGGGCACGACCACGTCGCTGTCCAGCAAAAAGCCCAGCTTGCGGCCCTCCAGCGCGCTGGTGCCGACGGTGGCCATGGCCGCCGCCGTGAAACCCTCCAGCAGGAAAGGCAGCAAGTCCTTGTTGCTGGACTTGCCGGCATTTTCAGCCGCGCGGCGCGCAATGTAGGTCAGGCCACCGGCCCCCGGCACCAAACCAACACCCACTTCGACCAGGCCGATATAGCTTTCCATCGCGGCAACGCGTTTGGCTGAATACACCGCCATTTCGCAACCGCCACCCAGCGCCATACCGCGAATGGCCGACACCACGGGCACAGCGGCATAACGCAGTTTGAGCATCATGGTCTGCATTTCAGCCTCTGCCCCTTCCACCGCCGAGACGCCGGCCATCATGAAAGCCGGCAGCATGGCCTGCAAGTCAGCGCCGGCAGAGAACATGGAATGGTTGGACCAGATCACCAGGCCCTTGTAACTTTTCTCGGCCAGGTCGACCGCCAGACCCAAGCCTTCGACCACATCCGGGCCGATGGCGTGCATCTTGGTCTTGATGCTGGCAATCAGCACATCGCTTGGCTCGCCGTCCAGCGTCCACAAACGAATCGCGTCGTCTTCATGCAGCGTGGTGCCGGCGGTCTCGAACGCGGGGGCGTTGGAACCCAGTACGTCTTCCGGGAAAAACTGGCGCTCATAAACCGGCAGCTTGCGGCGGGCAATGAAGGTCTGGCTGGAGGCGCTCCAGGAGCCTGCCGGCGTGTGCACACCCCCGGCTTCGGCCACCGGGCCGTTGAAGACCCAGTCCGGCAGCGGCGCAGAACTCAGCGCCTTGCCGGCGTCAATGTCTTCCTTGATCCAGTTCGCCACTTTCAGCCAGCCAGCTTCCTGCCACAGCTCGAACGGGCCTTGTTTCGCGCCAAAGCCCCAGCGCATCGCAAAGTCGATGTCGCGGGCGGTTTCGGCAATGCTGGCGAGATGCACCGCCGCATAGTGAAACTGGTCGCGCAGCACGGCCCACAAAAAGCGCGGCTCGGCACCTTCGGCATGGCGCAGCAGCCCGAGGCGCTCGCCAGCTGGCTTCTTCAGCATGCGACCAACCACTTCATCCGCTTTCGCGCCGCCCGGCACATATTCCATGCTTTCCGGGTCGAGCCGCAAGATGTCGCGACCGACTTTTTTGTAGAAACCCGCACCGGTCTTTTGGCCCAGGCTTTTGCTTTCGAGCAGGCTGGCCAATACGGGCGGCGTGCCGTATATGCTTGAGAACGGGTCTTCAATCTTGCCGCTGCCGACAGGGCCGAGGTTGTCCTGCAGCGTCTTGATGACATGCGCCATCGTGTCCAGCCCGACCACGTCGGCGGTACGGAAGGTGCCCGAGCTGGCGCGGCCCAGTTTTTTGCCCGTCAGGTCATCGACCACGTCATAGCTGAGGCCAAACTTTTCCGCTTCCTTGATGGTGGCCAGCATGCCGGCAATGCCGACGCGGTTGGCGATGAAGTTGGGCGTGTCGTGGGCACGAATCACGCCCTTGCCCAGCGCGGTCGTCACGAAGGCTTCCAGATCGTCCAGTACGGCCGGTTGCGTGGTCGGTGTGTTGATCAACTCGACCAGCGCCATGTAGCGCGGCGGGTTGAAGAAGTGAATGCCGCAAAAACGCGGTTTGATGGCTTCGGGCAACGCTTCGCTGAGCGTGGTGATCGACAGACCGGAGGTGTTGCTGGCGACGATGGCGCCTTCGGCAATGAAAGGCGCGATCTTGTGGTACAGGTCGGTTTTCCAGTCCATGCGCTCGGCAATCGCCTCAATGATGAGGTCGCATTCCAGAAGCTGCTCCATGTGCTCTTCGTAGTTGGCCTGCTGAATCAGACTGGCGTCTTCAGCAACCCCCAGCGGCGCAGGTTTGAGCTTTTTCAGGCCCTCGATGGCGCGACTGACGATGCCGTTTTTCGGGCCTTCCTTGGCCGGCAGGTCAAACAGCACCACCGGCACCCGGCAATTGACCAGATGGGCGGCGATTTGCGCACCCATCACGCCCGCGCCCAGCACGGCGACTTTTTTAACCTGGAAACTTGACATGGATTTCTTTCTTCGAGTGACGCGATGGATGCGTCGGTCGTCTGATGTGAGATGAGAAAAGCAATAACGTCCCGTTCGTCATTCCCGCCTTCGCGGGAATGACGCAGACAAGTCATGCTGGAACGCCTGATTACTGAATACGAACCCAGGTCTGGGTGCGACCGAAAGGCCCGAACGAGCCCCGGACATCGAGCTTTTTGCCGTCTTCAATCGGCGTCATTTTCAGCGTGTAGTTTTTCCCGTTTTCAGGGTCCAGAATCTTGCCACCTTCCCACACGTCGCGGCCTTCGGCTTTTTTGGCACCACGAATGATTTCAAGGCCGATGATGGGTTTGTCCTTGCGCTCGTCGCTGCATTGAACGCACACATCCTCGGGCCGGGCGTCCTTGAGCAGGCGCTTTTCAATCTTGCCGCTCAAGCCAGCCGGCGTCTCAAGGATGCGGATTTCAGCTTTGGCTTCGCCCGTCTTGTCATCGCTGCTGCGCCACAGGCCCACCGGCGTGTTCTGGGCCATGACGCCCAAGGAAAACGCTCCCAAAAGCATAGCTGTCACTGCACGTTTCATATGCGCTCCCGCGTTAAATGATCAAAAAATCAAGCCAGTGCCGCGTCGGTATCCATCAGCGCTCGGCTGCCGCTGCGCGCGGTGCGCATCAGCGTAGCAGTTTCAGGAAACAGCTTGGCAAAGTAAAAACGCGCCGTCTGCACCTTGGCCAGATAGAACGGGTCAGGATTGCCGGCAGCGATTTCGCGCAGCGCGGTTTGCGCCATGCGCGCCCAGAAGTAGCCAAACACCAGGTGACCGGCCACACGCAAATAGTCAACGGCGGCGGCGCCCACTTCGTCCGGATTCTGGAAGCCCTTGAAACCCAGTTCGGTGGTGAACTTGGTCATCTGGTCGGCCAGGTAGGCCAGCGGGTTGATAAATTCGGCCATCTTCTCGTTTACGCCTTCTTCAGCGATCAACGCGCCCACGATCTTGCCGAACTTCTTCAGCGTCGCGCCGTTGTTGCCCAGCACCTTGCGGCCCAGCAGATCGAGCGACTGGATGGTGTTGGTGCCTTCATAGATCATGTTGATGCGGTTGTCGCGCACAAACTGCTCCATGCCCCATTCCTTGATGTAGCCGTGGCCACCGAACACCTGCATGCAGGCATTGGTGGCAATGTGGCCGTTGTCGGTCAAAAAGGCTTTGACGATGGGCGTGAGCAGCGCGACGATTTCGCCCGAATCCTTGCGGACTTTTTCGTCCGGGTGATGCAATTCCTTGTCGAGCAGCAGCGTGCAGTAAACAGCCAGCGCCCGGCCCCCTTCGGCATAGGCCTTGGCGGTCAGCAGCATCTTGCGCACGTCTGGGTGAACGATGATCGGGTCAGCCGGCTTGTCCTTGGCTTTGACGCCCGAAAGTGAACGCATCTGGATACGGTCTTTGGCGTAGGCCAGCGCGTTTTGGTAGGCGACTTCGGTCAAGCCCAGCGACTGGTTGCCCACGCCCAGACGGGCTGCGTTCATCATCACGAACATCGCGGCCAGGCCCTTGTTGGGCGCGCCGACCATCGTACCGACGGCGCCGTCAAGCACGATTTGTGCGGTGGCATTGCCGTGAATGCCCATTTTGTGCTCCAGGCCGCCGCAGTAAATGCCGTTGCGCGAACCGACCGAGCCGTCTTCATTGACGTTGAATTTCGGCACGATGAACAGGCTGATACCCTTGCTGCCCTGCGGCGCGTCCGGCAAGCGGGCCAGCACCAGATGCAGGATGTTCGGCGTCATGTCATGCTCGCCGGCGCTGATGAAAATCTTGTTGCCGGTCAGCTTGAACGTGCCGTCGGCTTGCGGCTCGGCCTTGGTGCGCAGCATGCCGAGGTCGGTGCCGCAATGCGGCTCGGTCAGGCACATGGTGCCAGTCCACTCGCCGCTGACCAGTTTTGGCAGGTAAAGCTTTTTCTGCGCGTCGGTGCCGTGGGCATGCAGCGCTTCATAAGCGCCGTGCGACAGGCCGGGATACATGGTCCAGGCCTGATTGGCCGAGTTCATCATCTCGTAGAAGCACTGGTTGACCACGAAAGGCAGGCCCTGGCCGCCGTATTCCGGGTCACAGCTCAGCGCGGCCCAGCCGCCCTCCACATACTTTGCGTAAGCTTCCTTGAAGCCCTTGGGCGGCGTGACTTCATGGGTGGTCTTGTCGAGCGTGCAGCCTTCCTCGTCGCCGCTGATGTTCAGGGGAAACGTCACTTCGACGGCGAACTTGCCGCCCTCTTCCAGCACGGCGTTGATGGTGTCGGCGTCGATGTCGGCATGCGGCGGCAAGATTTTCAGCTCATCGGTGACCTTGAGCACTTCGTGCATGACAAACTGCATGTCGCGCAGGGGCGGGTTGTACTGGGGCATGGTAATCCTTGGGCGTTAAATGGCGTCGATTGACGTCAAGCGGGGTGGGAAGAAGATTTCGACGAAAATTTTTTCGGCGATGCAGAAACTGAATCAGCGGCGATAGGTGCTGGCGCCGTGGCGGCAGGGCTGCCGTAACGCGCCAAAATGTTGGCAAAACCCGTGTTGGCGCGGGCAATCGAGCCGGGTGTTCTCAAGAAGCGGGCCTCGTAGTGCAGCGCCAGAATCAGGCCGTGAATCTCAAAGGCAATCTGGTGTTCGTCGGCATCCGGGCGCAGCTGGCCGGACTCCCTGGCCTGCACGACGGCGCGGGTCATGGCGGACAGCCAGATGCGCACCGAGTCAGCCAGGGCGTCACGCACCGGGCCGGGACGGTCGTCAAATTCAACCGCACCGCTGATGTAGATGCAGCCCGAATCAATTTCGACCGACGTGCGGTTCATCCAGTTGTGAAACATGGCCTGCAGGCGGGGCAAGCCGCGCGGCTGCTTGAGCACCGGAAAGAAAACCTCTTCCTCAAAGCGGGCGTGGTATTCACGCACCACGGAAATCTGCAGTTCTTCACGCGCGCCAAAATGGGCAAACACGCCCGACTTGCTCATGTGCATGACTTCGGCCAGCGCGCCAATGCTCAGGCCTTCCAGGCCGATCTGCGTTGCCAGGCTGAGGGCCGCATCAACAATGGCCGCCTTGGTTTGCTGGCCTTTTTGCGCACTTTTGGATGCGCCCCTCCCCAAGGAGGGGCGGGCGCTTTGGACGGAAGGTGAACTGACGGGCATGGATGAGGCTGATAAAAGAACGATCGTGCTATTTTGCAGCAATTTCATCGCATGCGGGCGATTGCCCCTAAATCTTGCTAGAGTTCATGCTCTAACCGAATCAAGGGTTTACCCTTCGTTTTTAAAAGCTTGCCCTTCAGGCGTTTTTGAAACTGGCGTCTTTTTGACGGCCAGTCGGGGGCGTGGCGCCACCCGCGTCATCTCTTCGCGCAGCATGTCCACCAAAGCCGTTGCGGCAGGTGAAAGACTGCGATAGCGCCGGGTCACCAGCCCGATGGGACGGGAAATGTCAGGTTCGACCAGAAGGCGGCGCACCACGCCGGGCTGCGGCGCACCACGCCGGGCTGCGGCGCTACCGCCGCCGCCAGTTCGGGCAACGCGGCAACCCCCAGCCCGCAAGCGACCATGGCGGTGATGGTGGCCAAATGTTCGACCTCGTAGGTCGGCGCAAAACGCAAGCGGTGCTCCAACAGTGCAGCGTCTGCATACTGACGTACGCTGGCGGGCAGCGGCATCGAAATGTGCGTCAGCGCGGCCACCTCAATCCAGCGCAGCGGCCCGTGCGCCTTGGCCAACGCATGGCCGGGCGGAATCAGCAAGACAAAGCCATCTGAAGCGAGCGGCTGGTAGTCGAGGTCGGCATAAGCGGGATTGGCTGCCGTCAGCGCGAAATCCACCTGGCCGGCGCGCACCAGGTCAAAGGCCGGGCCTGACAGCGTGTCCACGATGCGGAACTGGATGCCGGGGTGCCGTGCGCTGAAACGCGCGCACGCAGCCGGCACCACGGTGGCAGCCAGTGAAGGCAGCGCGGCCAGTGTCACCTTGCCCGACTGCAGTTCCACCACATTGCGAACCGCGCGCACCGCCTCGTCAGTCTGGGCGCGCAGCAGCAGCGCCTGCTCGGCAAACACCTGCCCGGTCGCCGTCAGCTGCACATGGCGCGTGGTTCGGTCGAACAGCCGCACCGCCAGTGTTTCTTCCAGCCGCGTGATGACGCCGGAAACGGCTGACTGCGACAGGTTGACTTGCGCAGCAGTACGGCGAAAGCTCAGGGTGGCGGCCAGGGCCAGAAAAACATCGAGTTCGCGGAGTGACCAATTGATCTGCATAACGAATCAGTTTATCCATAAAAACGTTTGGACAGCGCAATGCCCGCCTCCTAGACTCGCCTGAAAACCACCTCTGCCCATTTTGCAAAAAGGACCTCTTTTGAACCTGCTTCCCTCCCATCCCAAAAACGTCCATGCCGTGGTCGTCGGCGGCGGCACCATGGGGGCCGATGTGGCCGTCGTGCTGGCGCGCGGTGGCTGCCGCGTGACGGTGATTGATCCAGGCAAAGCCAAGCGCGCGGCATTGCAGGCGCATGTAAGGCAAGGCTTGACGCCGCTTGGCCTGGAACGCCGCGCAGACCAGGTCAGGGCCGTGCCCGACCTGTCATCTGTCGCCTGGGACGACGTGGCGCTGGTGGTGGAATGTATTCCTGAAAATCTGCCGATGAAGCAGCAACTGTTTGCCGAACTGCTGACGCATGCGCCGGCTTCCGCCGTTCTGGCCAGCAACAGTTCGAGCTTTCCGATCAGCGCCATTGCCCAGGGGCTGGCGTCGCGCCAGCGCATGCTGGGACTGCACTTTTTCATGCCGGCCCACTTGGTGCCACTGGTGGAAGTGGTGTGCGGGCCGGACTCCAGCATGGCACTGGCCGACAGCCTCTGCGCCTTCATGCGCGGTTGCGGCAGCGTGCCGGTGCTGGTGCGCAAGGACAAGCCCGGCTTCCTGGCCAACCGGCTGCAGCATGCGCTGGCACGCGAAGCTTTTGCCATGATCGACGAAGGTATTGCTACGCCGGAGGACGTGGACGCGGCCGTGCGGTTCGGCTTCGGCTTTCGCTACCTGGCCGCAGGGCCGGTGATGCAGCGTGACCACGCCGGACTCGACGTGCACTGCGCCGCTGCCGCCAGCATGTACCCCAGCCTTTCCAGCACCACCGTGCCGGCCCAGGTGCTGCAGACGCATGTCGATGCCGGCAGGCTGGGCATGAAGACCGGAGCCGGTTTTTACGAATGGCCCGAAGCGCGTCGCCTGGCGGAGCGCGCGCGTTATGACCGCCTGCTGCAGCAGGGGCTGGACTTGCTGGCCGATGAACTTCCGCAACTTGACAAAACCTTTTGACCCTTCACGCCATGACTATTGAGCCTCTCATCATCACCGTGGCGCCCAACGGCGCCTACAAGCAAGCCCATGACCATGCGGCCGTTCCACTCACCGCCGCCAGCCTGGCCAGCACCGCCAAAGCTTGCCTGGATGCGGGCGCTGCCATGCTTCACCTGCATATTCGCGACGCGCAAGGCCGGCACAGCCTGGACGTAGAGGGCTACCGCAATGCCTTGCAGGTCGTCAAGGCAGCCGTGGGCGACGCCATGGTGCTGCAAATCACCAGCGAAGCCGCCCGCGTTTACCAGGCCCCGCAACAAATCGCCATGGTGCAGGCGCTGCGCCCTGAAGCTGTGTCGGTCTCGTTGCGCGAACTGGACCAGCCCGACATCGGCGACGCCGGACTGGCGGCATTTTTTGGCGAGCTGGCGCGCGAGCGGGTCATGACGCAGGTCATCCTGTACGACGTGGCCGACCTGCAGCGCTGGCAAGCCCTGCGCGAACGCGGCGTGATTCCCGAAGCGCCCTGGTTTTTGCTGTTTGTACTGGGCCGCTACACCACCGGCCAAACCTCCAGTCCGCGCGACGTGGTTCCTTTTGTCCATGCCCACACCGGGCCAGAGCCTTGGGCGGTGTGCGCGTTCGGCGCCACCGAACATGCCTGTGTCACCGCTGCTGCTGCCCTGGGCGGCCATGTGCGGGTGGGTTTCGAGAACAACCTGCAGCTTAAAAACGGCCAGACCGCGCCCGACAACGCGGCCTTGGTCGGGCAGGCCAGAGAAGCGGCCTCCAGCCTGGGCCGTCCGCTGGCCAGCGCGCACGACATTCGCCAGCGCTTCGGTGCAGCCTGAAACCCATCCCCAATAACGACAACGACAACGACAACGGAGACAACATGAAACGCACTGCTTTTCTGAAACTTGGCGCCACATTAGGCGCTACCGCAACGCTCGCCCTGCTGATGCCACTGGCCAGCCATGCGCAGGACAACTACCCCAGCAAAAACATCCGCTTCGTGGTGCCCTACCCGCCCGGTGGCCCCACCGACCTGATGGCCCGGCTGCTGAGTCTGGAACTGCAAACCCGGCTGGGTGTCACGGTCATCGTGGACAACAAAAGCGGCGCCGGCGGCAATCTGGGCAGCGCCGAAGTCGCCAGGCAGTCGCCGGCTGACGGCTACACCCTGCTGCTGGCGGCCAGCGGCCCGATGGCGGTCAATTCCACGCTGTTTCGCAGCATGTCCTTCAATCCGCTGACCGACCTGGCGCCCGTGATCCAGATTTCGGCGTTTCCGCTGGTGCTGGAAGTCAATCCCAAGCTGAACGTGAAAACGGTCAAGGAGCTGGTGGCGCTGGCCAAAACCAACAAGCCGGACCTGAGTTTTGCCTCGGCGGGCAACGGCACACCACAGCATCTGGCGGGCGAGCTGTTCAACACCCAGATGGATATCAAGATCGCCCACATTCCTTACCGGGGCGCAGGCCCGGCGCTGAACGATCTGCTGGGCGGCCAGGTCAATGTGATGTTCGATGTGCTGGGCAGCTCCCTGCCTTACATCCAGACCGGCAAGCTCACCCCGCTGGCTGTGACCTCAGCCAAACGCAGCGCGTTGTTGCCCAATGTGCCCACCATGGCCGAAGCTGGCGTGGCCGGTTATGAATTCACCGGCTGGCACGGCGTTGCCGTTCGCGCCGGTACGCCCGCACCCATCATCGACAAACTCAACAGCACACTGAACGCCATTTTCAAGGAACCCGAGTTTCACAAAAAATGGGAAGCACTGGGAACGCCCGTGGTGGGAGGCACCCCGGCACAGTTCGGCGAATTGATCAAAAAAGAAACCGTGCGACTGGGCAAAGTGGTCAAAGACTCGGGCATCACACTGGATTGAGCTTTCAGTCTCGTGCCGCCTTGAAGCTGCACGGGACTGCCAATCAACTCCTTATTTGATAGCTGCTCACGCAGGCGGGCATTGCGCAAGCGCCTTTTTTAATCATTAATGCTGGAGTGCTGGCCAAAAACACCCAGCCCCCAGACACGCTCAGTGCGAGCGGATCATCGTTCCGTAGGCCTTGTCGGTCAGGATTTCGAGCAGCATGGCATGCGGCACACGCCCGTCGATGATGTGGACGGCATTGACGCCGCTTTTGGCCGCATCAAGCGCGCCTTCTATTTTGGGCAGCATGCCGCCTGAAATCGTACCGTCGGCAAACAGCTCGTCAATCTCACGTGCCGTCAGATCGGTCAGCAACTCGCCGGCCTTGTTCAGCACGCCCGGAATATTAGTCAACAACACCAGCTTTTCAGCCTTCAATACGGTCGCCAGTTTGCCCGCCACCACGTCGGCGTTGATGTTGTAGCTTTCGTTGTTTTCACCAAAACCAATCGGGCTGATGACCGGAATGAAAGCGTCGTCTTGCAGCGCCTTGACCACGCTGGGGTCGATGCTGACGATCTCGCCGACAAAGCCAAGGTCGTGCTCGGCGCTGGCGTCGTCTTTGTCGGGCATTTTGAGCTTTTTCGCACGGATCAAGCCGCCGTCGCGTCCGGTCAGACCCACTGCCTTGCCACCGGCCTGGTTGATCAGGCCCACGATGTCTTGCTGCACCTGGCCAGCCAGCACCCATTCGACCACTTCCATGGTTTCGTCGTCGGTCACGCGCATGCCCTGGATGAAATGGCCTTTCTTGCCGAGCCGGTTCAGCGCCGTTTCAATTTGCGGGCCACCACCATGCACCACCACCGGATTCATGCCGACGAGCTTGAGCAGCACCACGTCTTCGGCAAAGTCGGCCTGCAGCGCCGGATCGGTCATGGCGTTACCGCCATATTTGATGACCAGCGTCTTGCCATGAAACTTGCGGATGTACGGCAGCGCCTGCGCCAGGATTTCAGCCTTGTCGCGCGGGCCGATGTGGGACAGGTCGGGGTCGGAAGAAGAAGAGTCGGTCATGGTGCTTGCATTCGGGAGTGGGAATCTGCAAATTGTGCCGCATTGGCGTGGCAGGTCACTGCCAACAGTGCCGGAGCGGCGCATCGATTTTTACAAAGCCGGCAAGTCCATGTGGTGTGAGGCAAATAACGGCGGGTTCTGACACGAATGTGCGGGCGTTTAACTGCCCGCTTGAACCTGCGCCAAACGGTTGGGTTCAGGGCAATAGCCCTGAACCAGCTGCTTCAAAATGTCCTTCATCACAGCTTCATTGTTCTGGACGGCAGCTAGCCGCATGTTCACCAGCACCAAGGCCAGCTCAGGCCATTGAACAAAGTCTTCATGCGCTTTCATGATGCGTTCGTGCGCAGTCGCCTCGGGGTTGTCGCCAATCAGCAGCTCTTCGTAGAGCTTTTCTCCGGGGCGCAGGCCGGTAAACAGGATTTCTATATCTCCTTCAGGATTGCGTGCATCGCGCAGTGTCAGCCCGGAAAGCTGGGCCATTCGCCGGGCCAGATCAACGATCCTGACGGGGCTTCCCATGTCCAGAACAAACACATCGCCGCCCTGGGCCATGGCGCCGGCCTGCAGCACCAATTGGGCGGCCTCGGGAATCGTCATGAAATAGCGCGTGACTTCCTCGTGCGTGACGGTCAGCGGCCCGCCGTCGCGCAGTTGTTTGCGAAAAACCGGCACCACGCTGCCACTGCTGCCCAGCACGTTGCCAAACCGCACCATGGCGAATACGGTGTGGTTGGGTACTTCGACACTGTAGCTGCCGTCCGGGGTGACGAAGCGCACCGATGCGCTGGCCGCCAGCGCCTGCAGCACCAGCTCGGCCATGCGTTTGGTGGCCCCCATCACATTGGTGGGCCGAACCGCTTTGTCGGTGGACACCAGAACGAAGTGGGCAGCTCCGCTTTCCATGGCGGCGCGGGCCATGTTCAGGGTGCCAAAAACGTTGTTCAGCACGCCTTCGGACGGGTTGCTTTCAACCAGTGGCACGTGCTTGTAAGCGGCCGCGTGGTAGACAGTGGCAGGTCGGTAAAGCTGGCAGATTTCCTTCAGGCGGCTGAAATTACCGACGCTGGCGAGCAGGGGAACGATTTCCACCGGCAACGCATGCTCGGCGCACAAGCCCTCCAGCTCACGGTGAATGGTGTAGAGGCCGAACTCGTTGTGTTCGACCAAGACCAGCTGGCGCGGCCTTTCAAGCGCGATCTGGCGGCACAATTCACTGCCAATGCTGCCGCCCGCGCCGGTCACCAGCACCGTCTTGCTGGCCAGATTTTTCGCCAGCAGGCTGGAGTCGGGCGGCACCGGCACCCGGCTCAAAAGGTCTTCAACGTCCAGCTCCTGAAAGTCCTGAATCGTCACCCGGCCCGACGCCAGATCCACCATGCCCGGCAAGGTGCGAACGTGGACCGGCAAGCCCCGCAAGCTATTGATGATTTCGTTGCGACGGGCGCGCTCCAGCGAAGGCATGGCCAGCAAAATATCGGTCACGCCCATGCGCTCGACGGCCTCAACCACCGCGCCGGGCGTCATGATGTCAACGCCGTTAATGCTTCTGCCGGCTTTGCTCTTGTCGTCGTCAATAAAGCCCAGCAGCACAAATTGACGGGATATTGCCAGGGCGGAGGCCGTCTCTACACCGACCTCACCCGCGCCATAGATCAGCAACCGGCCGGCAGCCTGACGCGCCTTGCTCGACCAGCCTGCCAGCCAGAAACGCGCCAGGGCGCGTGTGGTTCCCACCAGCAGCAACAAAAGTAAAGGTTGAATCAACCCCAAAGTACGCGGCACGCCATCCCACTTGAACCACAACAGTACCAAAAAAAACAGCAGCGTATAGACGCACACTGCTTTGGCCGTGGTAGCCAGGGCCGCCATGCCGGTGTAGCGAAAAATGGCGCGGTACAAGCCAAACCGGATGAACACGGGAATCGCCAGCAAAGGCGCTAACAGGTAAACATAGGCTTGCTGGGCCTGCGGCGCCCCCGTCTGGTCGATGCGCAAATAAAAAGCCATCCAGACTGAGGCCAGCGTCATAGCCCAGTCGAGCGCAATAACCACCACGCGCTTGGCAGGGCGAGGCAATGCCAGCAAGGGGGTTACGACTGATTTATTAAATGGCATTCGAGCTTCTTAAATTGGCCCATGAAGGCCTAAAACGAGTCCTGACAAACCGCATCAATGAGTCACGCCATCGCGCCTGAGCACTTTCACCAACGTCAGCCACAGGATCCGGATATCGAACCCCAGCGACTGCCGCTGAAGGTATTGGGCATCCAGTTTCACCTTGTCAGGAATGGGCAATTCGTCGCGACCATTGACTTGCGCCCAGCCCGTCAACCCCGGCACCAATTCATGCACACCACGCTGTGTTCGCAATTCAATCAGGTCATGCTGGTTGAAAAGCGCAGGCCGAGGCCCGACAAAGCTCATGTCGCCGACCAGAATGCTCCACAACTGCGGCAGCTCGTCCAGGCTGCTTTTCCTTAAAAAGCTTCCAATCGGTGTGAGGTGCGACCTGGCATCGGCCAGCAGGTGCGTGGCCACAGCAGGCGTGCCCACCCGCATGCTGCGGAACTTCGGCATTTTGAATATTTTGTTGTGGCGTCCGACGCGGTCTGACCAATAGAGGGCGGGGCCAGCAGAAGTCAGCCGTACCGCCATTGCAACCAGCAATACCGGCACGGCCAAAACCACCGCTGCAGCCAAAGCCAGCAATAAATCAAAGATTCGCTTCAAGTCCATACCCTTCTGCTGCTTTTTTCAAGCCCTGATCCAGCGTGAGGGGCGGACGCCATCCCAAGAGCTGGCGCGTCTTTTCAATATCTACTTGCAAAGACCCGCACAAGCGCTGCGCCACATCCTGCTTGCCCACCATCTTCGCCGCCAGTTTGAGCCAACTGGCCGGCACAGGAATCAAACGCGCCGGGCGGTTCATGGCCTGACCCATACGGCGCAAGAGTTCGGTCGTGGAAACATCTTCGCCATCAGACACCAGAAAAGTCTGATTGGCGGCAGTAGGATGAGTAATGCAAGTCACGATCAAATCGACCAGATTGCCAACCGCCACCAGGCTGCGCTGGTTGTGAATGCCGCCCAATGGCAAGGGCACACCGCGTTGCAGCCAGCGCATCATCGCGGCAAAGTTGGCTTTGACACCGGGGCCATAAACCAATGGCGGACGGATGATGACGACTTCCATGCCCGTCTGCACAGACAACTCACGCAAGCCTTGCTCGGCTTCCCTCTTGGAAATGCCATAGGGATCCAAAGGCGCTGGCGTAGCGTCGGCCGTGAACGGATGGCCAAGCTGCGTTGATTCGCCATTCACCTTGATGGAGCTGATAAACACAAACCGCCGCACACCCGCTACAGCCGCCTGGCGGGCCAGGTTCAAAGTGCCTTGCACATTGACGTGGCGAAACTCCTCCAACGGGTCGGTGGCCGTATCGGCCATGACATGGACACGGGCTGCCGCATGCACGACAACGGCGATTCCAGCCAGCGCCGACTGCCAGTCGCTTTGCTCACCCAAACCTTCCTGGACTTGTCGCTCGACCCCGGCGGGCAAGACACACGGGCTGCGTACCGCGCCTCGCAGCGTCATGCCACACGCCAGCGCCTGTGCGCACACGGCTCGCCCCAAAAAACCATTGGCCCCTGTGACCAGCACATGCAGCGACATCATGAACGAGGCCCGCCAAGCAGGCTCATGGCCAGGCACGACAACGCAAACAGCAGCTTGTCACGCCCACGCCGGCGGCATTGCCCGCCATGACAAGCCAGCCAAAACAAGCCCGCCCGCCCGCCACCCGACCAGCGCTTGACGAAAGCGTCATCGCCCAAACCGACCAGATCAGCAATCAAGGCCGACTGCGCCAAACCCCAGCCGCCCAGCACCTTGCGCGCACGGTGGCGCCAGGCGCGCCAGCCTTTGTTGACGCCGACCTGGTTGTTCGCGTGCTGGCGGTACAGCATGCCCGCGTAGTCATCAATCACCCAGCGGTAACCGTTCGCACGGGCAAAAGCATAAGCAAACCAGTCATGCAGGCCGACCTGCTGCACCTCTGCCCATCGGGTTCTTAGTAAATCCTGAACGGCACAGGCTAACTCTTTTCGCATGACATAGGTGCACCCCGGCCCCGCAGCTTCAAATAAGAAATCCCATTGAACTTGCTTTTGCGCTTTTTCAATTAAAGCTTTGCGACCGTTCGGCCAAAATGCCAAAACGTTACTTGAATAGGCGTACGATCCAGTGCTTAACAGCGTCTCATGCGCACGTAATAGTTTCTCTTGAGGCCAAATATCATCTTGGTCTGCAAAACTCACATAGTCGAAGTCAGCAAAGTCCACATCGCGTAGCAGTCTATAAAAATTCGGTCCCGCACCACCAAAACGCTGACCCACAGGCAGCAATGTCAAACGTGGTTCGGACAGCGCCCATTCGGCAAGGAAATCTTCAGTCCCGTCTGTTGACTGATCCACACTGATGAATATCCGAAGATCAACATTCCTCTGAAGCAAAATAGATTCAATTTGCTCCGCGATGTAGGCCATGCCGTTATAAGCGGCCAAGCACACCGCAATACGCAGTTTTTTTTCTTCAATCACCATCAAATATTTCCTGCTTTGTCATTTCGATCAAGGCTGTTCTGCGGGGCAGAGGTCAAACCATCGATCAAAATACCCCACAAACTCGCCCAGTCAGCGGCAAACGGAGCTTTTGGGTTGGCACGGTGATTTCCAGTTGGTTGCCATGTTTGATCCACCATAGATTCCATGAGATCGGCTAGGCTTTCTGCGGATTCGGCTGGAAAAAAACTCACAAGATCGTAGGTTCCGACTGTTTCCCGCGCATACGGGAGGTCGGCTACGAGCAGCGGCCGCTTTTGTGCTTTAGCTTCGGTAATGGGCAACCCCCAGGTTTCCAGCTTACTCGGAAACACCACCGCGGAAGCCTCACGGTATTGCGTAACCATCTCATCTTTGTTCTGTCGGCCTATAAATCGGACTTGCGCCGTCTTTCCGTACATGGTCAGTAGCCAACGGGAATATCGATTTTCGCTGCCATCAAGCGTCAACCGTACCTCGAAGTCACTAATGCCACGAGAAGCCAGTATCTGAGCAGCTTTGCACAATGTCTCGATATTTTTAAAGACCCGTGGCAATGCAGGATAGATGAATACAAATGTCGATCCTGGCGTCGGGGTGGAAGCGCGTTCGTCAATCCGCATGGATGGGTGAGCGACAACGATCGGAAGTTGTCCCATACGCCTTATGAACTCAGAACGCAGCCAGTCTTGCTGCACGATAACGCAGTAGTTGCGACGAATAAACACGCGGTACAGTAAAGCGTAAAGCTGATTGAATGCAAGAAACGATGGGTCCTGTATCGCCTCTCGCAAACTAATGCGGTAAAAAGGTGATGAATTGTGACAATAGACCGCTTGGCGCACAGCATGTAAACGCGGAGTTATATCGTGCAAAGATAGCCACAAATTAGGCTTCAGTTCATGCGCAATTTTCCTAAATCCGAACCACTCCCAGTACAACCTATTTAACCAGGATTTTTTTGAACTCGGAATCGATATCAGACGAACTCGCGGCTCTTTAATAAGATCAGCACTATTTACTAAAGCGACTATTTCCCATTCGGCTGGGAGAACAGTCGCTGCAGACGCAAGACACTCACGTAAAACAGTGAGTGGACCACCCTCTGTGAGATTTACTGCCGAAACAACGATGCGCAGCATATTTATATTATTCCTCACATTTATTTACATACATCAAACACATAAATTGCGTCAACCCAATCGCCTGAAAAAATTGAATTCGGCAGTATCGCGCGTGTTACTGGCGAATTTCGTCGGTGATAGTACTGTTTCCAATAGCCATACTAATCAGGACATAGACTTATTCGTTTAGTTGCACTTTATAGCCGACGCGGACGGGCTGCGATGAAAAGAGACTTTCTGAGAGAGTGATCTCAGACGCGGATGCTTCGTGTTCCATTTAAAAAATATCATGATTATGATCGCCAATGAAGGCGCGGATTCTAGTCAAAAAGCCATCCCCGATCGAAACATTCTCCAATGAACCAATATGCATAAGATCATTCAATCGAACATTTTTCCAAAACTAATACATCCATGACTACCAAAAGTATCGACACACACTAAATAGCCACGTATGAAGTTTTTCCAAATATTATTGCATCTCGATTACGTAAGAATATTGGCAACCTAATCAAATTATCATCCTTTAAAAATAAAGGCATTAATACGACGAGCATCAAATATGATGCTTATAAGAACTCATGGATATTTATTTTTGAAAAATTAGGTACCATGCAATTTGTACTCCTATTTTTTTACCCAATTACCCCCATTAAACGCCCTATTTTATTATATCCGAAGTAGTAATGAATCGACGTCAAAAATAAAATCATAGTTCCAGAATAATAACCTGTTCCTCGAACGTATATTTCCAACACAAAAGTCACTATCACGCAACAGGAAAAAGTATACGCAGGCGCAGAATACAATCCATTAGCTATAGCTCTTAGTCTTACTGCAACCTTCCCTATAAATAAAGAAATCCCGCCAATGATTATCATACCTAATATCCCAAACTCAGACACCACTTTCGCCAATAAAAAACTCCCATCATTTTGGTTTAAATCGCCTCCACTAAGGCGATAAATAGCTTCTGCAGTTGGAACAGAAGTTGGCTGTAGACCTAGTTGCTGAAACCCAAATCCCCAATAATTTGTCAGCTGCATTGATTCCTTAACAAGCTCCCATCCTTGCAAATATACTAAGGTTGAAAGATTGGTGTTTTCACCAGTAAAATCCAGGCGCTCGACGAAGTAAGACAAATCCAGCGTTGAGCCAGCGATAAATATAACAACAATTAAAAATGGGAAAAAAGCTAAACGAACACACACCAAGAAAACTATAAAGCATCCGACCATCATCGTTAGATTCTGAACCAAGTAAGCCAAAATAACGCTTGCGAAAAGGATTAAATAACGACGCCAGCCATTTGAAGTCACACACGCAAACATTAAAAATGGTAAGAATGTGAGGGCAAAATGCGACGGCTCAGAAAATGGAAAAACAGCCTTATTAACACCAAAAATGTTACTCGGATAGATGTTTGAAATAGATACTAATAATATAAAACCCATCAAAAAAAATACACTCCAACAAACTGTATTAACATTTTTTGAACTCGAACCAAAGAAGGATATCGATAAAGCCACTGCTCCAAAAAATAAAATAAATAACAAAACTAGGGAAGTCATAGCCTTCCATAAACTTACTGAAAAAACAATATCTGCGAATATGAGATGATCAATAATGATTCCAGCACAAAAGAGCAAGAGAATCAGATCAGATTTGTAAATATTTAACGACTCGCTTTTAACAGGCAGCGACACTGCAATTGCCAGCAAAGCGGCTAGCGCTGCCCCTATGGCTAACGAGCTCAGGTTTGCCACAAGAAACAACGCAGATGGCAGGAAAATTACCGCATAAAACCCAATGTTTCGCTTTAAAATCATTTCGACACTTTTCGCGCCCGCAGCTGACTGAATACGCGGCTCCATCCCACCTGTACTGGAACGAGGAGGCGCCCAACAAGTCCACCCGCCACATACCAGACCACACCGGCCGAACGCACCCGTCCGGAAAGCAAGCGCTCGCAGTAGGCCGTGGTTAGCTTGCGCCATAGACGCGCATCGACCAGGTTGTTAGTGAGGTAGCGACCCCTTAACTGCAGCGCATGTGCTTGGCAAAACCGCAGTAGCGGTGTATCCACCTCAAGAAAATCGGCATTGGGTTGCTCAATGGCTTGCTGAATCATCGGCATTTCCTCAAGCAAACGGACGAAACACCTCACTCCCGGCGAATTCAAGTAAAAGAGGAAGGTAGGTACGAAGTGGTCTAGTGAACCGTCGCCAAAGGAAAACTCACTTTGAGAATAAGGGCCGATCAGCAGTGGAAAGTCAAAATTAACACCCTTGACCATATTTATGCGGCTACATAGCGCAGCCATCAGGTGCGGGCTATCGTGCTTGGGGATCAGTGTGTCATTGATATACAGCACTCCGTCGTACCCTCTTTCAGAGAAGTACAAACTGGCCTCACGGTAGCAAGAGAAGTCGAAGTAAGTGTCGTCAACTTTGCGGCAATCGTCCAGACGCAGACCCAGCGATTCGCACAGCGCGCGCACTGCAGCAGGCGTCAATGAGCTAGACGCTGCCACCAGCGCCAGTACGTCGAACACGGCACCAAGACTGGCCTGTAACTGCAGGACGCGGTTCACTAACGGACGCAGATGGCGTGGGTCGTATAGAACCAAACATAGTCCAAATTTTCCAGAAATTTGAGTCATATTGACTTAAAAAAATATTGCCTTTTGTTAGCAGAGAGGTATCAAGTTGGCGCGCCACAATTATGTCTTGGTGAGTGATTGCTAAGTTTTTCCACTAAATTCAAAAAACTCTACCATTTTGGCGAAAGAATGAGCAGCCATAACTGAGTTTCGAATAGTTTTATATCGACTACTATATCTTTTAAAAAAATTTCTTATCAGTACTTATTTTGATTATTTAAATAAAATAAAATTTATAATAAATTATATTCTTGAGTAAAATACTTTTTTACCCAGATAAAGCAATGCAAAAAGATCAACTATTACTCTTGATGTCCAAGCCAAAGCGGCACCCATCAGCCCTGCGTATTTAAGACAAATAAAAAGCAAAGGAACATAAAAAACAAATTCAAGTAAATGCAATTTGGCAGTTGCATGAGCCCTACCTTTTGCCTGAATAGCAGCGAAAGGCACACTTGCAACTCCATTAAAAATTAATCCAATAGCCATAATTACAACAATTTTCCAGGAATGCTCTGCAAAATCTAGTCCAAGCCACAGTGCCATACCCCACTTTGATCCAAGCGCGATAATAAGGCAAGTTGGAACAAGAATTGTCATGATTATTTTTAAGCTATTTTTATACAACCTATCAGCTTCTTGAATGTTTGTTGTCAGGAGCGAAGCAAGCCGAGGAAATAAGGCAGCAGTCAAAGCGCTAGGTACGATCAGTACACGAATTAACAATTCAAAAGGCACCGTGTAATACGCAACCACAGTGGCACCAAGTACTCCTGAAATAATAAATCGGTCTGCGGTCACCATTAGCGGACTAATAATATTGGAGATGGTCATCCAAGCGCCAAACGAAAGGAGGGCCCGCATGTCTTGCTTATTGAACTTAGCGAACATCCATCCTGCAGGCATTTTCAGGTGGACTAGCCAAGCATGCGCAGCTAATACGATCAAGCGCGCGATGATTAAACTCGCCACCATCCACACCAACGAAGTACCGATAAACATGACGCTTAATGCCGGCAAAGCGAAATTTGCGGATCCCAGACAGATACGTAACAGATTGACGCCCTTGAAGTCTTCAAATCCTTCTAGAATACCTCGGAACCCGGTGGTAACGGTTGTTAATGGAATTCCAATGCTCGCAACAAGTAAGGCCTGAACGGTATTCGGTTGCAGAGTAATACTAATTTTTAACCAATGAAGAGCAAGCGGTTTAGCCAGAAAAGCAAGTAAGATGCCTCCTACTAACCCGGTGACTGCCGTGAACCACAAGCCTGTTTTTATCAAACTTGGCAAATGCGAATTCTGCTGATTCCCCCTAGCTACCGAGACCTGCTGGGTAAGGGCACGACCTAAACCGAAGTCAAAAAGGCTAAAGTAGCCTATCAGCGCCCAAACTAGCGTAAGAATTCCAAAAGCTTCGACACCGATATTTTTCAGTAGATAAGGAATGGTTACAGCACCGAGCAGGAGAGGCAATCCTGTTCCCACGAGATTCCAAATGGTATTGCGTTTGAGCGACACTATGCAGCTTCAGGTTAAGTCCAGGCGTCTACCCTGAAGATCTTTGGCTGATAGTTGGGGAACGTCAATTTCATAATGTTTCAATCGCCAGTCAATAGCAATACTGGGGTCATCCCACGCAATGCAGCGCTCATGCGCGGGCGCGTAGTAGTCGGTGGTCTTGTACAAAAATTCTGCAGAGTCGCTGGTCACCATAAACCCGTGCGCAAAGCCTGCGGGTATCCAGAGCTGTTTGTGGTTTTCTTCGCTCAGTTCCATGCCCACCCACTGGCCGAACGTGGGCGAGCTTTTGCGAATATCCACCGCCACATCAAACACCGCACCGCGCACCACGCGCACCAGCTTGCCTTGGGGTTGCTGGATTTGGTAGTGAAGTCCGCGCAGCACGCCCTTGGTGCTGCGGCTGTGATTGTCTTGTACAAAGTTGAGCTTCAGCCCGGTGGCTTCGTTGAAGGCTTTCTGGTTAAAGCTTTCATAAAAGAAGCCGCGCTCATCGCCGAACACTTTGGGTTCGATGACAAGCACATCAGCAATGGAAGTCGGCGTGACTTTCATGACGGGCTTGCTTCTGTCAGCAAACGCTGCAGGTATTGGCCATAGCCATTCTTGGCCAGCGGCCGGGCCAGCTTTTCAAGTTGCTGGGCATTGATGAAGCCGTTGCGAAAGGCGATTTCCTCGGGGCAAGCGATCTTCAAACCTTGCCTGCGCTCCAGCGTAGCAATGAACTGGCCGGCTTCCAGCAGGCTGTCATGGGTGCCGGTGTCCAGCCAGGCGTAGCCGCGCTGCATCATTTGCACACTGAGCTGATTTTGATCAAGGTAAGCCTGGTTGACGGCGGTGATCTCCAACTCGCCGCGCGCGCTGGGCTTGACGGCCTTGGCAATGTCCACCACTTGGTTGTCGTAGAAGTACAAGCCAGTAACAGCGTAGTTGCTTTTGGGCTTGAGGGGTTTTTCTTCAATGCTGCTGGCTTTGCCGGTTTTGTCGAACGCCACGACGCCGTAGCGTTCGGGGTCTTGCACGTGGTAGGCAAATACGGTGGCGCCGCTAGGCTGGCGGTCTGCGCTGGAGAGCAGGTTGACCAGGTCGTGGCCGTAAAACAGGTTGTCTCCCAGCACCAGGGCGCTGGGGTGATTGCCGACAAAGTCTTCTCCAATCAGGAAAGCTTGCGCCAGGCCGTCGGGGCTGGCTTGCACGGCGTATTGCAGGCTCATGCCCCACTGGCTGCCGTCGCCCAGCAGCTGCGTAAAGCGCGGCGTGTCTTGCGGGGTGCTAATGATGAGCACGTCTTTGATACCTGCCAGCATCAAGGTGCTGAGCGGGTAATAGATCATCGGCTTGTCGTACACCGGCAGCAACTGCTTGCTGATCGCCAGGGTGGCCGGATGCAGCCGGCTGCCGGAGCCGCCAGCGAGGATGATGCCTTTGCGTTGGGTCATGATGATTTTTGGGTTCAGGTTCAAAGCGTTTCGGCCAGCATACGATCCACGCCCTGCTGCCAGCGCGGCAAGTACAGGCCAAAGGTGGCTTGCAGCTTGCCAGTGTCGAGGCGCGAGTTTAAAGGACGACGGGCGGGTGTCGGAAAAGCGCTGGTCGGCACGGCTGCTACCTCTTTCACTATTAATTTAATAGCTGTCTGCGCACGTGCTGCGTGCGCAAGCACGTGTTTTGCGTAAGAATTCCAGGTGGTTTCGCCGCTGGCGGCCAAGTGGTAGAGCCCGGCATCCTGCGGATGTTTTAGCACCTGGCGGATCGCATGCGCGCTCACGTCGGCCAGCAGCTCGGCGCCGGTGGGCGCGCCCCACTGGTCGTCAATGACGGTCAGGCGCTCGCGCTCTTGCGCCAAGCGCAGCATGGTCTTGGCAAAATTGCCTCCACGTGCGGCGTAAACCCAGCTGGTGCGAAAAATCAGGTGCTTGGCACATGCGGCCTGGATTAGCCGCTCGCCTTCTAATTTGGTTTGGCCATAGACGCTGAGCGGCGCAGGCGTATCGGTTTCAAGCCACGGCTGGGCGCCGCTGCCGTCAAACACGTAGTCGGTGGAGTAATGAACCAGGCAAGCGCCGAGTTTGCTGGCCTCTTGCGCCAGCACGCCGGGGGCCAGGGCGTTGATCGTACGGGCCAGTTCGGGCTCGCTTTCGGCTTTGTCAACGGCCGTGTAGGCGGCGGCATTGACGATCAGGTCAGGTCGCAATGTTTGCACGGTCGCGGCCAGTCCCTGCAAATCAGCCATATTTCCGCACAGATCCTGGCTATGGCGATCGAGGGCGATCAGTTCACCCAGGGGCGCAAGACTCCGCTGCAGTTCCCAGCCAAGCTGGCCGTTTTTGCCGAGTAGAAGGATTTTCATAATTCAGCCGTACCCGCGTATTGCGTCTGCACCCAGTCGCGGTAGGCGCCGCTTTGCACATTGGCCACCCACTCGGGATGGGCCAAGTACCACTGCACGGTCTTGCGAATGCCGGAGGCAAAGGTTTCAGCCGGTTTCCAGCCCAGTTCGCGCTCGATCTTGCTGGCGTCTATGGCATAGCGCCGGTCGTGGCCGGGGCGGTCTTTGACGGGGGTGATTTGCGTGCTGTAGCTGCTGGCGTCTGCCTTGGGACGCATCTCGTCGAGCAAGGCGCACACCGTGTTGACAATCTCGATGTTGGGCTTTTCGTTCCAGCCGCCGACGTTGTAGACCTCGCCCAGCCGCCCGGCCTCCAGCACGCGGCGAATGGCGCTGCAGTGGTCTTTTACATAAAGCCAGTCGCGCACCTGCATGCCGTCGCCGTAGACTGGCAAGGCCTTGCCGGCCAGGGCGTTGACGATCATCAGCGGAATAAGCTTTTCCGGAAAGTGATACGGGCCGTAGTTGTTCGAGCAGTTGGTGGTCAGCACCGGCAGGCCGTAGGTGTGGTGGTAGGCGCGCACCAGGTGGTCGCTGGCGGCCTTGCTGGCCGAGTACGGGCTGTTGGGCTCGTAGCGATGGGTTTCGGTAAAAGCTGGATCGGCGGCGCTGAGTGAGCCGTAAACCTCGTCGGTGGAGACGTGCAGGAAACGAAAGGCCGTCTTGGCTTCGGCTTCGAGTTGATTCCAATAAGCGCGCACGGCTTCGAGCAAGCGAAAGGTGCCGACGATGTTGGTCTGGATGAAGTCTTCAGGGCTGTGGATGGAGCGGTCCACATGGCTTTCAGCAGCGAAGTTCAGGACAGCCCTGGGTTGGTGCTGCGCCAGCAGGCTGGCAACCAGTTCGGAATCCCCAATGTCGCCGTGCACAAAGATATGCCGCGCGTCGCCGTCCAGCGATGCCAGCGTTTCCAGATTGCCGGCATAGGTCAGCTTGTCGAGGTTGACGACGGGCTCGTCGCACTGGGCCAGCCAGTCGAGGACGAAGTTGGCACCAATGAAGCCGGCTGCGCCGGTGATGAGAATGGTCATAAAGTGATGAATAGGCAAAAGACCCGCTAGCGGATCAGGTTGCAAATGAGGGGTTTACGCAAAAAACGACAACCCGTGATTAGAGCCTTACCTCAAGCCCAGTGACTTGCGAATGCGCAACAACTTTGCAGAGCTTGTGTCATTTTGGGTCGTATTGCGCAAAGCTTGCCGTGTAAAGATAAATAACAGTAGCGCCAAGCCCGCTGCGAGCGTTGCGCCAATCGCAATCAATCCTTTTTTAGGCTGGCTGGCCTTTTGTGGCAACGTGGGGAACTGGACTAGCTGCGCATCGGTCAAGCCTTCAAGCTGGGTTTCCAGCGTGCTGATCTGGCCTTGGGCTGCGCCGGATACGTTTAACAGTTCTGCATAACCTCGCGCCAGCTCAGCGCCCCCCTTAACACCAGCGCCCGACGATTCCAATCGGTTGAGCAGGCCCTGGGATGCATCCTGGGCGTTTTTGAGACGGACTTTTACTTCGGCCAGCTGTGCTTCAAGCCGGGTCCGCACAGAACCCTTGGGACGACTTTCCTGAAAGGTTTGCCGTAGCACGGCACTGGCGATGGCTTGCGCCTGCTGCGCCGTACGAGCAGAAACAGTCAGCGTGAGCAGCTTGTCGTTTCGCCCGACGGCCGATTTGATCTGCTGTCGCAGCTTGATGCGGGCATCTTCAACCGTGTCGTCCTTGGCCAACCCCAAAGCGTCAATGACCGGATCCAGCACAACTGCAGTGACCATCAGGCTGGCAGTGGGCTGCTCGGCCTGCAACACCGCGACGCTCTGGTAAGTTTGAGGAAGCATGAAGCCGATGCCGAGCGCGCACAAACCCACAATCAGTGAACCCATCACCAGCAACTTGACGTTTTCAGCCAAGGTGACTAACACATCCAGCAATCCAACCTCAACGTCCGCATCACTGAAACGATTTTTACCTTCTTGCATTTTTTACCTGTATCCAAATCACTGAGTTCACGGATTCTACTTGGCGCACGCAGACTCAACCATAAAGATACAAATCTCGTCCCGACACGCAAATAAGGGCTATTTAAAGTGCAGGTGAAATATTTATGAGTGCAAAAGCAGTAAATATCGAGAGAATTTGGTTTTCCTCAAGCGCGTACAAAGTTCATAGCTGAACATGATAAATATCTATAAACTTGCTAAGCCTTATGAAATATGATTCATGAACGCAATGGTAGATTAGTCATGCATTCCCTCAAGGTTCCTGCATATAACTTCGCACTTTCATACAAGATCTATGGCGCCTATTCTCATTGGACACAATAAGCTGTGCAGACAAAATCCGACACGATCGAATAAAATTGAAAGATAATTTTCTTGCAAAGCGGATTCAACATTTACAATTGCCTAGGCAATATATCAACTCTCCATAAGGAATAGCCCTTCATGTCAACGTCCAATGAGCTTCAGCAACAAATCAACGAATTCGAAGCCAAGTTAACAGAGCTACGTAGACAGCAGGATGCTGAGCGCAAGGGTGAACGCACGCAAGCCATTGCCGCCGCCAAAGAATTAATCAAGAATCATGACTTGAGCGCTTCGGATTTGGGTTTTTCAGGCAAGGGTTCTGCCAAACGCGTGACCGGCGACAAACGCAATGTGGTTGCGCCAAAATACCAAGACCCCGTCAGCGGAAAGACTTGGACAGGTCGCGGTAAATCGCCCGCCTGGTTAAGCGCCGAACTGGCTGCAGGTCGCGAAAAGCAGGAGTTTTTGATCCAGCACTAAAACCCGCCCGCAACGCCGGGCTGATTAAAGCAGGATTCAGCTCAAAAATGAATCCCACGCATCATTTGTTGCATGGCAAGTGCTTCAGGCGACAGTTTTGTCTTATCGCCTTTTTCACCTTTGGCGGCAGACGAATCTGGAAACATGCGAAAACTGGTATTCATGGCGATCTGGGCCATTTTTGGCACCAGCGCATGCATGACCTGTCCGGCAATACCCAGTCGGGTAGCGATTCTCACGGGTTTGAAAATGCAGGCCTGTGCGATCAGTTCAGCAGCCTCTTCCGGAGCCAGGGTCGGTACGTTGTTGTATAGATTGGTGGGCGCAATCATTGGGGTGCGCACCAACGGCATATTAATGGTGGTAAAGCTGATGCCCACATCGGCAAACTCGCTGGATGCGCAACGCGTCCATGCATCAAGCGCCGCCTTGCTGGCCACATAGGCTGAAAAGCGCGGTGCGTTGGTCAGCACACCAATCGAGCTGATATTCACCACATGGCCCTCGCGCTTGGCTGCCATGCCCGGCAGCAGCCCCATGGTGACGCGCAGGCTGCCAAAATAATTGAGCTGCATGGTGCGCTCGAAATCATGAAACCGGTCATAACTGGCCTCGACCGCACGGCGAATCGAACGGCCCGCATTATTGATCAGGAAATCGACCCCGCCATGCGCAGTAATCAAGTCGGCAATGAAACAGTCGCAATCTGCCATGTCGGCAATATCGACTGCATAGGCATTAAATTCGTAGCCCTTGGCGCTGGCTTCCTTGCACGCCTCATCAAGTTTGCCTTGGTCACGTCCGCAAATAAGGACGTTGGCGCCCGCCTCGGCAAACTTGTGCGCTGTGGCCAGTCCTATACCGGACGAGCCCCCCGTGATCAGCACCACCTTGCCGCCGACCGTGCCGCGCAATGAACGGTTGATAAACAGATCGGGGTCCAGATGACGCTCCCAATAATCCCACAAGCGCCAGGCATAGTCATTCAGATTGGGGCACGTAATGCCGCTGCCCTTGAGCGCGGCCAGTGTTTCGCGGCAATCAAAGCGGGTGGGGTAATTCACAAAGGTCAGCAGACCTTCCGGCACGCCCAGATCCGTCATGATGGCATCGCGGATGCGGCGCACCGGCGCCAGCGCCATCAGTCCTTTTTTAACGGCCTTTGGAATAAAGCCAAGCAGCGCTGCATTGATAAACAGATTCATCCGGGGTGCGTGTGCCGCCTTGCTCAGAATATCGAGCACATCGCCCACGCGGTAACCCACCGGGTCTACCAGATGGAAACATTTGCCGCTGGCGTGCTCATGATGGCTGATGTAGTCCAGTGAATTAACCACGAAATCAACCGGCACGATATTGATCCGGCCTCCCTCCAGTCCCACCATCGGCATCCATGAAGGCAGTAATTTGCGAATACGCTGAATCAGTTTGAAAAAATAATAAGGCCCGTCGATTTTGTCCATCTCGCCGGTCATGCTGTCGCCCACCACCATAGCCGGGCGAAACACCGTCCAAGGCAGTTTGCATTCATCGCGAACAATCTTTTCGCTCTCGTGTTTGGTTCTGAAATACGGATGGTCGTAGTTTTCAGCCTCTTTAAACATGTCTTCGCGGAACACGCCTTCATACAGTCCGGCCGCCGCGATTGAGCTGACATGGTGGAAATGTCCGGCATCAATCGCCTTGGCAAATTCCACTGTGTTGCGGGTGCCGTCGATATTGACGGCAATCTGGCTTTCCTCGTCGGCCTCCAGGTCATAGACCGCCGCCAAGTGGTAAAAACCGGAAATCTCACCCTTGAGCTTTTTAATGTCTTCTGCGCTGACACCGAGTTTTTTGCGGGTCAGGTTGCCATGCACGGCAATTGCCCGGGCCGCGCTCACCCCCCAGTAGTCACGCAGCGCCGCAACCTTGCCAGCGCTTTCCTTGCGGATCAGGAAATAAACTTTTGCACCCTTTCGTTCCAGCAGCTTTTTGACCAGGCGTTTGCCGATGAAGCCTGTGGCTCCGGTGACGAAATAAGGCATTGAACTTTTCCCTTTTGACTTGGCAAGTAAAACGACTATTTTGCGCAAGCTGTGCCATTTCAGGCTTTAGCGAAAACCCGCGAACAGGGGCAAATTCCATGTCGAGATTGATGCAGCACAAGGCACCCAGACAGTCGCCATGATTATCGAGAACCGGGCCCAGGTGAATCGGCCATCGGCAGCACGGAAAAAGCCTGTTTTCTGTGTGCATAGAGCGCTGCTCCTACACCTCTAGGAAGCGGCCCCTAAACGACATCAAGGGAAAGGCTTATATTTTCTGGCATGTACGGCATGGTGCTTGTACAACTTTCAATATCCGACAGGAGTACCCCATGGTCAAAAAACTGAACAAAATGAGTGACGCTAAAAAATCGAGCCCGCAATTATCAAGCGCGGTCAAGGACTCTGCCCAGCAAATCTGGCTGGCCGGTCTGGGGGCGTTTTCCAAGGCTCAGGAAGAAGGCAGCAAGGTGTTTGACGCGCTGGTCAAGGAAGGTATGTCAATCCAGCGCAAGACGCAGTCCGTGGCAGAAGAAAAAATCACGGAAGCCACCAGCCGCATGAGCGACATGGCCAGCGACATCCAGTCCAAGGCCGGTAATCGCTGGGACAAGCTGGAAAATATTTTTGAAGAGCGCGTGGCCAAAGCCCTGAGCAAACTTGGCGTGCCCTCCGCTAGGCAAGTCAATGCGCTGGCGGTACGTGTCGATCATCTCGACAAGGCCATGATGAAAATGCACAGCCCTGCTGCGGCGACCCAATCGGGCACAAAAACCACCGCAAAATCTGCCGCCAAGCCCGCAGCAAAACCTGCAGCCAAAGCGGCCACTACGCCGAAAACGCCGACCACCGCCAAAGTTGCCGTCAAACGCGCACCCCGCCCAGCGGTCAAGCGTGCAGCCAAAAAAGCCACCCCTGCCGCCGCCGACACCAGCACAGCCACGGCGTCCAGCGCAGCAGAATAATTCAAGGCAACCGCGAATCACGGCCCGCGCCTGATTTCACTCATAAAAAAAGGGACTTGATGTCCCTTTTTTATTGCCTGTCACTGAATAATCGGTGTTGTCTGGCAAGCATCGCTGAGATTTGCCTTGTCCTGGCAGCCGCGTCACTGGGTTAGAGTCATAAAAATAACGCTGGAGACAATCAATATGGCGAAAAAAGCGCCCCGCCGCACCGCAGAGCGCATTCTGGAAGTCACGCTGGAACTGTTCAACCGCTTTGGCGAACCCAATGTGTCAACCACCTTGATTTCCGCCGAACTCGGCATCAGCCCCGGCAATCTTTACTACCACTATCCGGCCAAAGACGAGCTGATCAATTCGCTGTTTGACCGCTATGAGCGCGCGCTGAGCGAATTGCTCAATGCCAGCGACGGCGTACGCAATGTGGAAGACGCCTGGTTTTTCATGCACACGCTGTTTGAACTGATCTGGCAGTACCGCTTCCTGTACCGCGACCTGAACGATTTGCTGAGCAAAAACCGGCGCCTGGAAACCCATTTCCAGTGGGTGCTCAAGAACAAGACGCGCGCTGTCAAAACCTTGCTTGACGGCATGAGCCGCTCTGGCGCCATGGCGATTGACTCGCGCGAAGTCGAGGCCACGGCCACCAGCATGGTCGTGCTGCTGACCTACTGGTTGAGTTTTGAGTATGTGCGTGACCCGCGCAATGCACTGGAGCCGGAGAATGCGCAATCGGCGCTGATGCGCGGCGGGCAGCATGTGCTGGGCCTGTTGATACCCTACCTTGAGGTAGACCAGAGAAGCCATTTGCAGGCATTGGTCACGGCCTACAGCACGCCGGTAAACTCGCCTCCTTGAGCCGCAACCGCGCGACAAAGACTTAAAAATATCAATAAAGAGAGACAAAAATGGCCCAATGGACTTCCTTCCCCCACGCTGGCGACTATGCGTTTGATGCCGCCAGTCTGAAAAAAAACTGGCCGCGCCTGCACCAGGGCGACTGCGAACCGCTGCCCAAAGCCGCCGCCGTGCTGCAGGCCTGGGTGTTGTTTCATAACGGCGCGTTTCAGCAGGCCGCACAAGCCGGGCTGAAGGCCGGCGGCGATGGCATCACGGTGGCTAACAAAGCCACCGCCATTTATGCCAATTACCTTGAAAGCAAGGAAAAAACCAAACTCGATTTGTTCATGCAGGTGGCGCAGCAGGCCGAAGCACAGCAGGCGGCAGAGCCCAACAATGCCAATGCCTGGTACTGGCAGGCTTATGCGCTCGGGCGCTACGGCCAGGGCATCAGCGTGTCCAAAGCGCTGGCGCAGGGCCTCGGCGGCAAGGTCAAGGGGGCCCTGGAGCAGACCATCAAACTCGCGCCCAAGCATGCCGATGCGCATATTGCGCTGGGCGCTTTTCATGCCGAGGTGATTGACAAGGTGGGCTCGCTGATTGGCAGCATGACGTATGGCGTCAAAAAAGACACCAGCCTGGCGCTTTTCAAGGAAGCGCTGACGCTGAACCCCGGCTCGGCCATTGGCATGACCGAATATGCCAACGGCATGGTCATGCTGGAAGGCGACAAACGCATGAAGGAAGCCACGCGGCTTTACGAGCAGGCCGCCGCCTGCGAGCCGCTGGACGCGATGGAGCGGCTGGACGTGGAAATGGCGCGGGTGGAACTGCAGGACTGATTTTTAGGCTGCCCGCTTTACGGCCAACCCGATGATCCAGCCCGCGCGCAGCAAAGTGCGCGGGCTTTTTTTATTCTGGATGGCGCGGGTGCCACGCACCCAGCCCGGCATGAATGCGAAGCTGGCTTTAAAACCTTCAAACTACTATTAATTTGATAGCTGTCAGCGCACATCCCTGTTGCGAAAGCGGCCAATATGGCGTTTATTTTGATGAAAACCGATGCCGCAGAGCCGGCTCAGGGGACATCAATGCCAAGCCAGCGCCTTTGACAACGCCTCTTAACGTGGGCAGCGCACCTGGCCGCAATAGCGCTCGCAAAACGGACAGCCGGTCATCGGCAACCAGGTCGGTATGTTGTAGAAGTGCCTGAACGCCACGCCCAGCACGCCTTCGCGGTAGGCCGGGTAGTTGAATGCGGTGCCTTCCACCACGTAAAACGGCACGCCGTCCTGCATGAAATCCTGCACGGTGACGTTCTGGAAATACGGCTGAAATTCTTCCAGCGCGGGTTTGTCCGGCGTGATGATGCGGATGGTTTTGCCTTGGTACAGCGAAAAGTCAACCAGCATGTCGTCTTGTCGTGCATGGAACTTGCCGACGCCAAACACCGGCATGTACTGGCGGCGTTCAAACCCGTAAATCGAGGCGGCGGTGTAGGAATCGCCCATCAGCACGGTGCCCGGCGCATTCGCCTGCCGCAGGATGTCGGCGGTCTTGATGCTGCGCACGATTTGCGGATAGATTTTGGCGTTGCGCCAGGTGTCCAGCGTGGTCATGTACAGCCCGGCCACGACCAGCACATGCAGCCCGGCAAACACGGCCAGGCCCTTGGCGCAGGTCTTGAGCTTGTCGGCCGGCAGGGCAAACGCCAGGAACGCAAAACCAAAGGGATAAAACGACAGCACCCAGTGCAGGCCAATGACTTTCTTGGCCGACAGCAGCGTAAAAAACAGCAAGGGCACCACCACCAAACAGGCCAGCAGGCGCTGCGAACGTGCCGTGACCACCAGCGCCTTGCGGTGTTTGAGCGCCAGCCACAGTGCCGCCGGCGTGATCAGGTAAGCCATCATGACGAAGTAAAGCAGCGGCTTGCGCCATTCAAACGTCGCGTCTTCGTTGCGGTTGTAGACGTTGAACATGATGTTCGACCAGCCATGCGACATGTTGTAGGCAATGTTGATGGCCGGGCCGGGCAAGGCGCAAACCACCAGCAGCGCCAGGCCCGCCAGCCGCTCGCGCCGGTAAAAAACGAAATACACAAGGTAAGTCAGGCCCAGCACCACCGAGAAATATTTCGACAGAAAGGCACAGCCCAAAAACACGCCCGACACCGCATACAGCCCGTAAGCTGCGCGGTCAAGCTGCGGCCGGCGTTCGGCCCGCATGAGGGCGGCCACCGACAGCATCGACCAGAAAATCAGCGGCGTGTCGGTGGTGATGATGGCGTAGACCCAGTTCAGCGGCGCCAGCCAGAAAAACAGCACGGCCCAGGCCGCGCGCACCCGATCCACCGGCTTGAGCGCCCACCACAGCGCAGCCCCCAGCCCCAGCGGCAGCAGCACCGCCGGCAGGCGAATCGCCCAGATGCTGTCGCCCAAGGTGGCCCGCACCAGGGCAATCAGCCAGCCGACCATCGGTGGATGGTCCGAGTAACCCCAGTCCGGATAAACGCCCCACCAGTAAAAAAACGCCTCGTCGCCGGAAATCGGGAAGCTCACGGCAATCCACAGCCGCAGCAGCAAGGACGCCAGCCCGACGCCCAGCAGCCAGCGGCTCAGCGTGTCAGGAAAGTCTTGCGGGGAAGGTAAAACGGCGTGATTCTGGGACATGGGTAAAAGCAGGTGATCAAGGCAGGCAAGCTGCGAAAGCCGTCAACAGGGCGTGGTGCGGAGTCACAGGGGCCGGCGTAAAAAGCAGCGTAAAGGCGCTAGCGCAAGCGGATGTCCCGGGCAATGGCCGCACTATAAAGCAAGGCCAGCAAGCCCAGCGCCACGGCCAGCCACAGCGTCAGCAGCCGTGTCAGCACAGTAATGGCCAGGGCGTTACCGGCCACGGTGCCATGCGCCACCAGCAAGCCGGTCAAAACCACTTCGGTTCCGCCCAGACCCGCCGGCAAGGCCGATAAAGCCCCCGCTACCATGGCCACCGCATAAAAGCCGGTCGCGGTCAAGACACCGGGCGATGCGCCCAGCGCGCGGCAAATCAGCCAGACGGCGATGCCCTGCGCCGCCCAGGCGGCCAGCGTCAGTGCAAACCAGCGCCACGGACGCACACGCAAACACGCCCAGGCATCCTGCAGCCAACCCAGACGCCGACGCAAGGCAAGGCGAAACCTGAACGCCAGGCCCAACACAATCCCTGCTGCAATCAGTCCAGCGGCCAACCCCACCATCAGCCAGAGCGGCGCTTTTTGCAACAACCCCTGCGTCCACGCCCAACCCGCCACGGGCAAGCACAGCAGCAGCAGGCACAGCAGATCGGCCAGCCGCTCAGCTCCAAAAATCACCAGGCTTTGCCGCGCGCCCAAAGGCTGGTGCGCCAGCATCAGTCCCCTGACCGCTTCGCCAACATTGCCGGGCGTGGGCGTGAAGGCATAGCCTGCCAAGTACAGGCGCAAACCTTGCCACAGCCCAAAATGCCTTCCATGCTGGACCATCCAGAAACGCCAGCGCAAACCGCGCAAGCCATAGTTCAGCAAGCACAAGCTGGCGGCCTGCACGCCGGACGCCCAACCCAGCTGCGCCAGCGAAGTGCGCGGGCTGTCACCCCAGATCAGCAGCGCCGCCGCGTACGCCGTGGCCACCAGCCCCAGCACAACGAGCAACTGCCGAACCGGCAGACGAACCCGCGCAGGGCCGTCTTTGGGCGTGGGGCGCTCGCCTGTCAAAACCGGCTGCTTAAAAAGATCAGCAGCCAGAGTGCGCCTGCGCCCAGCAGCCAGACATCGCGCAGCAGGTCGCGCGCCACGTCATCGCCCCGGCCGCAATGCACCTGGTAGGTGTAGCGCAGCAGACCAAAAACAACCACCGGCACGGTGTAAAGCAGGCGCTGGCCGTGCTGCAACTGCGCCTCGGCGCTGGTGGCAAACAGGCTGTAAGTGGTCAGCGTGGCGGTCATGGTGGTGGCGATGAAGGTGTCAATCAGATCCTTCGGGTAATGCGCCATGACGGCCCGGCGGGTGGATTCCTCCTGAAAACTCTCGGCCTTGCGTTTGCAAAACCCGAGGAAAAGCGTTAAAAAAATCCCGGTCAGCAGCAGCCAGCGCGAGGGCGCGATACCGACCGCCACCGTGCCTGCCAGTAGCCGGAGCATGAAACCCGTGGCAATGATGGACACATCCACCACCGGCACATGCTTGAGCCGCCACGAATACGCGACGTTCAGCGCCACATACATCGCCAGCAGCACCAGCAGCGTGCGGTTGCTGGCCGCCAGGAACAAGCTGGCCGCCACCAACCCGGCCGCCAGACAAAGTGCTTGAAAAGACGACACGGCCCCACTGGCCAGCGGCCGGTTGCGCTTGACGGGATGCAGGGCGTCGCTGGCGCGGTCATGCCAGTCGTTGAGGATGTAGACCAGACTGGAGGCGCAGCAAAATGCGGCAAAAGCAAGCACCACCCGGCAGTCGAGCGAGGTGTTTTCCCAGCTTTGGCTGAACACCAGGCCGGCAAAAACAAACACGTTTTTCACCCACTGGTGCGGCCGCATGAGGCGAAATAGCGCCGACAAAAGGGAAGGAGATGAAAGCATCAGTGAAAGGACAGCCACATTCGGTTTGAAATCGGCCTTCAAGCATAACTGACGGGTTTTTCCGCGCTGCCAGGCGTTTGGCCACCCTGCGAAACCGGCTGCGCAGCGTCAGGCGGGTTGGCAGGGCGGCCGCATAGACCGCAGCGGGCTGACGTTCAGACGCCCAGGCGCCCAGGCGCTCAGAAGCTCAGGTGCGAACGCGTCCGTCGCCGGTCAGCATCGACAGCTCGACAAAGCTGGACGCCACGTGATCGTTCGATGACAAAGACACCGAAAAACCGCCAAGTGACTGGCTGCCTATGCCCTCCAGACCGACCATCAATGACTCGCGCGTCGGGTTGGCGCCGGCCCGCTTGAGTCCCTCAGCGAACAGCCGGGCCGCCACATAGCCTTCCATGCTGGAAAAGTTGACCTGCACTTCCTTGTTGTTGGCCGCAGCCACCGCGCTGGCAAACTCACGCGCAATGGCGCGCGACGCGTTGTAAGGAGACGGCATGACCTGCGACACCACCACGCCCGCGCCGTCTTTGCCAAGCTCGTCGGCCAGCGCCTGCGTGCCGACAAACGAGACGTTGTAAAACGTGCCGCCATACCCTGCTTTGCGCGCTTGACGGATGAAAGCGGCGCAGGCTTTGTAGGCGCCAATCTGCACCACCGCATCAGGGCTGGCTGCCATCAGCGTCTTGACGGCAGGTGCGACATCGACCGAATTGCGCTCTACCGTGGCCAGGGCGACGGGTTTCAGGCTCTGAAGGCCCAGCGCTAGATTGACACCGTCCAGACCGGCCTTGCCGTAAGCATCGTTCTGGTAGAAAACAGCTATTTTTTTCAGACCCAGATTCAGCAACTGTTTGACGATCAGGGCGGTTTCGTCGTTGTACGACGCCCGCACATGGAAGGCATATTTGTTGAACGGATCGCGCAGCGCCATGGCGCCTGAAAATGGCGCAATGAAGGGGATTTTCGCCTTGGTCGCCAGTGGCAGCGCCGCAATGCTGGTCGGCGTTCCGATGTAGCCAAACAGCGCGAACACATTGTCAGCAATCAGCTTTTGAGTGTTCTCAACGCAGCGGGCCGGCTCGTAGCCGTCATCGAGTTTGCGGATTTCAATTTGCTGACGGCTGATGCCACCTTGCGCATTGATGCCGTCAAAATAAAGCTTGGCGCCTTGGTGAAACTGAATGCCCAGTTGCGCGGCAGGCCCGCTAAAGGCCGCCGACTGCCCCAAAATTATTTTGCCCTCGGACTGTGCTCGAACTGACGGGAAACCTGCCAGCAAAGCAGCACCGGAACTGATGGAAAATTTTCTACGCGTAAGCGTCATGGCAGCATTTCAAAGTTTGTTAATAATCGATATTTAATGTAATCAAAATAAGCTTGGCAAAACTTTGATGTGGAAAGCTTTTTGGGCCATGCGCATCGCCGTATTCACACCCCGGCGGCAGGCTTGAAACGGGCGCAGCGCCCAGCGCCACGCCAAACCGCCCATGACGCTCGCATGAACCGCCCCGCCTTCGCACCGTTCAAAAAAGCCCGGCCCGACACGCAGACAGCGGCCTGAGAAAGAGGTTTTATCGTGATTTTTGCGGGATTAAAAACCATGCTGGCCGCCAGCCTGGCCGCCGTCTGCTTGTCGGGCTGTGCCGACCTGGGTTACTACTGGCAGTCGGTCAGCGGCCACCTGACGCTGCTCAACGCAGCCCGCCCGGTCAACGACTGGCTGGGCGATACGCACACCCCGGCGACGCTCAAAACCCGGCTGGTGCTGGCGCAGCGCATCCGCAGCTTTGCCGTGACCGAACTCAAGCTGCCCGAGAACGCGAGCTATCACCGCTATGCCGATCTGCACCGCAGCGCCGTGGTCTGGAACGTGGTGGCCGCGCCCGAATACTCGCTCACGCTCAAGACCTGGTGTTTTCCGGTCGCTGGCTGCGTCGGCTACCGGGGTTATTTCAACGAATCACAGGCCAAGGCCGAGGCGCAGCAACTCAAGGGCGAAGGCTTTGAGGTGTATGTCCACGGCGTGCCGGCTTATTCCACGCTGGGCTGGATGAACTGGGCCGGCGGCGACCCGCTGCTGAGCACCTTCATCGGCTACCCCGAAGGCGAGCTGGCACGGCTGGTGTTCCATGAACTTGCGCACCAGGTGGCTTATGCGCCGGGCGACACGGTGTTCAACGAATCGTTTGCCACGGCGGTTGAGCGGCTGGGTGTGCAGCGCTGGCTGGACGGCCAAAGCAATGCGGCCGCGCGCCAGGCCTATGCCAGCTTTGACGGACGTCGCCAGCAGTTCCGGGCGCTGACACTCGCCACGCGCCGGGAACTGGACGGCATTTATGAGCCAAATACGCCTCTGGCGCAAGGTACACGGGCGCAAGCAGCTCTTAAAACAATAGCAATGCAGCAGTTTCGTGATCAGTATGCGCAGCTCAAGGCGCAATGGGGCGGCTACGCGGGCTACGACCCGTGGGTGGCGCGGGCCAACAATGCTTCGTTTGGCGCGCAGGCGGCCTACGACGATCTGGTGCCGGGCTTCGAGGCGCTGTTCGCGCACGAAGGCCGCGACTGGCGGCGGTTTTATGATGCAGTCCAGCGGCTGGCCGGCTTGCCAAAAAACGAGCGGCACAGCATCCTGAACAGCAACACACTGGAGATTCCGAATGGCTGACATTCACATTGAGCGGGAACATGCCCTGGGCCTGCCCGAGGCACGCAAAATCGCCTTCAAATGGGCCGAGCGGGCTGAAAAAGAGTTCGACATGGAATGCACCTACGAAGAAGGAACGACCAGCGACCTGCTCAGCTTCAGCCGTTCCGGCGTTCAGGGCACCTTGAATGTGACGGCCAACCGCTTTGAGCTTTCGGCGCAGCTGGGTTTTCTGGCGGGCATGTTCAAGGAAAAAATCGAAGCCGAGATTGCCAAGAACCTGGACACGCTGATCGACAAAAAGACTGCAGCCACGCAGCTGGCGGCCAAAAAATCAGCCGCCAAAAAGAACCTCGCCTGAATGCTTCAAGCGTAATTGCGTGAGCTACAACCTCGCCCGCTTTGACCTGGTGTCGATTCGCCTGGCGGTGGCTTGCGCGCAGACCGGCAGCCTGACGGCGGCGGCGCGGGCGTCGCACCTGGCCCTGGCCGCCGCCAGCCGGCGCCTCCGAGAACTGGAAAATGCCCTGGGCGAACCGCTGTTCGAGCGCCATGCGCGCGGCCTGCTGCCCACGGCGGCAGGCCGCATCTTTGTGCGGCACGGGTTGAGCCTGCTGCAAACCATGGAGCAACTCGGCGCTGAACTGGCCGATTTGCAGCAAGGCATTGCGCGCCATATCCGGCTGTGCTGCAGCACGGCGGCCATCAACCAGTTTCTGCCGCCGCTGCTGGCCCATTACGCCCGGCTGCAACCGCAGGTACGGGTGGATCTGGAAGAGCAGGTGTCGGAAGCCGTGGTGGTCGCCCTGCGCGAAAGCCGTGCCGATCTGGGCATTTTTGTCGAAGGCCCTGACACCACCGGGCTGGAGACCCAGGTCTTTCGTCATGACGAGCTGGTGCTGGTGCTGCCCGCCGGGCACCGGCTGGCGGGCTCCAAAACACCGCTGGCTTTTGTCGATGCGCTCGATGAAGAATGGATCAGCCTCACGTCTGGCGCGGCCATGCTGCAAAAGCAACAACAGACCGCACTGGCCGCCAACCGTCCGCTCAGGCTGCGCATGCAGGTGCGCAGCTTTGATGCGGTTTGCCACATGGTCGCCTCCAGCCTGGGCATTGCCATCTTGCCCAAAGTGGCCGCCCAACCCATCATGCGGGCCATGAAACTGCGCAGCCGTCCACTGGCCGACAGCTGGGCGCAACGCCGCCTGCTGGTGGCCCGGCCTTCAGGCCAGCCGGATGCTGGCATCGCCGCACTCATCAAGTTTCTGGTTGATCCTTCGCAAAATGCGAAGGCCAAAGCCTCCAAGCAGTAATGGACGCCAGCCACGCCCGGCGGCACACTGCCGGCCATGACGTCCATTGCTACTCCTTCACTTTCCGCAAGCGCTGCGCATGGCCCACTGGCCGGCCTTAAAGTCCTGGAGCTGGGCCAGCTGATTGCCGGCCCGTTCGCCGCCAAGACACTGGCTGACTTTGGCGCTGACATCATCAAGATCGAGTCCCCCGGCGCGGGCGATCCGCTGCGCAAATGGCGGCTGCTGAAAGACGGCACCTCGGTCTGGTGGCAGGTGCAGTCGCGCAACAAACGCTCGGTCGCGCTGGATTTGAAAAGCCTTGAAGCGCAGGCCATCGTGCGCCAGCTCGCGCTGGACGCCGATGTGCTGATCGAGAACTTTCGCCCCGGCGCGATGGAAGGCTGGGGGCTTGGCCCCGACGCGCTGCTCAAACTCAATCCGCGCCTGATCATGCTGCGCATCAGCGGCTACGGCCAGACCGGCCCCTACCGCGACAAGCCGGGTTTTGGCGTGGTGGCCGAAGCCATGAGCGGCCTGCGCCACCTGACCGCCGAACCCGGCCGCGTGCCGGTGCGGGTCGGCGTGAGCATCGGCGACACGCTGGCCGCGCTGCATGGCGTGATCGGCATTTTGCTGGCGCTGCAGGAGCGCCAGCGCTCCGGCCAGGGCCAGGTGATTGACGTGGCGCTGTACGAAGCGGTGTTTAACTGCATGGAAAGCCTGCTGCCCGAATACAGCGCATTCGGTGCGGTGCGCGGCGCGGCTGGCAGCGCCCTGCCCGGCATTGCGCCCAGCAATGCTTACCGCTGCAAGGATGAGGGTTATGCCTTGATTGCGGGCAACGGCGACAGCATTTTCAAGCGCCTCATGACCGTTATCGGCTGCCCCGAACTCGGCGCTGACCCGGCGCTGGCGGACAACGCGGGACGCGTCGCCCGCGTGGACGAGATTGATGCCGCCATCGGTCAGTGGACGGCATTGCACACCGTGGAAGAGGTGCTGGCGGCGCTGGACAAAGCGTCCGTGCCGGCAGGCCGGATTTATACCGTCGCCGACATTGCCGCCGACCCGCATTACCAGGCGCGCGGCATGCTGGACGAAGTGCAGATGGACGACGGCACGCTGCTGGCAGTGCCGGGCATCGTGCCCAAGCTGTCACGCACGCCGGGCAGCCATCGCCGCAATGCGCCGCAGATCGGCCAGGACACCGACGACGTGCTGCGGGAAATGGGCTTGTCGCCCGAACAGATCAAAACACTCAGAGACCAGGGCATTGTTGCCGGAGGCAAGCCATGAACACGTCACAACGCATCTTCTTTAATGAAGTCGCCACCCGCGACGGCTTTCAAATCGAGCCGGGTTTCATTCCCACCGACGACAAAATCGCGCTGGTCGATGCGCTCAGCGACTGCGGTTACGCCAAGATCGAAGTCACGTCCTTCACCTCGCCCAAAGCCATCCCCATGCTGCGCGATGCCGAAGAAGTGATGGGCCGCATCCGCCGCGTGCCGGGCGTCGAATACACCGTGCTGGTGCCCAACTTGCGCGGCGCAGAACGCGCCCTGGAGTCGCGCGCCGACGAGCTGAATCTGGTGATGTCGGTGTCCGAAACGCACAACCTGGCCAACCTGCGCATGCCGCGCGAAAAAAGCTTTGCTGCCCTGTCTGACGTGATTCGCCATGTCGATGGCGGCACACCTATCAATGTGTCGCTGTCGTGCAGCTTTGGCTGCCCGATGGAAGGCGACGTGCCGTTCACCGAAGTGCTGCGCTGGGCCGAGCGTTTTGCCGGTCTGGGCGTGCGCGGCCTGACGTTGTGCGACACCACCGGCATGGCGCACCCGGCGCAGGTCAGCCGCATGGCCGAAGCGCTGCAGCAGCGGTTTTCGGATCTGCAATTGACGATGCATTTTCACAATACACGCGGCATGGGCCTGGCCAATGTGCTGGCGGCGGTGCAAAGCGGCATCACGCGGCTTGACGGCTCGCTGGGCGGTCTGGGCGGCTGCCCGTATGCGCCCGGCGCCAGCGGCAACGTCAGCAGCGAAGACGCCATCCACATGCTGGACGCCATGGGTTATGACATCGGCATCGACCTGACGAAACTGCTGGCGGTGGCGCGGCAGTTGCCGGCCCTCGTGGGCCATGACGTGCCCGGCCAGGTCGCGCGGGCCGGCCGCATCAGCGAGCTGCATGCGCCGCCTGCGTTTGTGCAAGCGCTCCGGGCGGCCCAGGCATGACCGTGCAGATTTTTCACTCCTGCGTTCGCCACAAATGATCGCCAGGCGCACACGCAATCCATCACCAACAAGGAGACAACCATGACCCCTATTTCCCGCAGAACCCTGATGACTGTCGCCAGCCTGAGTGCTGCCGCCTGGCTGAACCCGGTCCGCGCGCAACTCGCCGGCAAGCCCCTCACGCTGATCGTTCCGGCGGCCGCTGGCGGCACCACCGACATTGCCGCGCGCATGCTGGCCGAGCCGCTGGGGCGCATCCTGCAGACCTCGGTCGTCGTGGACAACCGGGGCGGCGGCAATGGCAACATTGCCGGCCAGATGGTTGCGCGCGGCCCGGAAGATGGCAGCACCCTGCTGGTGCAGTATTCGGGCTACCAGTGCATCACGCCGCTGATCCAGCCGGTCGCCGGCTTTGATCCGGCCATCAACCTCAAACCCATCGGCCACCTGATCGACGCACCGCAGCTGCTGGTGGTGCGCGCCAATTTTCCGGCGAATACTTTTGAAGAATTTTTGAAGTACGTCAAGGCCAACCCGGGCAAGGTCAATTACGCGTCCAGCGGCAACGGCTCGCTGCAGCACGTCACCACCGAGCTGCTGAAAGACCTCACCAAAACCTACATGACCCACATTCCGTACCGGGGCACCGGCCCGGCGCTGAACGACCTGCTGGCCGGCACGGTGGACCTCACCATCACCACGCCGCCGCCCTTGCTGCCGCATATCCGCGCCGGCAAGCTGAAAGCGCTGATGGTGACGGGCCGCACCCTCCTGGCCGCGCTGCCAAACGTGCCCACCTCCACAGAAGCCGGCGTGCCGCTGGTGGCGTCGTCGTGGTTTGGGGTGTATGGCCCCGCCAGCCTGTCAAGCGACGTGCAAAACCGTCTGTCGCTGGCCGTCAAGCAAGTGGTGGAGTCCGACGGCTTCAAAAAGCGCGCCGAAGAGCAAGGCGCAAAAGCCATCGTCATGAACAGCGCCGAGCTGGCCAAACTGGCGGCCAATGAGCGCAATATGTGGGGCCGCATCGTGAAGCTGGCCAACATCAAGGCGGACTAGAAGCGCTGGCGGCAACCGGGAATCTGGCTTTCACCGGGCCAGCCACAGCGGTAAAACGCTATAAAATAAATAGCTGCCAGCGCACGTTCTGCGTGCGCTGGCAGCTATTTTGACTTAAAAAAACCGGATTCAACCCAGTTCATTGATCAAATCGATGTACTGCTGCATGGCCGCGTCTTGCGACGTGCCCTTGAGCTTGCTCCAGGCATCCCATTTGGCGCGCGCCACCATGTCGCTGAAGCCGGGTTTTTTCTCGGCGTTATCGCCCACGCTGCCTTGCTTGTACAGCGCGTAAATTTTCAGCAGCGTGGCGTTGTCGGGCCGCTCGCTGAGGTTCTTGGAATCGGCCATGGCTTGATCAAAAGCGGTGTTCAGTTCTGACATGAAAATGTTCCTGGTTTTAGAAATGGGCCCCCAAAGGCAGCGCTCCGGGTAACTGCCGGTTATCTTAGCGACAAGTTGCTTGCAAAATAGGCGGCTCACTCCAGTCCGGGGCGGTTTTGCACAGGGAACAATTTGATGGTCACACGCGTTACAACGCCCTCGGCAGGGAAAAAACCGGCCTCGAAAACCCGGCCCAAAAGCACCGAATCACCCCGCTCTGCCGCCCGCCCGAAGCCCCGCAAAAAAGTCACGCCGCCCACTTCCGGCCAGCCCGATCTTGCTGACGAACGCATGAGCAAGGTGGACACCGCCTGGCTGCGCATGGACAACGAGAACAACCTGATGCAGATCATTGGCGTGTGGCAACTCGCCCCCGGCGTGAGCTATGCGGCGGTCTGCGAGCGCATTGAAAACACGCTGACCCGCTATGACCGTTTCCGGCAATGCGCAGTCGACGACGCCCTGGGGGCCAGTTGGGTGCTAGACCGGGACTTTGCGCTGACCGAGCATGTGGTGCTGGAAAAGCTGCCGCACCCGGCCGGCCGCGACCAGGAACGCGCCCTGCAAGAGCGCGTCGCGGTGCTGGCCACCGAGCGGCTGGACCGCCGCCGCCCGCTCTGGAAATTTCACCTGATCGAGGACTACACCGGCTTAGATGGCGTGCGGGGCAGCGCCATGATTTTGCGCATTCACCACTGCATTGCCGACGGCATTGCGCTGATTGCGGTCACCATGTCGATGGTCGATGGGGGCGCTGCGCCGCCCGAGCCCGAAACGCCGCCGGCCCGTCCACAGGGTGCGCAAGACTGGATGGTGGGCACGCTGCTCAAGCCGTTTACCGAACTGACGGTGAAGGCGCTGGGCGCGATGGGTGACGGCGCAGCGCGCTCTTTGGGCCTGCTGGAGCAGCCGGCCAAAAACCTGGAGCACGGCGTTGAACAGGGCGTGAAGGGCTCGCTGGACTTGGCCAAGGTGCTGCTGCAGGTGGCGACGGACTCGGCTGCGCTGGCGTTGATGCCCGATGATTCAAAAACACGGCTGAAGGGAAAATCCAGCGGCGTTAAAAAAGTGGCCTGGTGCCAGCCGATTCCGCTGCAAGAGGTCAAGGCGGTGGGCCGGGCGCTGGGCTGCTCCATCAACGATGTGCTGCTCAGCTGCGTGGCGGGCGCGCTGGGCGAATACCTGAAGTCGTACGGCGATGCGGTGGCGGGCCAGGAAATCCGCGCCATGGTGCCGGTCAACCTGCGGCCCCAGACGCAGACGCCCAGGCTGGGTAATCACTTTGGCCTGGCGCCGCTGATGCTGCCGGTGGGCGTCGACAACCCGGTGGAGCGGGTGTACGAGGTGCGTCGGCGCATGGCGGCGCTGAAAGGCAGCTATCAGCCGCTGCTGGCGTTTGGCCTGCTGGCGGTGGCGGGGCTGCTGGTCAAGCCGGCGCAGGATTTGATGCTGAACCTCTTTTCCAAAAAAACCACGGCGGTGATGACGAACGTTCCGGGGCCGCGCGAAAAGCTGCAGTTCTGCGGCGCTACGCTGGAGCAAAGCATGTTCTGGGTGCCGCAGTCGGGCGATGTGGGGCTGGGCGTGTCGATACTGAGTTACGGCGGCAGCGTGCAGTTTGGCGTGATTACCGACAACGCCTTCTGCCCGGATCCGCAGCGCATCATCGACAAGTTCGTGCCGGAGTTCATCCGGCTGTCCATCGTGACGCTGATGCTGCCGTGGGAGGATGATTTGTCGTGATTCACGGTGCGGGCTTGTTGGATAGTGATTTGACTTGGGGTTTGCGCAATGGGGTCTTGCGCTGATAGCTATTAAATTCGTAGCTCTTTTTTCTCTGTGTGGGCTGGCTGGCCGGGGGTAGCCCGGCGGCTACTCACTTTCTTTGGCTATCGCCAAAGAAAGTAAGCAAAGAAAGGCGACCCCTTCGCTTCGCTACGGGGCACCCTGCGGTGCTCGCTTCAGGCGGGGTCCGCGCAAATTCGCCTTCGGCTCAAACAACGCGCGGCCCTAATCCGCCTGAAGCTCCGTTCCTCAGCGCAGACAGAAGGGGTTGGGGAAAGGAATTCCAATACCAGCAGCCGAACAGCCGAACAGCCGAACAGCCGAACAGCCGAAGTCAAACAGACATCGTGCCCGATAAATTAGAAATGCTACAAATTAAATAGCTGGTTGCGCCCGCCCAATATGCGCAAAAAGCACTTTTGACTCCGAATCCGCTCCCGAACCCCTTCCCCACCCCGTTCTGGCTGGGCCTGTGATGACCGGGCAAAGCGGGATCAGGGCGGCGCGCTGTTTGAGCGCAACGCAGTGAAGCGAGTTTGCGCCGACCCCCGCTTTGCCCGGTCAGCACAGGTCGCCCGAAGGGCCCCAGCCAGCCGGGTCGCCTTTTCTTTGCTTACTTTCTTTTGGCGAAGCAAAAGACAAGTGAGTTGCCGCCGGGCAACCCCCGGCCAGCCAGCCCAAGCAAAAAAACAAAGCCAAGAAATCAAGAGCGCCAGTAAAGCAGAAAAAAGCCTTAAGTCCCAAGCCGCCGCGAAGCAATCGCCAGCAGGCCGTCAAAAATCAGGCTCTCCACCAGCTCAAACTTCACCGACATGCTGGGCGCTACTTTCCAGCCGGCGCCGCCGGTCATGATGCATTCGGGCGCTTCGCCGCAATGGCGGGTGATGTTGTCAACCATGCGCTGCACCGCACCGGCAATCGCAAAGGTGCCGCCGCTGGTCAACGCGTCGCTGGTGTTGGTGGGGAAATCGCGCACGTCGCCGGTGGGGACATGCAGGCCGGCGGTGCCCGATTCGAGCGCGCGCAGCATGATGCCGTGGCCAGGCAAAATGATGCCGCCCAAAAATTTGCCCGACGCATCAATCGCTTCCACCGTCACCGCCGTGCCCACCATCACGACCAGGCAGGGTTTTCGGATGCCGCGCTTCTGGAGCCGGTGGTAAGCGCCAATCATGGCCACCCAGCGGTCTGAACCCAGCCGCCCCGGATGGTCGTAGCCATTCGTCAGGCCGGCCTCTTGCGGGCTGGAAACCACCCAGCGCGGCAGCACTTCCCAGATTTCCATCTGTTCGGACAGCCGCCGCTTGATGGCGTCTCCGGCCACGACGCAGCCCAAAATAGCCACGGGCTCGGGCATGCCTTGCCAGTCGCCCTCGGCCAGCTTGTCAATGTTTTCAAGAAAAACTGCCCCGTGGGCGAGCAGTTTGGCGTCCTCCACGGGAGCATCGTACTGGGCCCATTTCAGGCGGGTGTTACCCACGTCAAGCGCTAAGAAAGTCATTGGGCTGAATTATGAACAGGTTGAGGTGCAGCTGGCACCGAATGAAGGTCGGGTTTTACCCTAAATAGGCTGACGCAGGAAAAACACAAAATCAGTCGCAGCGCCGCCATTCACGACGCCGACGCTGTCAAAACCTGCAAAGTAAAAATCCGGTTCCGCATAAAAATGCTTGCAACGCCCTGCCCTTCAAGCGCTTATTTTTGCAGCCACGGCAGGCCCTGCAAGCGCCAGCCGCCCACATGACCGCGCTGGGCTTGCGCGTCGGCGTCGCCCTCAAAGCCTTGCAAAATGTTGTAAGCCTCCAGGCCCAGCTCTGTCGCGCGGCGGGCGGCGGCCACGGAACGCACGCCGCTGCGGCACAGCAGCACGACTTTCTTGCCATCGGGCACGGCGGCTTTCAAGCCCGCATCAAAATCGGCATTCATCGCCATGCCCGGCCACTGCTTCCAGGCCAGCGCCACGGCACCGGGCACAAAACCCACCCATTCGCGCTCGGCATCGGTGCGCACATCGACCATCACCGCTTCGCCCGACTGCACCCATTGCCAGGCTAGAGGCGGCGTGATGTCGCCCGCGTAAGCTGATGCGGGATGGACTTGAAAACCGGAAATATCCGGCGAAAGATCTGTTGTCATGAAAGCGCCTGTGCTGGTTAAAGTTGAAAGCCGGCCTTTTCACGCCTCAATGCGGCGGCATCCGGCATAAAAATAAGTGTATTCCTTCATGCAAGAAGAAAAAACGTCAGGAAAATGAGGCTGCGCACTGCGCCGGCCTCCGGGCAAAATCAGTTCAGCATTTCACAACCACCGGAGACCCGATGTCCTCAAAATCTGCCGACACCCCGGCTGCGCCAGAAGCGCCTGCGAACAAAGCCGAACGCAAGGCGCTGGCCGATCTGATCGCCAAGTGGCAGCCGCCCCTGACAGAACCCGGCACGGACCGGAAAAAAAGCAAGTCCTGCAGCCTGAGCGACTTCGACCCTGGCGCCAAGCCGTTCTCAGTCGGGGACAAAACGCGTGACAAGGAAGCGGTCGAAGCGCTGGCCATCGAACTCGATGCGCTGCAAAACCTGTTTTACGCCGACAAACGCCACCGGCTCTTGATTATTTTGCAGGGCACCGACACCTCGGGCAAGGACGGCACGCTGCGCGGTGTATTCAGCCGCATGAGCCCGTTGGGCGTTCACACAAGAGCCTGGAAAGCACCCAGCGAAGACGAGCGCGCCCACGACTACCTGTGGCGCATTCACCAGGCGGTTCCCGGCAATGGCGAGATGATGATTTTCAACCGTAGCCACTATGAAGATGTGCTGGTGCCGCCGGTCAATGGTTGGATCACGCCGGCGCAAACGGCACAGCGTTATCAGCAGATCAACGACTTTGAACGCATGCTCAGCGAAAACGGCACGGTAGTCCTGAAATTTATGCTGCACATCAGCCAGCAAGAGCAAGGCCTGCGGCTGCAAGAACGCATTGATGACCCGACCAAACACTGGAAATTCAGCCTGGGTGACCTGGAAGCGCGCAAGCAGTGGGCGCAATACCAGCAGGCGTATGAAGACCTGCTCAACGCCACCAGCACGCCCTGGGCGCCCTGGACGGTGGTTCCCGCCGACTCGAAAACCCATCGCAACCTGATGATTGCCACGCTGATGCGCCAAACGCTGCAACAACTCGACTTGCAGTACCCGCCCGATGACCCGGCGCTCCAGGGTTTGAAGATCGTCTGAAGGCCTGAATGCAAAACAGCCGGGATGCAGAACTGCAAACCCGACTGTTTTTTGATGTTTTAAGCCGCTTGCGCACGCTGGACGGGCGCTGTCAGCTATTTTTTGTATAGCAACCCAATGCCTGCCCGGCCCCTGTTTTGGGTCAGTGCCCGCCGCCCAGATAGGCCGCCTTCACCGCCGGGTCATCGCGCAGCTTGGTGGCCTCGCCATGCACCGAGATGCGGCCGTTTTCCAGCACATAACCGTAGTCGGCCACTTTCAACGCAGCGGCGGCAAACTGCTCGACCAGCAGCATGGTGACGCCGCGCGACTTCAGGTCGGCAATGATGCGGAAGACTTCCTCGACCAGAATCGGCGCCAGCCCCATTGACGGCTCGTCGAGCAGCACGATTTCGGGGTTCAGCATCACGGCGCGTGCCATCGCCAGCATTTGCTGCTCGCCGCCCGACAGCGTGCCGGCCAGCTGGTTGCGCCGTTCCTTGAGGCGCGGAAACAGTTCCATCGCGCGTTCCAGGTCGCCCTGCACGTCGCCTTTGGGGCGGCTGCCGGTCAGGCGTGGAAACGCCCCCAGGATCAGGTTGTCGGTCACCGTCATGGTGGCAAACACGCGCCGGCCTTCGGGCGAATGGGCCAGGCCCTGCTTGGCGATGGTGTAGGACTCCAGACCATCAATGCGCTTGCCGTGCAGGTTGATCTCGCCGGCAGTCGGCTGGATCATTCCCGAGATGGCGCGCATGGTGGTGGTTTTGCCGGCACCGTTGGAGCCAATCAGCGTCACCACCTTGCCTTTGGGCACTTCCATCGAAATGCCGTGCAGCACTTGCACTTTGCCGTAACCGGCTTCCAGATTCTTGATACTCAACATGGGGTTGTTTCCTTATGCAGCCGTGCCGCCGAGGTAAGCCTCGATCACTTTTTCATCCGCCTGCACATCGGCTGGCTTGCCTTCGGCAATTTTCTGACCGAAGTCGAGCACCGAGACGGTGTCGCACAGGCCCATCACCACGTCCATGTGGTGCTCGATCAGGATCACGGTGATGCCGTGGTCACGAATCTTGCGAATGATGATGATCAGCTCCTGGATGTCAGGCGCGGTCAGGCCAGCGGCCGGCTCGTCAAGCAGCAGCAGTTGCGGGTCAAGCGCCAGCGCGCGGGCAATTTCAAGCAGGCGCTGCTTGCCGTAAGGCAGGTTGCGCGCTTCTTCGCCCGCCAGGTCGCCCAAGCCGACAAAGCGCAGCAGCCCCAAGCCGCGCTGAATGGCCGAGTTTTCTTCGCGCGTGTAGCGCGGCGTGTGCAGCGCCACATCGACGATGTTGCTGTCAAAGGTGTGGTGCAAGCCGACCTGCACGTTTTGCAACGCGGTCATTTCACCAAACAGCTGCACGTTCTGGAAAGTGCGCGCAATGCCTGACAGCGCGATGTCGGACGAGGTGCGCCCCACCACCGAACGGCCGGCAAAGTCGATGCTACCGGCTGTCGGCACATAAATGCCGGTCAGCACATTCATCATCGTGCTCTTGCCCGAACCGTTGGGGCCGATCAAGCCGTGAATGGTGCCGTGCTTGATGCGCAGATCGACCTGGTTGATGGCTTTCAGGCCACCAAACTGCATCAGCACGCCTTTGGCAATCAGCAGATCGCCGCCGGCCTCGGCCCCGCTGGCACTGGCGGCCACCGAGATGGCATCGTTGCCATGGTCCTCGCCTGCCTTGCCGATGAACTCGGGCGCAGGCTTGCGCACATGAAACAGCGCGCGCACAAAGCCGACGATACCGTTTTGCAGGTAATAGACGACAAACAGAATCATCAAGCCAAAGATGCTCAGCCGCCAGTCGGTGATCGACTGCAGCCAGAAGGCGAAACCGGCCAGCGCAATGGTGCCGACCACCGGAATCGCCATGGCCTTGGGCGTGGTGATCTTCCTGATCACGCCCACAACGGCACCGATGGTGATCATCGTCGCCAGCACCGTGGCGACGATGCGGAACAGCTCCAGGTCGTCCAGCAGCTTGGGCAGGATCACGATGATGGCAGCGCCCAGCAGCGCGCCGGAGCGGGTCTTGCGGCCGCCCATGATGACGGCCAGCAGGAACATCACGGTCAGCTCGAAATTGTAGGTATTGGGCGAGATGTACTGCTCTGAATAGGCATACAGGCAACCGGCCAGCCCGGCAAAGCCGGCGCTGATGACAAACGCATAGACCTTGTAGCGGTACACCGACACGCCCATGCAGTCGGACGCCACCGGGCTGCCGCGCAGCGCTTCGAAGGCGCGGCCCAGTTGCGAGCGCAGGATGCGGTCAACCACCACCAGTGAAATCACCATGAGCGCGAACACCAGCCAGTAAAAGTCGTGTTCATCGAGCTTGTAGCCGGCAATCGAGGGCTTGGGAATCGTGATGCCGAGCGGGCCTTCGGTGAGGAAAGTCATCTCGTTGATCAGGATCTGGATGATGGTGCCGAAGGCCAGCGTCACCATGGCCAGGTAAGGCCCGGTCACGCGCAGCGCCGGCAGGGCCAGCAAGGCGCCAAAACCGGCGGTCACCGCAATGCTGGCCGGAATGATGAGCCACAGCGGCGCGCCCAGCTTCAGGAACAGCACGCCGGCGGTGTAGGAGCCGACACCGAACAGGCCGGCATGGCCCAGCGACACCTGGCCGGTGTAGCCGACCACGATGTCCAGGCCGTACAGCAGGATGGCATAGATCATGATCGTGCCGACCATGTGGATGTAGTACGAGTTGCTGGTCATCAGCGGCACAGCGGCCAGCAGGGCCAGCCCAATCACGGCGGCCACAAGGGTCTTGCGGTTCATCTTCAAACTTTCTTGATCGCGTTTTTACCGAACAGGCCGGCCGGCTTGAAAGCCAGTACCAGCAGCAGCAGGACCAGTCCGGGGACGTCCTTGTAGCCGGTAGAGATATAAAAACCGGTGGTGGTTTCGGCCACGCCCAGAATAATGCCACCAACGATAATGCCCATGCCGCTGGTCAGCCCGCCAATAATGGCCACGGCAAAGGCCTTCAGGCCCAGCACCGAGCCCATGGTGGCGCCGGTCAGCGTCAGCGGCGCAATCAGCGCGCCGGCAAAAGCGGCCGTGGCTGACGACAGCGCGTACGAAAAGGTGATCACCAGGCCGGTGTTGATGCCCATCAGCTTGGCGGCATCGCGGTCGTTGAAGGTGGCCACCACGGCCTTGCCGTAAATCGTCTTGCGGTTGAAGAACTCGACCGCAAGCATCATCAGCACCGCGCCCACCACCACCAGGATTTCCATCGGCAAAATATTGGCCCCCAGCAGCTTGATGGGTGACTCGGGCAAGGGTGACGGAAATTTCAGGTCGTCGCGGCCCCAGATGTTTTCTGCCACGTTTTTGAAAATGATGCCCAGCGCAATGGTGGACATGATCCAGCCGAACTCGCTCTTGATCTTGATGGCCGGGCGCACACCGATGCGTTCCACCAGTCCGCCCTGCAGCAGGCCGAACGCAATCACCAGCGGCAGCATCAGCCAGTAGTTCACGCCCATGTTGACCAGTGTCAGCCCGACCATGGCCCCCAGCATCAGCGCATCGCCCTGTCCGAAGTTCAGGGTGTCGGACGTCTGGAACGTGAGCTGGTAGCCGAAGGCAATGACAGCATAGATCATGCCCAGCGCGACACCGCTGTAAATGAGTTGAAGCAGGATTTCCATAAATTCAGTTCCGAAAAAAAGTCGGTCAGGTTAGGCCATGCATGGCGGCGGGCAATAAAAAAGCACCGCGTCAGCTGGCGCGGTGCCTGTTTTCAACAGTCTTTCGGCTTACTTCTTGACGCGGATTTCAGACGCTTTCTTCTGATCGTCCGAATAAGCGTACACCACGCGCTTGCCCTTGACCTCGCCGAACACCGGAATGTTGGCGGTGATGGCTTCGTGGTCCTTGGCCGTGAACGGCTTGTTGTAGGTCGTGATGACGCCTTCAACCGGCGCCTTCAGGTCTTCCAGCGCCGCCTTGATCTTCGGGCCATCGGTCGAATTGGCCTGCTTGATGGCAGCGGCCAGCAGGTAGATGGAGTCATAGCCCTGCGCGGCCGACACCGGCGAGTCGATGCGCTGGTTCTTCGGGTTGAAAGTTTTCAGGTAATTGATGATGAAGGACTGGCGCTTGGGCGTGGTCGGCTCCTGGATGAAGGTTTGCGGCATGCGCGCACCCTCGCCGCCAGGACCGGCGTTGTCGATGTAGTTGGCCATCGACAGCGTCCAGCTGCCCACCAGGGGCACTTTCCAGCCCAGCTTGGTCATGCCGTTGGCGATCTGCGCCAGCTCGGGGCCAATGCCGTAGGTCAGGATGACTTCAGCGCCGGCTTCCTTGGCCTTGAGCAGTTGCGCCGTCATGTCCACATCCTTGATGTTGAACTTTTCAGTCGCCACAGGCGTGATGCCCTTGGCTTTCAGTGCGGTTTCCAGGTCGGCGCGGCCGAGCTGACCGTAGTTGGTGGAGTCGGCCAGAATCGCGACCTTTTTGAAGCCTCGCCGGGTCACGGCTTCCTCGACAATCATCGGCGCCTGGATGTTGTCGTGCGCCGCATTGCGGAAAATGTAGTTCTCAGGCTGGTCCTTGAACTGCTGTGTGATCAAGCTGCCCGTGGCCACGTTGTTCATCACCGGAATCTTGGCTTCCTGGAAGAAGCGTTGCGAGGCCAGCGCCACGCCGGTATTGATATAGCCGACGGTGGCCGTGACTTTTTCCTTGTTGATCAGCTCCTGGGCAATCTGCACGCCGCGCTCGTTTTTAGCTTCGTCGTCACGTTCGACGGTTTGCAGCTGGCGGCCCATCACGCCGCCGGACTTGTTGATTTCATCAACCGCAAGCCGGACACCGTCACGCATGCTCACGCCCATCGACGACGAGCCGCCGGTGAAGGGGCCCGTGACACCGATCTTGATCGGATCGGCTGCAACGGCAAGGCCGGCAACGCTCAGAACAGCTGATGCAATAGCAAGTTTGGCAAAACGAATAGTCATAGGGTTTCCATAGTGAAAAAGAAGCTCGGCATAAACAGTGCGCAACACAAGATCATTTCTGTGCCACTTTCAGGCCACGGCTGAAGAGCTAATCTAGCCGACTTGACGGTAATTTTTCATAGTGTTTTTCCTCAGAGCAACAAAATATGAAAGGAAAAACAATGAAGTTTTTTAAACCCGTCGCACAAAATATTTCACGCCAACACGGGGACTGTGAGTTTTTTGAAAAACCCGCGGGTTAAGGATGGTCTGAATAACTCACCGTAACATCGAGTAGCGGCTCGTTGGTTTTCAAGTGATGGAATTTCAAGCGCAATTTATGGAAATTCCACCGTTTTTACCGCCCACTCGGGCTTTGTTCGCCCTTTGTCGGGGAGCTCCCCGGTTTTTGGGCGTACTCATGCCTTGGCTCCCATCAGTTTGCCCCGCACCATCCACAAGTTGGACAGCGCAAACAGCGTGACGAGCTGCGCCGTGTTTTTCCTCAAGCCGCGATAGCGCACTTTGACAAATCCGAACTGCCGCTTGATGACCCGAAAAGGATGCTCCACCTTGGCGCGTACCCCAGCCTTGAGCTTTTCAATCTTGTCGAGGAGCGCATCAATCGGCTTGTTTTTGTCCAGCGCTTTGCGCTTGCCCGGGCGCATGGCTACGTGCCAGGTCACCTCGGCATTGGCATCCGGGCGTTTTTCGACGCCCTGGTAGCCTGCATCGCCAAAGGCAACCGTTTCATGCCCATGCAGCAACGCGTTCGCTTGTGCGATGTCGCTGACGTGGCCGGACGTGCCGCGCGCGGTATGTACCAGACCGGAGTCAGCATCAACGCCAATGTGGGCCTTCATGCCGAAATACCATTGGTTCCCCTTTTTGCTCGAGTGCATCTCCGGGTCGCGTGCCCTGCTTTTGTTCTTGGTAGAAGTCGGTGCTGCAATTAGCGTAGCGTCCACGACCGTGCCCGCTTTGAGCAGCAAGCCGCGCTGGGTCAGTATTTCGTTGACTGTCGCCAGGATTTGGCTAGCGAGCTGGTGCTTTTCCAGCCGGTGGCGAAAGCGCAGGATGGTGCTCTCATCAGGCAGGCGGCCAAACTCCTCGAGCTGGGCGAACTCGCGCAACAAAGGGGGTGTCGAAGAATGCCTCTTCCATCCCCGGGTCCGACAGCGTGAACCACTGCTGAAGGAAGTGAACGCGCAGCATGGTCTGCAGAGAAAAAGGGGGCCTGCCATTCTTGCCCTCTGGATAGTGCGGGGCTATTGAAGCCACCAGCGCGCTCCACGGCACGACGCGCTCCATCTGCTCCAGGAACTCGCGCTTGCGGGTTTTCTTCAGGCTCAGCTTGAGGTCCAGGGCGGCTTGTTTCATGGGCCGTATTTTCTCAAGCCAGACTTACACCAAGCACACAAACGCGGGAGTTATGCAGAGTTTCCTTAACCCTAAGTTCACGCCATCAGCAACAAAGTAGCCTGAATTGAGCGTAAAAAACGGGGCGTTGTAAGTTGACGTTTACGTAAACGTAAACGTAATATCATCATGTCTTGGCACCCTCAGGGTGCTTTTTGCCACCCCAGGAGACAACCCCATGACCGACCTGTCCACCGACTACAAAGCCCTTGCCAGTTACCGCCCGACCAACAAGGTGCGCTTCATCACCGCCGCCAGCCTGTTTGATGGGCACGATGCTGCCATCAACATCATGCGGCGCATCCTGCAGGGCATGGGCGCCGAGGTGGTTCACCTGGGCCACAACCGCAGCGTTGACGAGGTCGTGACCGCCGCACTGCAGGAAGACGCGCAAGGCATTGCCATCAGCTCCTACCAAGGCGGGCATGTGGAGTATTTCAAGTACATGGTCGATCTGCTGAAAAGCCGGGGCGGCGAGCACATCCAGGTGTTCGGCGGCGGCGGCGGCGTGATCGTCGGGCCGGAAATCCGCGAACTGCAGGCTTACGGCGTGGCGCGCATCTTCAGCCCCGAGGACGGCCAGCGCATGGGCCTGGCCGGCATGATTGGCGAGATGGTGATGCGCTGCGATAAAGACATCAGCGGCTATGCACCCAGCCGCGTTGAAGCCATTGAAGGCCACGACGAGATGGCCTGGCGCGCGCTGGCCCAGCTCATCACCGCGCTTGAAGAAAATAAGGCAGATGAAGCCATTGTGCAGGCCGTGCGGGCACAGGCTGCTACTAAAAAGATACCGGTTCTGGGCATTACCGGCACCGGCGGTGCGGGCAAGTCCAGCCTGACCGACGAGCTGATCCGCCGCCTGCGACTCGATCAGGGCGACCAGTTGCGCGTGGCGCTGATCAGCATTGACCCGTCGCGGCGCAAGAGCGGCGGCGCGCTGCTGGGCGACCGCATCCGCATGAACGCCATCAACCCGTGGAGCCAGGGTCAGCGCGTGTTCATGCGCTCGCTGGCCACGCGCGACTTTGGCTCCGAAATCAGCAAGGCGCTGCCTGACGTGATTGCCGCCTGCAAGGCCGCCGGCTTTGATTTGATCATTGTCGAAACCTCCGGCATCGGCCAGGGCGACGCGGCCATCGTGCCGCATGTCGATGTGCCGATGTATGTGATGACGCCCGAGTTTGGCGCGGCCAGCCAGCTGGAAAAAATCGACATGCTCGACTTCGCCGAGTTCGTCGCCATCAACAAGTTTGACCGCAAGGGCGCACTTGACGCCCTGCGCGACGTGTCCAAGCAGGTGCAGCGCAACAAAGAAGCCTGGACCACGCCCGCCGACCAGATGCCGGTGTTCGGCACGATGGCCGCGCGCTTCAACGACGACGGCGTGACCGCGCTCTACCAGGCGCTCAAAACCCGACTGGGCGCGCTGGGCTTGAGCCTGACCGACGGCACGCTGCCGCTTGTCAACGTGCGCCACAGCACCAACCAGACGCCGGTCGTGCCCGCCGCCCGCACCCGCTACCTGGCCGAAATCAGCGACACCGTGCGCAGCTACAAAAAGCGCGGCAAGGAACAAGCCGCGCTGGCCCGGCAAATCCAGCAACTGCGCGCCACCTCCGGCATGCTCAGCGCCAGCAAATCCGACCCGTCGAACGCCGTGGAAGCGGTCATTGGCCTGGCCGTGGAACGCGAACAGATTCAAGACCCCGCCGCCAAAAAGCTGCTGGCCCAATGGCCTGAAATGCAGAAGGCCTACGCCGGCGACGAATACGTCGTCAAAATCCGCGACAAGGAAATCCGCACCCAACTGACCAGCAAATCGTTGAGCGGCACCACCATCCGCAAGGTTTGCCTGCCCACCTACGAAGACCACGGCGAGATTTTGAAATGGCTGATTCTGGACAACGTGCCGGGCAGCTACCCCTACACCGCCGGCACCTTTGCCTTCAAGCGGGAAGGCGAAGACCCAACCCGCATGTTCGCCGGAGAAGGCGATTCATTCCGCACCAACACGCGCTTCAAGCTGTTGAGCGACGGCATGGCCGCCAAGCGCCTGTCCACCGCCTTTGACTCGGTGACGCTGTACGGCAACGACCCGGACCCGCGTCCTGACATCTACGGCAAGGTCGGCAATTCGGGCGTGTCCATCGCCACGCTCGACGACATGAAGGTGCTGTACGGCGGGTTTGATTTGTGCAGTCCGACGACCAGCGTGTCGATGACCATCAACGGCCCGGCGCCCAGCATTTTGGCGATGTTCATGAACACCGCCATCGACCAGAACCTGGAAAAGTTCAAAGCGGACAACGGCCGCGAGCCGACCGACACCGAGACCCTGAAAATCCGCGAATGGGTGCAGGCCAACGTGCGCGGCACGGTGCAGGCCGATATCTTGAAAGAAGACCAGGGCCAGAACACCTGCATTTTCAGCACCGAGTTCAGCCTGAAAGTCATGGGCGACATTGCCGAATACTTCGTGCACCACAACGTGCGCAACTTCTACAGCGTGTCGATCAGCGGCTACCACATCGCCGAAGCCGGTGCGAACCCGATCAGCCAGCTGGCATTCACGCTGTCAAACGGGTTCACCTTTGTCGAAGCCTATCTGGCGCGCGGCATGCACATCGACGACTTCGCGCCCAACCTGAGCTTTTTCTTCAGCAACGGCATGGACCCGGAATACACCGTGATGGGCCGCGTCGCCCGGCGCATCTGGGCCGTGGCGATGAAGGAAAAATACGGCGCGAACGAGCGCAGCCAGAAGCTGAAATACCACATTCAGACCAGCGGCCGCAGCTTGCACGCACAGGAAATCCAGTTCAACGATATCCGCACCACGCTGCAGGCGCTGATTGCGATTTACGACAACTGCAACTCGCTGCACACCAACGCCTTCGACGAAGCCATCACCACGCCGACCGAAGACTCGGTGCGCCGCGCCATGGCAATCCAGCTCATCATCAACCGCGAATGGGGCTTGGCCAAGAACGAGAACCCGTCGCAGGGTGCGTTCATCATTGAAGAGCTGACCGAATTGCTCGAAGAAGCCGTGCTGGCCGAGTTCCAGAACATTGCCGACCGGGGCGGCGTGCTCGGTGCCATGGAAACCGGCTACCAGCGCGGCCGCATCCAGGACGAGTCGATGCACTACGAGATGCTCAAGCACACCGGCGAGTTGCCGATTATTGGCGTCAACACCTTCCGCAACCCGCATGGCGATGCGGTGCATGACAAGCTCGAGCTGGCACGCTCGACCGACGAGGAAAAGCAGAGCCAGCTCAAGCGCCTGGAGGACTTCCACACGCGCCACGCCAACGAAGCGCCGACGCAGCTCAAGCGGCTGCAGCAGGCGGTGATCGAGAACAAGAACGTGTTCGACGTGCTGATGGACGCGGTGCGCGTGTGTTCACTCGGTCAAATCACGAATGCACTGTTTGAAGTCGGTGGGCAGTACCGCCGGAATATGTAATTTCAGCCTGGTCCGGATTTGTGGGCCCAAAAAAGAAACCCGAACTCCCCAGGCGGATTGCGCCTCGGGGGTTCGGGTTTCTTTTTGGACGGAGCCTTGAGGGCTCCAGCCCTGTTGGCGGCTTAACCCTGCTGTGGGCGCTTGCCGGGGTTCTTTTTGCTGCGGGTGTGGGCGCCGCGCTCAAGGCTGCGCTTTTGGCCGTTGCCGGTGGTGATGGTGTAGCCGTTAGGCGGAACAGGCTTGGCGGCGCAGATGTCGGCTTCGACTCTGATTTTTTTGGACATGGAAGACTCCGGTTAGAAAAAGGGCTGAACGGCTGATTTTAAGCCACAGCGTGCCCATCACGGCGCTTCTGTGGCTTATCGGCTGCAAGGAGGCGCACAGGACCGCTTGCACCGGGGGTGCGCCGCCTTATTCGATGGTCGCGCCGGACGCCTGCACGATGCCCTTCCATTTCTGATAATCCGTTTTCAGCAGCGCTGAAAACTGCTCGGGCGTCATGGTGAGCAGCTCAGCGCCTTGCGCATGGATGGCCGCTTTCATGTCGGGCGTGGCCAGCAGCTTGTTGACTTCGGCGTTGACGGTGTTGACGATTTCCTTCGGCGTGCCTGCCGGCATGAACAAGCCGTACCAGGTGCTGACATCAAAGTCCTTGTAGCCCAGTTCGGCCACGGTCGGCGCGTCGGGCAGCGAAGTGCTGCGCTTGGCCGAGGTGACAGCCAGAACCCGCAGTTTGCCGGCCTTGATCTGGCCGATGGCCGAGGGCAGCGACGACACCATCAAATCGACATTGCCGGCCAGCACATCCATCATGGCCGGGTTGGAGCCCTTGTAGGGAATGTGGCGCAGCTTGATTTTGGCCGCCGTATTGAAGATTTCACCGGCCAGGTGAATGGTGGTGCCGTTGCCCGGCGAGCCATAGGTAATCTGGTCGGGCGTTGCCTTGGCGGCCGTCACCACGTCGGCCAGCGTCTTGAAGCGCGAATTGACGCCGGTCACGATAACCACCGGCGTGTACGCCACATGCGCTACGGCAACCAGGTCTTTGATCGGGTCGTAGCTCAGGTTTTTATACAGCCAGGGCGCGACCACCATGTTGTCTTTTTGCCCCATGACCATCTCGTAGCCCGTGGGCGCTGCCCGGGCGGCTTCAGCGATGCCGATGGTGCCGCCGGCGCCGCCCCGGTTGTCAGGAATCACCGTCCATTTGCTGACTTCAGTCAGCTTGTTGGCCACCAGGCGCGACAGGATGTCGGTGCCGCCGCCGGGCGGAAACGGCACGATCATGCGAATCGGCTTGGCCGGATAGGCGGCCTGGGGCTGCGCATGGGCTGCCGTCAGGGCGCAGGCCATCAACAGGAAAGGGAATAGCTTTCTAAACATTCAGTATCTCCTTGGGGGTAAACGGGCATGGCTAGCAGGCCGGAAATGCACGGGCTGGCTACGCCATCTGCGGGCATTCTAGGGGACGCATTGTTGCTTCAGACCGTGGGAAATCCCTTGGTTTGCGGGTCTTGGCAGGCGGCCAGCCGTCTTGTTCGGCGATGGCGGCCAAACCGGCCAGCGCGCAGGCAATCCGCCAGTCAGGCACTACATCAACGCACGCAGCGGCAAATTCACCAGCAGATTCTGGGCTTTTAGCCGCAGCACGCCCTCGGCATTCATCATCAGCCCCAGATAGACCGGTTTGCCCGCCACGTCGGCGCGCATTTCCTGCGCATCGGCAAAGTCCAGCCGGAACAGGCTGACCAGCCGCTGCAGTCGTGCCGCTGCAACGTCACGGCCTTCATACAGGTCATTGAGCAGCGCGGTTGCTTCGACATCCAGCCCCACATGCCAGCGCCAGGCGTCGTCGTCAATTTTTTGCAGTGGCCGGATGGTGACGCTGACGCCCAGAAAATGACGCACCCATTTTTGCAACACACCGGCCAGCGCCTTGAGCCCGGAACGGGCGCGCGTCATGGTGAGCACCAGCCCGTGGCTCAGGTCGTTGCTGACTTCATGCGTCAGGTCGAGCAAAAACCGGTACCGATCGGCCTGCTGCCAATAGTCAGGCACGTTGTCGTCAGTCAGCACCTGCAAATGCACGGTGTGCAGCGGGGCCTTGGCTTCGGCCAGAAAACGCCCGAAGTCGCCCAGGCCGCCGGTTTCGTTGAGCAGGTCAATCACGACCTGGTCGCCACTGAGCACCTGGCCGTCTTGCGTGCTGATGCGCTGGGGGCGAAACAGCATTTCGCCGGCGCGCACTTCATACGCATCAGCCGAATCCGCCAGCAGGTTGTGCGTGATGGCCTGGGTCAGCAAGTCAATAAACAGCGGGGCAATCGTGACGCGCCCCGTGCCGTCGCGCGGAAACAGGCTCAGGTAATACGCTTCAAGCGTGCCGGCGGCCAGCAAGCCGTCGCGAAAGTGCAGGAAAAGCTGGTAGCTTTCACGCGCATCAGCGTCTTGCAGCGCCTGCAAGCCGGCTGGCGTAACAGGCAGGCTGGGCGACTGCACCAGCGCTGCATGCAGGGCCAACTCGGTCGGGCACGACTCGGGCACCGGCGCCAGTTCGGGCCGGGCCAGAAAAAGCCGCAAATAGTCATCGGTCGGCAGCAGCCAGCCGCGTTCGTTGCGCTGTAAAGCAGAAAAACCACTGGTGGGCCAAAAATTTTGCATGGCTGCAATCGTCGCACAGTGAATGGCTGCTGGCTTTTTATCGACAATTCACTATGGTTTTAATAGCTGCTTGCGCACGTGTGCATTGCGCAACAGCCCTGTTTTGCTTGAATTTTCAATCCAGAGCACCTTGCAGCTTGTTGCAACCGATTATCAAAAAGAGCATTCTTTACCCGCGCCTGGCCATCGGCTTCAGGGCTTGGCGCGTTGTGGTTGTCAGACTGTCCACGTTAATGCCAGGTCGCGCGTAACCGCACTGGGCATCAACCCATCAGCTTTCGTCGCGACAGGAAAAGGTACGCACAATGAACTCGGTTTTCATTCTTTCGACCCAGCTTGAGTCCCAAGCACGCCTGCATGACCGCAAGCTGTTTTCATTCGTGTCACTGTTTGTGCTGCTGGCCGCGCTTCAAGCCACCAGCTGGGCGCAACCGTCTTCTGCGCAAAACGCGTTGCCAGACCCACCCGGCCGCGTGGCCCGCCTGAATCTGGCGGAAGGCGCAGTGAGCTTTGCGCCCGCCGAGGCTACCGGCTACAGCGATGGCAATGCATGGACGCCCGCCAAGCAGAACCGGCCCCTGACCCGAGGCGACCGGCTCTGGACCGGGCAGCGAGCGCGCTCGGAACTGCATATCGGCTCAAGCGCACTGCGTATGAATGAGGAAACCAGCCTGGGTTTTCTGGCGCTGGACGACAGCATCACCCAGCTGCGCCTGGCGCAAGGCACGCTGCAGCTGCGGGTGCGCGCCCTGTTTGAAGATCAACGACTGGAGATCGACACACCCAACCTGGCCTTTGTGATTTCCCGGCCCGGCAATTACCGGCTGGACGTCAACCCCGCCAGCGACACGACGCGAATCGTGGCGCAGTCAGGTAGCGGCATGATTTACGGTGACAACGGCGTGTCCCTTCCACTGGGTAACCAGCAGCAGGCCACATTCAGCGGCACGCGACTGGCACCCGCAGCGCCCGGTGCCGCTATCGCCGACAGCTTTGACTTGTGGGCAGCGGACAGGGACAGGCGCGAAGACCAGTCGGTTTCAGCGCGCTATGTTCCGCGCGAAACCATCGGCTACCAGCAACTCGACAGTTATGGCGACTGGCAGCAAGACCCGGCCTACGGGGCGGTATGGCTGCCGCGCGCCGTGCCCGTGAACTGGGCACCCTACCGCGCCGGCCGCTGGGACTGGATTTCACCTTGGGGCTGGACTTGGGTGGACGATGCGCCGTGGGGATTTGCGCCGTTTCATTACGGACGCTGGGCACAGATCGGCCCGCGCTGGGCCTGGGTGCCGGGGCAACTGCCGCCGCGCCCGGTATACGCGCCGGCGTTGGTGGCGTTTGTGGGCGGCAGCCACTGGAATCTGGCGGTTGGCACAGACAGCGCACCGCGGCCAGCCCTGGGCTGGTTCCCGCTGGCACCCGGCGAAGTCTTTCGGCCTGCGTACCGGGTCAGTCCGCGCTATGTCAGCCTCGTGAACAACACCACCAACATCAACATCAGCAACACGGTGAATGTCACCAATATCTACCGCTACCAGCACCAGCCCGCCGCCGTGACGACAGCCAGCCGGGAGGACTTTGCGCACAGCCGCAGGATGCCCGGCAGCGCGCACGCCTTGAGCGCCGCCGACTTGAGCCGTGCCCAAGTGTTGGCAACGCAAAGCGCATTGCCCCAGCGCCAGGAACAGACCGAATTGCGAGAGCGCCCCCATCCATCACCAGCCGCCCTGCCGCCTGCCGGCTTGGCAGCGCAAAGTGTCGTGCGCAGCCAGGGCGAGCGCGGCAATGACAGACAGCCCCTTTTGAGTTCTCCAAATCGTGAAAATGAGCCGCCAAATGGCCCGCGCCCAAGTCGCTTTGAGCGTAGTCCCCCCAGCCCGCCACGCCTGCTTGCCGCACCCATTGCGACGGCTCCGGCGGTACCCCTCGTTCAGCCACCCGCTGTACGCCTTTTGCCGGCTCCCGCACTCGATCACAGCACGTCAGCGGTCGACAAAAGGGTCAAGCGCGAGCAGCTGCACCAGCAATCAGAGACGCCGCGCCAGCCAGATCAGCAGCGTGTGCAAGGCGAAGCCGTCTTGGGGCAGCAACGCGCGCTGCGTGAGCAAGGACAAAGGCCGCAAGAACTGGTGCGCCAACAGGCACAGCAACTCCAGCATGATCAGCAGCGTCGGCAAGCACAAGGAACCTTGGACCCACAACGCATGCTGCGCGAGCAGGCTCAACACCCACAGGCACAAGCGCAACAACAACCACAACGCCGCCAGAATGAACTGCAACGCGATCAGCAGCCAGGAAATGGCGGCATGCCAATCGCAGCGACCGAAGCACGGGCTGCGAATGAACGCAATGCAGCGGAGCAGGCACAACGGGCGCAGCAGCAGTTGCAACGCCAGCAAGCAGAACTGAACCGTCAGCAAGACCAGATGCACCGCCAAGACGAAGACGCCATGCGCCAGCAGCAGCGTGCCATGCATGAGCAAGCGCAACAGCAACGCGCCAGCCAGCAATTACAACGCCAAGCGCAGGCGCTTCAAAAGCCGCTGCCCGATCAACGCAGGCCGTCTGCGCAGGCGCATCAGCCGACGCGTCCAGCAGAAACGGGACATCTGCGACCAGCCCGACCCGAAGGCGATTTTCCGCGCAAACAAGAACCGTAAAGCCAGCACCTTCACATCAAAATTCTGCGCACGATTGACGGGTGTGACGCCAACTGTTTACTGCAAAATTTGAAGATTTCCCGGGAGTAAAAAAGCGGGCCGAATAGCCCGCTTTTTTATGCGTCTTTCAGTCCGGTTTGTCAGCCAGGCAGCATTCTTTCAGTCCTGCACGGGTTTAAGTTTTCAAGTACGAAACACTACCTAAGGGTCTTACCCGGTAGCGCACACGCCTGCCTGTGAATAGGATTGCGGCCTGTGCATCACGAGGCGATGGGGCATCCTACGCAAGCCGATTCGTGAACCCGATACAACCTGCCGGAGAGCTAATTTGCCAGTGGAATTTATTCTTGAAACGCGAGGATTGACCAAGGAATTCAAAGGATTCGTTGCCGTCAACAACGTGGACCTGAAAGTCCAGCGCGGGCATATCCATGCGCTGATCGGGCCGAATGGCGCCGGCAAGACCACCTTCTTCAACCTGCTGACCAAGTTCCTCACGCCGACGCGCGGCAGCATCACTTTCAACGGCAACGACATCACGTTTGAAAAGCCGGCGCAAACCGCCCGGCGCGGCATTGTCCGCTCGTTCCAGATTTCAGCCGTGTTTCCGCACATGACCGTGCTGGAAAACGTGCGCGCCGCCTTGCAGCGCAACCTGGGCACGTCGTTTCATTTCTGGAAGGGCGAGGACACGCTGTATCCGCTGCATGAGCGGGCCCGCGCGCTGCTTGACGAAGTAGACCTGGGCCAGTTTGCCGATACGCTGACGGTCAACCTGCCCTACGGCCGCAAGCGCGCGCTGGAACTGGCGACCACGCTGGCGCTGGAGCCGGAGCTGATGCTGCTCGACGAACCCACGCAGGGCATGGGCCACGAAGACGTGGACCGCGTCACGCAGCTGATCAAGAAAGTATCCGTCGGCCGCACCATCCTGATGGTCGAGCACAACATGAACGTGGTGTCGTCCATCGCTGACCGCATCACGGTGCTGCAGCGCGGCGCCATCATCGCCGACGGCCCGTACGCCGAAGTGTCTAAAAACCCGCTGGTTATCGAGGCCTACATGGGCAACGCCGACGCCGCCTTGCAAGGAGCGCACTGACCATGAGCAAAGAATTTCTGCGTATCGAAGACCTGCACGCCTGGTATGGCGAATCGCACATCCTGCATGGCGTGAACCTGACGGTGAACGAGGGCGAAGTGGTCACGCTGCTGGGCCGCAACGGCGCTGGCCGCACCACCACGCTGCGCGCCATCGTCGGCCTGACGGGGGCGCGCAAAGGCTCCATCAAGATCAACGGCGAGGAAGCCCTGAAGCTGGCGCCGCACAAGGTGGCCCGGCTGGGCGTGGGCTATTGCCCCGAAGAACGCGGCATCTTCGCCAGCCTCAGCACTGAGGAAAACCTGATGCTGCCGCCAACGATTGCACCGGGCGGCATGAGCATCGACGAGATCTACACCATGTTCCCCAACCTCAAAGAGCGCGCCAACAGCCCCGGCACGCGCCTGTCGGGCGGCGAGCAGCAAATGCTGGCGGTGGCGCGCATTTTGCGCACCGGCGCGCGGCTCTTGCTGCTCGATGAAATCTCCGAAGGGCTCGCGCCCGTCATCGTGCAAAAGCTGGCCGAAATGATCCTGGCGCTCAAGGCCAAGGGCTACACCATCGTGCTGGTCGAGCAGAACTTTCGCTTTGCCGCGCCGCTGGCCGACCGGTTTTACGTGATGGAGCACGGCCAGATCGTCAAGCAGTTTGCACAGTCCGAGCTGACCCAGAACATGGGCATGCTGCAGGAATACCTCGGCGTATGAGCCGCGCGACCCCCAATTTTTCTCATCCATTTCGACTGTTTTAACCACGTAATCAGGAGCCAAAAAATGAAACTCAAACTACTCGCCCTGTCAATAACACTCGGATTTGCCGCTGCCGCCTCTGCGCAGGACACCGGCCCGGTCAAAATCGGTTTCATCACCGACATGTCCAGCCTGTACGCCGACATCGACGGCCCGGCCGGCGGTGAAATGGTCAAGTGGGCGGTGCAAGATTTTGGCGGCAAGGTCTTGAACCGTCCGGTTGAAGTGCTGACCGCTGACCACCAGAACAAGGCCGACGTGGCGAGCTCCAAAGCTAGAGAGTGGATCGACAAGGACAATCTGTCCATGCTGATCGGCGGCACCAACTCCGGCACCGCACTGGCCATGGCCAAGATTGCTGAAGAAAAGAAGCGCCCGTTCATGGCCATCGGCCCCGGCTCGGCCCGCCTGACCAATGAAGCCTGTTCGCCGTACACCGTGCATTACGCCTACGACACCGTGGCGCTGGCCAAGGTGGCCGGCACTGCGCTGGTCAAGAGCGGCGCCAAGAACTGGTTTTTCCTGACGGCCGACTATGCCTTTGGCCATTCGCTCGAAAGCGATGTCTCCAATGTGGTCAAGGCCAACGGCGGCACGGTGGCCGGCGCGGTACGGCATCCGCTCAATGCGTCGGATTTCTCTTCCTTCCTGCTGCAGGCCCAGTCGTCCAAGGCGCAGGTGCTGGCGCTGGCCAATGCCGGCGGCGACTTCACCAACGCCATGAAGGCAGCCCGGGAATTCGGCATCAACAAGACCATGAAAATTGCCGGCCTGCTGGTGTTCATCAATGACGTACACAGCCTGGGCCTGGCCAACACCGAAGGCCTGCAGCTGGCCGACAGCTGGTACTGGAACCAGGATGACGCCTCGCGCAAATTTGCCAAGCGCTTTTTCGACAAATACAAGCGCATGCCTTCGAGCCTGCAAGCCGCCGACTACTCGGTCACCACCAACTACCTGAAGGCCGTTCAGGCAGCCGGCTCGACAGACGGCGACAAGGTCATGAGCGCCATGAAGTCCATGAAGATCGACGACTTCTACAACAAGGGCCAGATCCGCGCCGACGGCCGCATGATTCATGACATGTACCTGTTCCAGGTCAAGTCAGCCAAGGAATCGACTGCACCGTGGGACTACTACAAGATGGTGTCCAAGATCCCCGGCGACCAGGCGTTCACCACGGCAGCCGAATCCAAGTGCGCACTGATGAAAAAATAAGCTGAAGCTTCGGGGCGGCCGGTCGCAACCAGTGACTGGCCGCTTTTTTTTAACCTGGCAAGGCATGAACTGACGTCACCCATGGAAATTTTCGGTATCCCCCATCAAGCCTTCCTGGGCCAGCTGCTGCTGGGCCTGGTCAACGGCGCGTTTTACGCCATGCTCAGCCTGGGGCTGGCAGTCATCTTCGGCCTGCTGGGCGTGGTCAATTTTGCGCACGGCGCACTTTACATGCTGGGCGCGTTTGTCGCCTGGATCATGCTCGACAAATTCGGCATCAACTACTGGTTTGCGCTGGTACTGGCGCCGCTGGTCGTAGGTGCATTCGGCGTGGTGATTGAACGTCTTTTCCTGAAACACCTGTACAAGCTCGACCCGCTGTATGGCCTGCTGCTGACCTTTGGTCTGGCGCTGATCATCGAAGGCGTTTTTCGCGAGCTGTATGGCGCGTCGGGCCAGTCGTATCCGGTGCCTGAACTGCTTTCGGGTGCTACCAACCTGGGCTTCATGATTCTGCCGAACTACCGCGCCTGGGTGGTGCTGGTGTCGCTGGTGGTCTGCCTGGGCACCTGGTTCATCATTGAGCGCACCCGTCTGGGCGCTTACTTGCGCGCCGGTACAGAAAACGCCGCGCTGGTGCAGACCTTCGGCATCAACGTGCCGATGATGGTCATGCTGACCTATGGCGCGGGTGCTGCGCTTGCGGCGCTGGCCGGTGTGCTGGCCGCGCCCATCATCCAGGTCAACCCGCTGATGGGCTCGAACCTCATCATCGTGGTGTTTGCCGTGGTGGTGATTGGCGGCATGGGCTCGATCCTGGGCTCGGTCATCACCGGCTTGGCGCTCGGTCTGGTCGAAGGCATGACGCGCGTTTTCTACCCCGAGGCATCCAATATTGTGGTGTTCGTTGTGATGGTGCTGGTGCTGATGGTTCGCCCGGCCGGCCTGTTTGGCAAAGAATGATGGCCCCCACGCTCCCCACTTCGTGTGGTTCGCTGCCCCCCGAGGGGGCCGTCCCGCCTGCGGCCTGGCAAAGCCAGTTCCGCGGCCGGTGCTTGAAAAAGAAAAACCCTACTCTTCCCGCTTCGCGTACTGCGCTGCCCCCCGAGGGGGCCGCCCCGCCTGCGGCCCGGAAAAGCCGGTCCTGCGGCCGGAACTTGGGAAGACTTGAATCCCCTGCCTTGAGCTCGTTGCGCACCATGCCTTTCGGAACTATCCAATGAACAATTCGAAAAAAATCACCCGCATCACCTACATCGCCCTGCTGGCGCTGCTGCTGGCCGCGCCGTTTATCGGGCTGTACCCGGTGTTTGTGATGAAGCTGCTGTGCTTTGCGCTGTTTGCGTGCGCGTTCAACCTGCTGCTGGGCTTTACCGGCCTGCTGTCGTTCGGCCATGCGGCATTTTTCGGCTCGGCGGCCTACATCACGGGCTGGTTCGTCAAGTCGCAAAACTGGACGCCTGAAACCGCGATTCTGGCCGGCACCGTGGGCGCCGGGCTGATTGGCCTGGTGGTCGGCATGGTGGCGATTCGCCGGCAAGGCATTTACTTTGCCATGATCACGCTGGCGATTGCCCAGATGGTGTACTTTGTCTGCCTGCAAGCACCGTTCACCGGTGGTGAAGATGGCCTGCAAGGCGTGCCGCGCGGCGACTTGTTTGGTGTGCTGTCGCTGCAGTCCGACAACGCCATGTACTACTTCGTGGTGGCAGTTTTTGTGCTGTGCTTTTTGTTCATCACGCGCATCGTCAACTCGCCGTTTGGCCAGGTGCTCAAGATGATCCGCGAAAACGAGCCACGCGCCATCTCGCTGGGTTACCAGGTCGACCGCTACAAACTGCTGGCTTTCGTGTTGTCATCGGCGCTGGCCGGACTGGCCGGCTCGCTCAAGACGCTGGTCATGGGTTTTGCCACGCTGTCGGACGTGCACTGGTCGATGTCGGGTGAGGTGATCTTGATGTCGCTGCTGGGCGGCGTGGGCACGTTCTTTGGCCCGGTGATGGGCGCCGGCATCGTGATTTCGCTGCAGAACATGCTGGCCGACAAAGTGGGCTCGTGGGTCACCGTCATCATCGGCGTGATCTTTGTGCTGTGCGTGCTGGCTTTTCGCAAGGGCGTGGTCGGCGAACTGCAAGCCTTCCGCGAACGCCGCCGCCTGGCCGCGCAGGCCGCTTCGACGCAAGCCTGAAGCACGTGCATCCCCTGGCGGGCTGCCAAAGGGTTTCGACCTTTTGGCAGCCCGCCTTTTTTTAGGGGTTTGACTTTTTTTTGATAGCGCTCTGTGCTTTTTCAGCCTGCACAAACGGCACTTTACGCATCCAAATCAAAGCGTAAAGTGCATTCGCTTCAGGCAGCGCTGTTCAACCTTGTGCCGCCCTACTTTTGACGTTTTCCACGAAACGCCAAACGGTGCGTCCAGGTGGAGGTTGAATAGCGCTGCCGCTGGACTCCGTGCTGGATGACGCCAGCGAAAAATCAGGCACGATCGGCACGGCCAGCCATCACTCTGTCTGCGCGACGCACCTTAATTTTGCTATTTAATCAATAGCTGCCAGCGCTTATCCAGTGTGCGTAATCGGCCTATCTGATGCAAAAAATCAATATTAGCCCGTGCCCATGCGCTCCAGCCAGTCGGCTGCCCATCCAATCCACCGCCAGCGTTAACCTCCCCATAAAAAAAGCCCGTAGCGCACAGGCGGCGCCACGGGCTTTGCAATGCCGGAAAAACGAATCAGTCGGCGATGGTCAGCACGTTGTTGGCAAACGTGATCTGGTCAGCCGTCGCCGGCTTCGTCTGGATGGGCGGCACGTTGGCCGCTGTAATCGGATTGACAGCTGCGCCGCTCAAGCCGCGCGGCACGGTGCGCACCACCTGGCTGGCTGGCAGGGCCGCGCCGGATTTCAGGTTGGCATACATCATGTCCATGGCCTGGATAAAGTAGCGATGCAGCGGCACCATGCGCTCGGCATAACCGGGAAAGCCCAGGAAAGCATCGAAATGCTGCGCGTTGGTCACCTCGATGTACGACAGTTTGCTGGCCGCGCCTTCAACAATCTTATTCATGCCGTAGTAAGGCCGGCCCGTGAAGGCGACCGGCAGCAGCGTGTCAGCCCGACCTTGAACGATCAGCGCTGGCTTGCCGCGCAAATTGGCAGTGCGCGCGACTTCCTTGATGCCCTGCTGCACGCGCACCGCGTTGGCGCTGGTGCCGGTGAACAGCTCGCGCATGCACAGCGCGCCGGCCATGTTGTAGTCCTGCACATTGCCCGCCGACAGCGACACCGCATCGAGCAGCGGCCCGCCCAGGCTGTTGTTGTTGACGATGTTGATGCCGATGGTTGGCGGCACGCCGTTGGACGTGCCAAACGAGGTTGCCAGCGCAGCAGGATTGGCTGCCGTAGGGACACCGGTGGCCCCCGTGGCGGCAAAACTGTAGCCGCACAGGTTGTCCTTGGCGCTGAAGCGGCCATAGGTGTTGGCATACGTCAGCCCGACCGACAAAGTGGCAAACGAATAATGCGACGCCTGCAGCACATTGCTTTCAGGCTGCCAGCCGGCCTGGATCAAGGCATTCATGGCGCTGGTGGCCTGCTCGGCGGTCGTGGTGCCGGTGATCAGGCCGTTGTTTTTCAGCGCGGTGCAGCGGTTGGTGGCAATCGTTGCGTTGACGGTATTGAACGCGTTGGTGGTCGGCGACACCAGCGCAGCGCAGGGCTGCAGCAAATTGGCCAGCGTGAAATAGTCGTACAAGGGCTTGCCGGTGCCGACCAGCGTGGTCATGCCGCGCTTGACGCTCAGGCGGCTGTCGGGCGCGAGCTGGACTTCGGGCTCGGCGACGGCCACGCCGCTGATCAGGCCTTGCGTGTCCTGCTCGGCGGCGGCCAGTGCGGAGCCGGCACCGTTGGACACGCTGGAGGCAATCACGATGGTGTTGGCCGGCACGAGCTTTTTCAGGTGCGTCACGCCATCCCTGGCCAAGCCGCCGTATTTTTCATTCAGCACGAAATAGGCAAATTCGACCGACTGAAGCGTCCACTTGCCCCAGTCTTTTTCGGGGTTTTGCTGAGAATGCGCATGCTTGACGGCAAAACGGTTCGGCGTGGCGGCGTTGAAGGTGGCCAGTTCGGCGGCGCTCATTCCGGCGGTGAAGATCGAGTTTTTGCCCGCCGTGGCGGCGTCAGTGCGCGTGCCGTTTTGCACATTGACGGTGTTGTTTTGCAAATCATGGATGCCGGTGCCCGTGCCCTTGTCGGTGTAAGCGACGGCGCAACCGTTTTTCAGGCCCCACTCGCCGGACGAGCCGATGGCGCCATACACGCCGCGCGAGCCGCTGGAAGTGCCGGTCACGATACAGGCCTTCGCCGGATCGAAAGTGGCCGGCACCTGCACCATCATGGTGATGTTTTGCTTGCCGGTGCCGTCATCCGAATAGGCAATGTATTCGGTGCCGGCAATCTTGCCTTCGCTGGTCGTGATGGTGCCCTTGGCATCGACGTTCGGGCCGTACAGCGTGCCGTAGCCGCCCGCTGGCGTGATGTCGAGGATGGCGCGGTAGTTGTTGAAAATCGCCAGCTTGCGCAGTTCGGCAGCCGTGGGTTTCAAGGGGTCTGCCACCGTCGGCGCAACGCCGCCCAGCCCGGTCTTGCCCAAGCCAGCGGTCAGCAGGTCGTCGGTGCTGCCGTCGTAGCGGGTGCTGGAAACAGCCCCCAGATAGCCGGGCTTGATATTGGTGTTCTCGACCGGATCGCTGCTGCCGCCACAGGCGCTCAGCGCCAGTACGGCAGCGGCCAGCGTGGTCAGTTTCAAACGGGTGTTCTTGCGTGGAATCGTCATGTCTCGCCTTCTTGTAGTGATTTGTGGGTTTATCGACTTTTCACGCACACCTGTTGCCAGCCACCCGATGTTTGGCGTCTGTTTGTCCCGCAGGGATGCGAAGCCCCCGGCAGCCCGAGCTGGCCTCGGAATGACTGCTGAAGTCAGCTGGATGATGGTCGGTAACACCGGGCGCTTCAATTCCGTATGACTACTTACCGGGGTATTCGAGCTTGACGATTCCGAAAAAAATAAGCTGCTTAAATTCCGGAAAATTGCCACTCTCGGCGGTGCATCGGCACGCATCAAGGCCGACAAAAATTGCGCGTGATCAAGCGGGCGCGCAGCGCGAAGAACTCGGCGATCTGACGGGTTTTCCCCGTACACGTGGGTGCTGCGCAGCGCTCTGGCCCGCCTGCGCTTGCTAAGTCACCTTAACCGCGCGCCCGATGAACTGGATCGGCCCGGTGGGCCGGCTGGTCGGTGAGCCATTGACCGGCTCCAGCGTCAGCTCAAACAGCTGGTTGGGTTGCAGCGGCGGCAGCTTGTCCAGCGGGATGCGCACCGTCTGTCCGGGCTTGACCAGCCCCAGCGACACCGGGCCGTTCCAGTTGTCGCCCTTGGTCCAGAACTGCAGCGACTTTTCAGCCGGCACGTCGTCCTGCCCGAGCGGAATCAAGCTCAACTGCTTCGTGCTGCTGGCCTGCACCACCCAGCCGGGCGACTTGTCCTGCGGCGCGACCAGCACCACCATGTATTGCGGCCCGGCGGGCAACGCGCCAAGCTGCGTGACCAGCACGGCCGCCATCACCGCCGCCGCCGCAAAGCCGCCTCCGGCCAGACCGCGCCAGAGTTTGACGCTGTGCCACCAGCCGGCCGACGACGACGGCCCGGCGCTGCGGTGCGGCAAAGCGGCCGGCGCGGCCTGCGGCGCTGCAACGGCGCCAAGGCTGGTTTCAATCCGCCGCCACAGCTGCGCCGTCGGCTCGACCGGCTCGGCCAGCGCCGCCAGCGGCAGCAATTGCTCCTGCCAGCGCTGCACGGCAGCGCGCAAGTCCGCATCAAAGGGCAGGCGCCGCTCGACTTCCCGGCGGCGCGCGGCCGACAAGGTGCCCAGCACATAGTCGCCGGCCAGTTCATCTGTTTCAGGTTGCAAATTCATGCCATGCACCCCCGCAGACTGCCCATGCTGCGCTTGATCCAGGCCTTGACCGTGCCCAGCGGTGTTTGCGTGCGCTCGGCAATCTCGCCGTGCGAACAGCCATCGACATAGGCATACAAGATACAGTTGCGCCGCGCCGGTTCCAGCCGCGACAGGCACTCATTGAGCTTGCCCATGCTGGCACGCAGCTCGAAGGCATCGGTGGCCTGGTGGTTTTGCAAGGAAAGCTGCGCATCCAGCGCTTCGGCAGTTTCTTCATCAACCGACACTTCGCGCGCCCCGTTGCGCACGCTGTTCAGGGCTAGGTTGCGGGTCACGCTGTAAATCCAGCCCCGGCCCGAACCCAGCGCCGCGTCAAAACTCGCCGCCCGGGTCCAGATGGCCATAAAGGCGTCGTGCAGCACGTCCTCGGCCTGCTGGCGCTGGCGCACGATGCGCAGCGCCACGCCCAGCAAATAGCGGCTCTCGTGGCGATAGATGCTTTCCAGCGCCTGGCGGTCGCCCCGCGCGCAGGCCTGCAGGGCGGCTGCATGGTCAAAGGCATCAAGCGTATCGGGTGCAATCGTCACGGTGGGCCTTATGGACGGAATCGAAGGTTGAAACCCTCCCGCCAGCTTTGAAATCAACGTCCTGCGGGGTGAAATGTTCCGCCCGATGGTAGCCGACCGCAACGCCGCGCCCTGCTCGTTTGACTACTGCTGACGCCGACCCGTCAGCCGCCAGCAAGTCCACTCACCCCGCGAAAATCACATCGCTTTCCAGAAAATGTAGTCCGCTTGGTACTTCACGATTTCCTTGACGCCCTTGCTGGCCGGGCTGCACAGGCTGGCAGGCGCCACGCCGCCCTTGATGGCCACGCGCTGGATGTGCGTCACGCCGGTCATGGCACCCATACCCATCGCCGGATTCGCCCTGACCAACTGGTAGGGAATATTGCCAACGCCAGCGGGCGCAACCGCCAGTTGCGTGGCGGTCAGCTTCGAGCCGTCCATCGACTCCCACGTGGCGGGCGGGCCGTAGTACTTGCCGACCTGCTTGCCGTTGCGGTCATTCAGCGCGGCATTCGGGCCGACAAACACCCACTCGGTCATGCCGGGCGCGTTGGCCTTGTCGCGGCATTCGTAGGTGATCTCGCCCACGCCCGCGGTTTCCATCGCCACCTTGTTGCCCATCGGCACCTTCACCGCGTCCGGCAAGCCGTCCTGCGAAAACATCATCGGCTTCATGGGTGACATGGAGCCGCAAGCGGCCAGCAGCGCGGCGGCGGAAATGGTGGCGAGGCTCAGGGAAATGCGTTTTGTTGACATGGGGGTTCTCCAAAAAAATGAGGGCTGAAAAGAGCAGCTTTCGTGCGCTGCTACAGGTACTACCCGCCAGCACGGCTTTTGGATGCAGCAGGGCCGAAATAATTTTGGAAAAGATATCGAGTGAAGCGGGCAAGCCCGAAAGGCAAGCCCGAAAGGCAAGCCCGAAAGGCAAGCCCGAAAGGCAAGCCCTGCCGCATCATTCAGACAGGTGAACCCGGCCAGAAAGTACCGTTTTTTACTATCAATTCAATAGCTGCCAGCGCCCGTCCTTGTTGCGCTACAAGCCTGAAAAACTTGAAAAAGACGAAAACCAGGCTCAAAAAGGCAGCGTCGCGCCCTGGTAGTCGACCAGACAGCCGGTTTTCTCAAGCGTCAAGCCCTGCAGCACGGCCAGCAAGTCGCTGGCGGCCTCTTCAGGCGGGCGCACTTTCAGCCCGGTTTTGGCAAACGGTTGGCTGAGCGCGGTCGCCACCGTGCCCGGATGCAGCGCCACGCAAATGCTTTCCTTGTTGCGGCGCGTCAGTTCAATCGACGCCGTCTTGACCAGCTGGTTCAGCGCCGCTTTCGACGCCCGGTAGCCATACCAGCCGCCCAGCGCGTTGTCGCCAATGCTGCCTACCTTGGCCGACACAAAAGCCGCCACGCAGCGGCCTTGTTTGGGCAGCAGCGGCAGGAAATGCTTCATCACCAGCGCCGGGCCGATGGCGTTGACCTGAAACACATTGCGCAAATAGTCAGCGTCCAGATGCGCCAGGCTGCGCTCGGGCTGGCCTGGCGCGCCATGCAAAAACCCGGTGGCGACGATGATCAGCCTAAGTTCAAGCTGCCGTTCAGCGCACTGGGCAGCTACCCATCTGGCCGCCGCCTGCACGCTGGCTTCATGGTCGTAATCCAGCGCCGGCTCGGTACTGCGGCCCAAAGCCAATACGGTAGGAAATACACCGACAGCGCCTGGCGCGCCCGACAGTTGCGCCACCAAAGCCGCACCCAGCCCGCCGCCCGCGCCAATCACCAGCGCCGCGCCGGGCAGCGAAGCGCTTTTGCCAGCCGGATTTGCCGGGTTTTCAGAAACGGTTTCGGTAGGCATTTTGCTACTTTCTTAATAGCTGCCAGCGCACGCTGTGAATGCGCCAGCAGCCTGTTTTAAGATAAAACAATCTTTTCAGCCTCAAGCCTCGTCGTCCATCAACCGCACGCGCACGCTTTTGCCCTTGACTTTGCCCATCGCCAGCTTGTGCAGCGCGTCAGCGGCAATCTTGCGGTCTACGGCCACATAGGTCGAGAACTCGTTGACGTTGATCTTGCCGATCTGTTCGCGGGTAAACACGGTAAAGCCATCGGCCTCGCCGGTCAGCGCGCCGAGCACGTCGCCAGCGCGGATTTTTTCCTTGCGGCCACCGACGATTTGCAGCGTGGCCATCGGCGGGCGCAGCGGCTCTTTGGCTGTCGGTGTCAGCTCTTCAACCTTGTGCCAGTCGGACTCGGTTTTTTGCAGCAGTTCAATCTTGCCAACCGAGCCCATTTCGTCCATCGTCGCCAGGCTGATGGCCCAGCCTTCCTCGTCGGCGCGGCCGGTGCGGCCGATGCGGTGGATGTGGATTTCGCTGTCCGGCGTCACATCGACGTTGATCACCATTTCCAGCTGCGAGATGTCCAGCCCGCGCGCGGCCACGTCGGTGGCCACCAGCACCGAGCAGCTGCGGTTGGCAAACTGCACCAGCACCTGGTCGCGCTCGCGCTGCTCCAGTTCGCCGTACAGCGCCAGCGCGATAAAGCCCTTTTCCTTCAGCAGTTGCACCAGTGCCCGGCATTGCGACTTGGTGTTGCAAAACGCCAGCGTGCTGACGGGCCGGTAGTGGTTCAGCACCAGCGCCACCGCGTTGAGGCGCGCCTCGTCGTGGTCGGTGTCTTCGACCTGGTACCAGCGCTGGCGAATCTTGCTTTTTTCGTGTTGCGCCTGGACCGTGATGGTTTGCGGGTTCTTCATGAACTGCTGGCTGATCTTGGCGATGCCTTCCGGGTAGGTCGCCGAAAACAGCAGCGTCTGGCGCTCTTTCGGGCACTGCTTGGCCACGGTGGCAATGTCGTCGAAAAAGCCCATGTCGAGCATGCGGTCGGCTTCGTCCAGCACCAGCGTGTTCATGGCCTCTAAGTTCAGGTGGCCGCGCGCCAGGTGGTCCATGATGCGGCCGGGCGTGCCGACCACGATGTGCGCGCCGTGCTCCAGGCTGGCAATCTGGTTGCGCAAGGGAACGCCGCCGCACAGCGTCACGACCTTGATATTTTCCTCAGCGCGCGCCAGGCGGCGGATTTCGGTGGTCACCTGGTCGGCCAGCTCGCGCGTCGGGCACAGCACCATCGCCTGGATGGCAAAACGGCGCGCGTTCAGGTTGGCCAGCAGCGCGATGCCGAAGGCGGCGGTCTTGCCGCTGCCGGTCTTGGCCTGGGCAATCAGGTCCTTGCCCAGCAAGGCGACGGGCAATGCGGCGGCCTGGATCGGCGTCATTTGGCGATAGCCGAGCTGCGTCAGGTTGGCCAGCACATGGGCCGGCAGCGACAGGGCGCTGAAATCAGTGGGGGAAGTAGTCATGCCCTGATTATCGTGACTCGCGCCTCAGCGCCCTTGTCCTTGAATCCGCCGTCCGGAAAAGCGCCTGCAAATACCTGAAAAAAGACCACCTTACAACTGATTACGTAGTAGTACCGAGTATGCCCAGAATGCTCAGAAACCCTCTTGGCACAGCGTATCCGACCATCTAAGCTGCGCCCAGTTCTGCTTGATTGCGTTTTGTTGGGGTGATCTCAAAAAGATGACAAATCGATGTTGTGCAGGGCCTGAGCCGGCAGCCAAAACCTCTGGATACACAGAGGATTCATGTATTTTTATTTTAAAAATGACACGAGACAATCAACATGAAACCCACACTTCTTTGCACCTTCGCCGCTGCTGCGGCACTCTTCGGTGGAGCGGCTTCTGCAGCCGTCAACCTGCCACAACTCAACATTGATACCACGCAGACCACCGTATCCGGGCTTTCTTCGGGCGGCTTCATGGCGGCGCAATTGCACGTCGCTTATTCAGCCACCTTTAAAAAGGGCGCCGGCATTGTTGCAGGCGGCCCTTTTTATTGCGCCGAAGGCTCCATCACCAATGCCACCGGAAGATGCATGGCAAGCCCGGCCGGCATTCCCACCAGCACGCTGGTCAACACCACCAACAGCTGGGCCAGCCAGGGCATCATTGACCCTGTCATCAACCTGCAAAGCTCCAAGGTGTATCTGTTTTCAGGCTCCATCGACAGCACCGTCAAGACAGGCGTGATGGATGCGCTTAAAACCTACTACAACAGCTTTGTGCCAGCAGCCAACGTGGTGTACAAAAAAGACATTGCTGCAGAGCACGCGATGATCACGGACGACTTCGGCAGCGGCTGCTCGACCAAAAGCTCGCCTTACATCAACGACTGCAATTTCGACCTGGCCGGCACGATGCTGTCGCATTTCTACGGCACGCTGAATCCGCGCAATAACGCCACGCTACCCGCCGGAAATTTTGTTGAATTCAACCAGAGCCAGTTCATCACGGGGCATGGCATGGCGCCCACGGGCTGGGCTTACATTCCGCAAGCCTGCACCACAGGTGCGCAATGCAAGGTGCATGTGGTGCTGCACGGTTGCCAGCAAAACGTCACGCTGGTGCAACAAAAGTACGTGCGCAACACCGGCTACAACCGCTGGGCCGACACCAACAACATCGTGATGATTTACCCGCAAACCAGCACCCAGGCGACCAACAGCTGCTGGGACTGGTGGGGTTATGACAGCGCAAACTACGCCAAAAAATCCGGCCCGCAGATGGCGGCCATCAAGGCCATGGTGGACCAGGTTTCTGCCGGCGGAACAACCACCCCGCCTGTCACCGCCCTGCCCGCACCGACTGGCGTTTCTGCTGTTAATCCCACCGCCAGCAGCATGACCCTGAACTGGAATGCAGTCAGCGGCGCCGTCAGCTACAACGTCTACCGCAATGCCAACAAAACCAATGCGTTGCCGGTTACCGCAAGTACCTACAACGACACCGGTTTGGCAGCCGCCACCACGTACAGCTGGACTATCAAGGCAGTGGACAGCAGCAATGTGGAAAGCGCCGCATCCAGTGCAGCTGCGGGTACTACCACTGGTACCGCGCCACCTGCAGCGACCTGCTACACAGCTTCCAACTATGCCCATACCACAGCAGGACGCGCTTACCAGCAGGGCGGCTCTACGTTTGCCAACGGCTCGGCGCAGGCCATGGGCTTGTGGAACGTCTTTACGACCAAAACGCTGAAGATGACCGGTCCGAATTACTACGTTATCGGCACCTGCCCTTAAGGTCAGACCGCCTAGGTCAGTGGCGCAAAAACGGACTCGCTTTTGCGCGATTTTCAGTGTGGTGTTGATCCATTTATCCACGAAAAAGACGTGGATATAGAAGTCAAAAACTGCCGTTTCCGAAAACCTGGCAGCACTCATGGTGAATCAAGGCAGTACCCGTCCATTCCGAAGGCGTCACTACCTCGATCGGTCAGGCGATTTTTCCGATTTCACCAAGCTGTCAACGCAGCAGCGCATGCGCGCAGCCCCTAACCTCCCTTGTTTAAAAGTAGATTCCCATGAAAAAAATTAAAAATTGGGGCCGACAGACGCTCGCTGCCTTGGTGATGTGCAGCCTGGGCGGCCTTGCTTTCTCGGCTGATCTGGTCATCGGTCAGGTGGCACCGCTGTCGGGGGTACTGGCCAGTACCGGTCACCAGATGGTGGTTGGCGGGAAAATTTATTTCGATTCCATCAACGCAACAGGCGGCATCAATGGCGCGAAGATCCGTCAGGAAGTGGTGGACGATGGGTACAAGGTGGCCGATACGGTTCGGCTGACACGTGAATTGTTGGCGCGGCCTGACGTCATTGCGCTGTTTGGTTTTGCCGGTACTGCCAACGTAACCCAGCTGTTGACCGAGGGTGTGCTGCAAGCCGGTGGCGCTGCTTTGGTGGCGCCTTATACCGGTGGCGAATCCCTGCGCAACCCCTTCAACCCGTGGATTTTTCATGTCCGTGCAGGCTATGCGGCTGAAGCCGATCACATGGTGCAGCAGGTCACCACTCTGGGCATGAAGCGGGTTGCAGTGATGTACCAGGACGACGGTTTTGGCAAAGCCGGTTTGACAGGTGTTGAGAACGCATTGACCAAGCGAAACCTGAAACTGGCAGCGGCAGCAGGTTATGAACGTAACACCGACAAGGTCGAGGAAGCAGTCAAAATCATCAAGGCATCCGATGCTCAGGCCATCATCATGATTTCGATCAATAAGCCGTCGGCAGCATTTGCCAAGCAGTACCGCGAAAGCGGCGGCACGGCACGGCTGTACAACATTTCGGTGGTGGATCCGGCCGAACTTGTCAAACTGGCTGGCTTGAAAAACGTGCATGGCATGGGTATCAGCCAGGTAGTTCCCTATCCTTTTTCAACCAGCTTGCCAGTGGTGCGCCAGTACCAGGAACTCCTGAAAAAATACGCTCCCAATGAAGTTGTCAACTACACCAGTTTTGAGGAATTTGTAGGTGCCAAAGTGCTGGTCGAGGGGTTGCGACGCGCCGGGCCCAACCCGACGCGTGCCAAGGTGGTGAAAGCCCTGGAGTCCATGACCGATTTCGATACGGGTGGAATCACGGTCAGTTATTCACCCACCAATCGCATCGGATCGCGTTTTGTCGAGGTGACGGTGGTCGGCAGCACGGGTAAGCTGATGAAGTAAAAATCATTGGTCGACTTGAATGCGCAAGACAATCCCACCGGTCTTGCGCGCCAAGCACAAGGTTTACGCCGCATGACAACATCCACAGCAACAATGATCAAACCATGGAACTAGATTCACCGGCCGCACGCCATGCAGTTTATTGGCTCGCCACCCAGGCACTGCACGCTTTCGGTGTGGCCTTGCTGTTGGTTGTTTTGACCGTATGCGTTTCGTGGCGGCTGGTGCAGCGTTACGGCATTTACCGTGAAACCAGCCGCTTTGCGCCGCAGGCGTATCTGGTGGTTTATTTGGCGCTGGGCTTCGGGCTGATCATTGGCGCGGCGGCGTTGTTTGCTGAGATTGCTGAAAACCTGGGCGATGGCCGCAAGCTGGGCCAGCTCGACCTGCTGTTTTCAGACACCGTGCAAGCCACGTTGCCCAGCGCTGCAGTGCAGGTCTTTACCCTGCTGACGCACCTGGGCGACCCCGTCACGCTGGGCGTTTTGGGCGTGGCGGGCGCTTTGGCGTTGCTCTGGAAAAAGCGCTGCTGGCTGTGCGCGGGCTGGGCGCTGGCGATAGGCGGCAACGCGGTGCTGAATCCGATTTTGAAGAATATCTTCCAGCGCGCCCGCCCGCTGCATGAAGCGGGCCAGGCTTTTGCCGGTGGCTGGAGCTTTCCGAGCGGCCATGCGTCCAGCTCGGTGGTGGTGTACGGCATGCTGGCTTATGTGCTGGTGCGGTTGCTGCCAGCGCGTTACGCCGCCGCCCGCTTGCCGGTGTTGGTGCTGGCCGCTGCGCTGGCGTTTACCGTCGGCTGCAGCCGGGTTTTGATACGCGTGCATTTCCCCAGCGACGTGCTGGCAGGTTTTGCCAGCGGGACGGTCTGGCTGGCCGTGTGTATTGCGGCGATAGAGGCGGCAAGGTATCGCCACCTGCGACGCGGCTGAAATTAAAACAGCGCGATGGTCGGTAGTTGGCGGTTGGCGGTTGGCGGTTGGCGGTTGGCGGTTGGTAAGCATCGGGACAAGCAGCCAACCGCTCTCGAATCCACGTGGCATTGAGGAAATTTCACTATTCCGAAACAGCGCGGGAATCGACACAACACTTTCTGCACAACGCTAAAAAAAACGCTTGCCGTCAGGTTCATGAACCTGCGTCAATCAGGTCGGCAATGTGCGTATGGCCCCGGCGCTTCGCCTGCTGCGCGGCACTTTGGCCTTGCGCATCCACCAATGCCGTATTGGCTCCCAGCGCCAGCAACTTTTGCACCACGCGGGTGTGCCCGTTCATGGCGGCCAGCATCAAGGCGGTACGGCCTGCACTGTCGCGACTGTCCAGCGCGACGCCTTGGCGGGCAAGCTCTTCGACCTGCTCAGCGCGGCCTGCCAGTGCGGCTTCCCGCAAGGCGTGTTCCAGTGCGCTGGCGCTGCGTTTGTCGGCTTTGGGCAGTGGCACAGACAGCTTGCCATTTGCGGCGTTGAGGTCTGAGCCGCTGCGCTTGTCCGGTGCGGCCTGCGCGGAACGTGCGGCAGGAGCAGCGGGTGGCGTCATTGCTTCTGCGGCGACAGACGGATCAGTCTGCGCCATTGACGACGATGCTGCCTTGGCCGCGCGGTCTATCTGCACAGATGGGCGCTGAGCCACTTCAGCGGTGGGCGCGGGGGGCGGCGCTGCGCTGGGCACGGCGACCACGTCGGCGTTGGCAGATGGTGAGCCGGGAAAACCTGAAAGCGCCGCAGTGTCACTAGACGCCGAAGCCGACTTGCTTTCAGCTACCGACGGCGCCACCTTGGCCAGTGCTTTCGCACGGTTCAGCGCCGGCGTTGCCTGGGGCGCATCCATCCGGTCGGCAGCGTGCTCCTTCAAGATCGCAGCACCGCCGGGAGCGTCCCTATTTGCCGCAGAAGGAGGCGCAACCGATGCGGCAGACGGTTTTTCAGACCGCTCTTCGGCACCCGATACCTCGGCCCGAGGCGGGCCGTAAGCGATGTCCTGTTCTTCGGGTGTGCCGCGCTCGAATTGCAGCAGCAGCATGGCGCTCAAGCCCACCAGCACCACGCTGCCCAGTGCCGATATTTTCCAGCGCGAGGCATTGGCAGCCGTGCGGCTGGCGACAGGAACCGGCCCCGCAGCAGGCTTATCGCCAGCAGCCGCTTTTGAGGCGACCAGCATCTGCGCATGCGCCCGCACGGCAGCGCGCACCTGCGGGCCCGGGCGGGATGCGTCCTGTGCGCTGGCTTCGCGGTAGCGCCTGATCAGCTCGTCGTCCTGCGCGCTCATGCAAACTCCTGTAGCCACTGGCGAAGACTGGCCCGCGCATAACGCAGGCGGCTTTTGGCCGTTTCAAAATTGACGCCGGTGGCCTCGGCAATTTCCTGCACGCTGAGGTCGCCTTCGGCTTGCAGCAAAAAGGCCTGGCGCTGTTCTGCGGGCAATTGCTCCACCGCCACAATCAGCGCGCTGGCCTGTTCGCGTGACTGCAACTGCCGCAGCGGGCCAAAGCCCGAGTCGGCTGCCAGCGTATCGACCAGACTGCGCGCAGCGTCGTCGCTCGCATCCAGAGAAATGTGGTTTTTGGCGGTGCGCAAATAATCCACCAGCCGGTGGTGCGCCAGCGTAAACAGCCAGGTGCGGAACTTCGCCTTGACCTCGTAGGTACCCGCGTTACGCGCTACCGCAAACCACACGTCCTGCAGCAAGTCATCGGCCACCGCCTGCACTTTCACACTGCGAAAAACAAAGCGCCATACGGCGAGTTCGTGCCGGTTGTACAAGGTGTCAAAAGCCGCCATGTCGCCGCCAGCAAAACCCAGCATCAGGGCCTCGTCGGTGGCATCAGGAGGCTGGGTATTCGGCATCCATCAATTATGCGCAAAGAAAATCCGCTGCCGGCCCACAGTGGGCCGTGCGCCGCTCAATTGCCTGGCGGATCCGGCACATACGACGGTTCGTCTGACTGCGGAAAAGCGTTGGGCATTGGCTGGCGGACTGGTGCGCGGATGACGCCGGCGGCAATCAGGTTCTCGCGGCTGTCATACCGGATGCTGATGACTTCGTTGGGCTGTGCCTGCAGCCGCCGAAAAGTGGTTTTCGTAACGACCGAGGTTTCGCGCTGGCCGTGGGCCGTGCCGAGTTTGGCGCGAGGCGACGGGGCCTTGGCCATACTGCTGCTGGCGTCCGAGCGGTCTTGGGACTCGGCTTGGGCAGCACGTTCTTGGACAGGGGCCGCTGGCGCTGGCGGCGGTGCATCGCGCACGCTGCCGGCGGGCTCTTGCATGTCGCTGCTGCGGGCATCGGACTTGTTCATGCTGTTTCGCTGAGGTGCGGGGTATGCGTGCGGCGGCGGGGGCGGGGGCGGGGGCGGGGGCAAAACGTGTTTTTCGCGAAACAGCGCCACACCGATCACGCCGACATTGGCAGGACGCCCCGTGCGGCCCGCATATGAATTGCCGGCGCTGGAGAACTCGAAAGCGGCAATCTCGCTGTTGCTCTTGCGCCAGCCGGTGATCTGGTAGCGCTCGTAGGCAGAAAACACATACCCGTTTTGTTCCCAGGAAGCCGTTTCACCGCTGACCACGTTCACCCCGTCCACCGACGGCACCGCCAGCATCCGCTCGCCGGTGCGGTTTTTGACGTTGACGGCATAACGCGCACCTGGACGGCCCGCCACCCAGTATTCGCCCCGGGCGTAATGCACTGGCAACGTGGCGCCGGTGTCGCGGTCGACGATGCTGATGTCCGCCAGGCGGCCGATGGCTTGCGCCGGTAAGCTGGTCATCGAAAGCACTGCGGACAAGGCCGTCAGGGCAGAAAAAGTGAGTAAACCGGATTTCATGGCAGCTCCATTTGAGTTGTTGGTACCAGGTGAAACGAACGAGACGGCCAGACGGGGTTAAAACGCCTGAAAAAAGCTAAAGAAAATGAATCCGGCAGCATCGGATTGCGAGGCTGCCGCCCGTCTGGCTGTGTGTATTCACGCAATCCCATTTGCGAGCGGCCCCAAACAGGGAAAATAGGCAAGCGGCACCCTGCCGTTCACTATTTTGGGGAGCTTCTTGATGCAGACTTTTGACTTTGACCTGTTCGTGATGGGTGGCGGCAGCGGCGGCGTTCGTGCGGCGCGCATGGCGGCGCAGCGCGGCGCGCGTGTCGGCCTGGCCGAGGTGGCCGAGATGGGCGGCACCTGCGTCAACCTGGGCTGCATCCCGAAAAAGCTCTACAGCTACGCCGCCCATTTCGCCGAAATCTTCGAAGAATCGCACGGCTTCGGCTGGGTTGGCGAAGCACCGGTGCTGGACTGGGACGTGCTGAAAACGAACCGCGCCCGTGAGATTTCACGGCTCAATGGCATTTATGTGCAGCTGCTCAAAAGCGCAGGGGTTCACACGCTTAACGGCTGGGCCACGCTGATCGATGCGCACACGGTGGACGTCGGCGGCAAGCATTACCGTGCCAAAAACATCCTGATCGCCACCGGCGGCAAACCCAGCATTCCTGAATTTGAGGGCAGCGAACACGTCATCAGCTCCAACGAAATGTTCGACCTGTCGCCCTTTCCGCAGCGCCTGCTGGTGGTTGGCGGCGGCTACATCGCCTGCGAGTTTGCATCGATCTTCAACGGATTGGGCTCCGACGTCACGCAGCTCTACCGGGGCCATCAGGTACTGCGCGGCTTTGACGAGGAAGTGCGCACTTTCATTGCCGGTGAAATGGTCAAGACCGGCGTGAACCTGCGCCTCAACACCGATGTAGCCGCCATCAAGCGTAGCGACAATTGCCTGCAGGTGCAGCTGCTCGACGGCAGCCACATCACCGTTGATACGGTGCTGTATGCCACCGGCCGCGTGCCACTGGTCGAGGGCCTGGGCCTGGATGCGGCCGGCGTGCAGCAAGGCAAGGCCGGCGCAATCGAGGTGAACGCGCAGTACCAGACCTCGGTGCCTTCAATTTACGCGGTCGGTGACGTGACGGCGCGCGTGCAGCTCACGCCCGTGGCGCTGGCCGAGGCGATGGTTGTGGTCGACGCCTTGTTCGGCCCGGCAGCCGGCAAAAAACCACGCGGCATGAGCTACGACTTCATTCCGACTGCCGTTTTCACGCACCCCAACATCGGCACGGTCGGCTACACGGAATTAGAAGCGAGCGAGAAATTTGGCAAGATCAGCGTTTACAAGAGCGACTTCAAGGCGCTCAAGCACACGCTGAGCGGCAGCACCGAACGCACGCTGCTCAAGCTGATCGTCGAGGACGCCACCGACCGCGTGGTCGGCCTGCACATGGTCGGCCCCGACGCCGGCGAAGTCGTGCAGGGTTTTGCAGTGGCCATGAAAGCCGGCGCGACCAAGGCGATTTTTGACAGCACCATCGGCATCCACCCGACGATGGCCGAGGAGTTCGTGACGATGCGCGAGGCGGTGCGGCGCTAAGGCCACGCACAGTCGCTATTAACCCAGCGCCAACGCTTTGCCCATTCGCGTCGTCAAAGTAATCATATAAATCAGGGAGTTACGCGCCCTTCCTTTACTAGGCTTTGCTAGCTTCCTGCGTTTTAGCAAAGCTTTTTACCGGCCCAAGCAACCAGATAGGTGAACTCACCGGACCCGTGCGCTCAATCAGGGTGCTGCGCCGCATGGCTTGCAGTAGGTTGCGCACCTTGTTCTGTTTTTGATCCGCATCCAGCACCTCGGGTAACTTTGTCAAAATCAGGTCATCGAGTTCTTTGCGCGTGGCCTTGCCATACTTTTGCAAATAGCCCACTACCAGCGTCTGGTAATAAGCATCATCAAGCCCCCGGTTGCGAATGTAGCTGGCCTTCTGCCCGGCCCACTCCGCCACCTTGGCTGAAATAAAGTAGTTCGGTGCCCGCCCTTCAATCAGCTTGAGCGCCTTCAGCTCGCGCACGTTGTCACGCGACAATGCGCGGCGTTTTTGCACCCGGTCTAGCAGCAGCACCTGCTTTAAGTCCAGATCGGCACGCTTCATCAGCACTTGGGTGTACTTCGCATCCAGCACTTGCCGGGTAATGCTGACCTCCACACGGGGATAGCCCGTGTCAGCCGCGTCAATCACATAGTCAGGCAAAGGAAAAAACCGCGCCCGCTGCATCTCGAACATGCGCCGAATGCCGCTACCGACCTGCTCAATCATGCGCAGGCGGATCATGCAGTCAATCAGCCACTGGTTACGGTAATGCTCCGGAGGCGACTGGTGCTCCAGCATCCACTCCACGCTGGGCGGAATAAATTGCCCCAAATTGCTGAACACTAGCCGGTCCGGATGCTCCACCACATTGATTTTTCCGCCAAGCCCATAGTCCTGGTGGGCCATGCAGTTATGCAAGGCCTCTCGGATCACCCAGGCGTCATACCACCGGAGCGGCGTAGGAAACAAGGAGCCATCAGGCATGTGGTCTGTCATCTCATTGCGGATGCGGCCAAAGACTTTTTCAGTTGCCCCTAAAAACGGAATGCCAAAGTGCTGCGATGGCCCCGTGATGTTCTTGGCATCACGCAAAACCCAAGTGATCTTGGCATCGGCAGGTGCCAAAAAATGTGCCGCCTCATCTTTGCCCAGCAGCAAAATGGCCGCACGCGTGATGCGCCCCTGCTTGGTGATGCGCGCTTTGTTGAGCAAAGTGGCTAGATCCCACCGGCAGGCTTCATCCTCGATGTGCGCATGACGGCTTGAATCAGGCTCGCTTCTTGTCAAATACTGGACAAACTGTCTGCGTGCCATATTGAGCGCGTCAGGGTCCAGGTCGTTCAGCGTAGCGCCCGGCGCCAGCTCCCCCGACCAGTCTTCTTTTTGACCCAGCATGGCCCACAACCGGGCCTCTTTGTCCTGGTGCTCTGAAAGCAGTGTTTTATGGCTGTCAATGCGGATGTAGCGCCTGTTTTGAAATGCAATGGGTGCACTGCGCGCTGGGTAAATTTCCATCAGCACAACCCGCCCATCTGGGTGCGGGCACTCGTGAAAAGCAAAATCTGCACGCGGCGAGGTCATTTGCTGCAGCCACATGATGAACGCCTGATTGCCATTGACCTTGCGCGAAAAAGGATCAAAGCGAGTGCCCGTGATCTGGTGTGAGTCATCTTCGACACCCCACACCAGCCAAGCACGATTTTGACCTTCAAGTGCCGCAGAATTGGCCAATGCAGACAGGTACGCGCCAATTTCATCCGCCTGATCAAGATTGGACTTGAACTCCACCGTAGCCGCCTCATGCGCCAATCCGCACAAGCGCCCCAGTGTTTCCAGTAACGTATAGGCATCCATTTATAAACCCCGCATGAGCACGAAGCCGGGCAAAAACCGATTCGTCAGACGTGGCGCCACGGGGACTAAAGCAATGCGTTCTGACATGGGCTGGGTCTTTTTAATTTTGAAAAAATTGGGCGCTTCGTAAGGGCCAGCTGCCTCGGCGGCATATCCTGCCCGGCACAAGGTCTGCATTCAATGCTACTGCAAGCCACTCAAGACATTAGCCTAAACTGACTTCGTGGTGCCGCGCCACTTGTCAATTTTCCTTACCAAGACATACGCCATGCCCTATTTGCCTCCTTTCATCGCCCCCACCCGCTACCGCGACCCGGCGGCTGCGCTGGCACAGGTTCAAAAAATCTACGACCAGCAAATCGCCCACCTGCGCAGCGCCATGCAGCGCTACGTGGCCGGCGACACCCTGCCCGGCCACGTGCGCGCCTGCTACCCGTTCGTGCGCATTCACACCGACACGGTGGCGCGGGCTATTCTGGAAACGCCCGACATTGCCCAGCTCAGTTACGGCTTTGTCGCCGGGCCGGGCCGCTACGAAACCACGCTGACCCGGCCCGATTTGTACAGCGACTATTACCTGGAACAATTCCGGCTGCTGATACAAAACCATGCGGTAGAACTTGAAGTCGGCACCAGCACGCAGCCGATTCCGATTCATTTCTCATTTGCTGAAAACGACCACATTGAAGGCACGATGAGCCCGGCCCGGCGAATGCTGATGCGCGACGCGTTCGACCTGCCCGACCTGGCCGCCATGGACGACGGCATTGCGAACGGCACCTACGAGCCGCGCGTGGGCGAGCCGCTGCCGTTGTCGCTGTTCACGGCGGCTCGGGTGGACTATTCGCTGCAGCGCCTGCGCCACTACACCGGCACTTCGCCGCACTGGTTCCAGAACTTTGTGCTGTTTACCAATTACCAGTTCTACATCGACGAATTTGTGCGCCTGGGCCACGAGGAAATGGCCAAGCCGGACAGCGAATACATCGCCTTCGTGGAGCCGGGCAATGTGGTGACGCGGCGCACCGGCCTGGGCGCGCAGGACGGCGACGAACTGGGCATGCCGCCGCCACGCCTGCCGCAAATGCCGGCTTACCATTTGCTGCGTGCCGACCGCACCGGCACCACGATGGTCAACATCGGCGTCGGCCCGGCCAATGCCAAGAACATCACCGACCACGTGGCTGTGCTGCGCCCGCACGCCTGGATCATGCTCGGCCATTGCGCCGGCCTGCGCAACAGCCAGCAATTAGGCGACTATGTGCTGGCGCACGGCTATGTGCGCGAAGACCATGTGCTGGACGAGGAACTGCCGCTGTGGGTGCCGATTCCGGCGCTGGCCGAAATCCAGAAAGCGCTGGAGCAAGCGGTAGAAGACGTGACTGAGGCCGTCGGCCCCGATCTGAAACGCATCATGCGCACAGGCACGGTGGCGTCAACCGACAACCGCAACTGGGAACTGCTGCCGTCCAACCAGCCGCAGCGCCGCTTCAGCCAGAGCCGCGCCATTGCGCTCGACATGGAAAGCGCGACGATTGCGGCCAACGGTTTTCGTTTCCGGGTGCCTTACGGCACGCTGCTGTGCGTGAGCGACAAGCCGCTGCACGGAGAAATCAAGCTGCCGGGCATGGCAAACCAGTTCTACCGCGACCGGGTGGATCAGCATTTGCGCATTGGCATGCGGGCGGTGGAGTTGCTGCGGGCTGAGGGCATCAGCCAGCTGCACAGCCGCAAGCTGCGCAGTTTTTCCGAGGTGGCGTTTCAGTAGGCTTGCTATGGTTTAGATAGCTGCTAGCGCTTGCTGCTGTTGCGCTGGCGTGGTTTTTTGCTTGAAAATAGGTGGCTTTCGGGCTTTTGGCTGGCGTGAATGATGGATCAGCTTCTGGGGGTTAATGGCTGTGTCGACTTTGCCGAGGTTTGCTGGCCGGGGTTGCTCGGCGGCAAGTAACTTGTGGTTTGCTTTGCTGCATAGACAGGCACTTCTGAGCGACCGTCAATGGGGTTTCTTTTTTGCTTTCAGTCGGCATTGGCGTGCTTTTCGGGTATTTTCCTGCCCGCATGCCGCCAATTGTTGTGCTTCGTCACGCTTGACGGCAGAAGCCGGGCGCTTTGACGGAGCTGAGGTTACAGAAGCTTTGGTCTCGCTTTTCAAGGTCTTCTTGGGAGCTGCTTCCGGTTTGACTTCAGCCGGGCTTGAACTGACAGGGTCTGTCGTGCCGCTTTTCAGAGCCTGCGGCACAGCCGTTCCCGTCTTGACTTCAGCAGCCGGGGCAACCGCCAGCTGTTTCAAACAACTGATGGAGCCAATGGTGTTGGCGTCATAGATCCAGTTGGAATCAACCTGCTTGCGTGAGGCGAGCTCAGGCATCAGCACATAACAAAGAACATCGGCCTTATCGTCATAAAGCTTCAAGATGATGGTTTGGGGCTGGCCTGCATCGAACACTTCAACGAGCTTGAGGCCCTTGCGGGTTTGCGCCGTGGCAATGCCCGAGGTGAGCATCAGAATGGTGAATAAAGAAGCGATTAATTTTTTCATGGCGTTAAAAAGGCTGCCCTAAGGGCAGCCTTGAATTATGAGATCAGATTGGGTTTAGAAGCTGAAGCCAATACCGGCACTTACGGTCGAATTGCTGCCATTCAAGCCGACCGCAAGCTTGCCAGTCAAGTCTTCAGCGAAACGGACGTTGGCACCAATTGCCAATGCACTCTCGTTTTTGAAGCCACCCAGGCCAACACCCACGCTGAATTGCTTGCCAGAGTCAAGGCCAGGAATGCCGGCAACCGCAGCGATGGAGGCAATACCGCGACGCGCTTCAACCGTGCTTTCGGTGATCTGATTCTGCAGACCGCTACGAACAGAATTCAACTGGTTCACGTTGGCAGCATCGGTACCTGCAACACCGGCAGCTACGTTCTGCACACGGTTACCGCCCATGTTCACGATGGCGCCATTCCTGACGGTAACGCTGGTAGGCGTCACTGCCATGGTGGCAGTAGTTGCCGTTCCACCAAGGTAAGCGTTGCTGGTAGCAGAGAAATTGCCCTTCACCGTTGCGGCGCCCTCCACAGTCAGATCGCGGCCAACTTTTGCATCGCCGGCAGTCGTAAACGAGTTAGCTGTAAACGAGTCAGAGACAAATGTATCCGTCTTGAAGACACCGGTGTTGATGATGCCGTTAGTGGTAATCACGCCACCCACGCTAGCGTTACCCGCGGTGTTCAGCGTGGTCGTGGTGATGTTGCCCGCGTTGGTGATGCCAGCGGTGTTGGTCGTGCCGGTTACGTTCAGGTCGCCATTCAGGGTGCTGTTGCCGTTAACGGTGGTATTACCGTTCAGGTTACTGGCGCCGTTCTGGGTCAATACGCCGGTGTTGGTCACACCAGCGGTGGTGGTCGCGCCGGTTACGTTCAAGGGGCCGTTTACCGTCGTCGCACCATTCAGGTTGCTGGCGCCGTTCTGGGTCAGTACGCCAGTGTTGGTCACACCCGCAGTGGTCGTCGCACCGGTTACGTTCAAGTCGCCATTCAGGGCGGTGTTGCCGTTAACGGTGGTGTTGCCGTTCAGGTTGGTGGGGCCGTTCTGGGTCAATACGCCGGTGTTGGTTAATGCACCGGTGTTGGTGAGGCCACCAGTCGTGGCAGCGCCAGTCGTCAGCGAGCTAGAGGTCAATGCGCCCGTCGTGCTGAAGTTACCGTTGTTGGCGATACCGTTGGTGGTGATCACGCCCCCCACGGTAGCGTTGCCCGTGGTGTTCAGCGTGCCGGTGGTGATGTTGCCCGTGTTGGTCACGCCAGCAGTGGTGGTCGCACCCGTTACGTTGACGTCGCCATTCAGGGCGGTGTTGCCGTTCAGGTTGGTGGGGCCGTTCTGGGTCAATACGCCGGTGTTGGTGAGGCCACCGGTGTTGGTGAGGCCACCGGTCGTGGCAGAGCCAGTCGCCAGCGAGCTAGAAGTCAATGCGCCTGTCGTGCTGAAGTTACCGTTGTTGGCGATGCCGTTGGTGGTGATCACGCCGCCGACGGTAGCGTTGCCCGTGGTGGTCAGCGTGTCAGTGGCGATGTTGCCCGCGTTGGTGATGCCAGCAGTGGTGGTCGCACCCGTTACGTTGACGTCGCCATTCAGGGCGGTGGAGCCGTTCTGGGTCAATACGCCGGTGTTGGTGAGGCCACCGGTCGTGGCAGAGCCAGTCGCCAGCGAGCCTGAGTTCAATGCGCCTGTCGTGCTGATGCCCGCAGAGTCAGTGATGCCAGCGGTCGTCGCAGCGCCCGTCGTCAGCGAGCCAGAGGTCAGTGCGCCCGTCACGCCCAGCGTGGTCGTTGCAATGTTGCCTGCATTCGTGATGCCAGAGGTGGTGGCAGCGCCCGTCGTCAGCGAGCTAGAGCTCAATGCACCTGTGGTGCTGAAGTTACCGTTGTTGGCGATACCGTTGGTGGTGATCACGCCGCCGACGGTAGCGTTGCCCGTGGTGGTCAGCGTGTCAGTGGCGATGTTGCCCGCGTTGGTGATGCCAGCAGTGGTGGTCGCACCCGTTACGTTGACGTCGCCATTCAGGGCGGTGTTGCCGTTCAGGTTGGTGGGGCCGTTCTGGGTCAATACGCCGGTGTTAGTCAATGCACCGGTGTTGGTGAGGCCACCGGTCGTGGCAGAGCCAGTCGCCAGCGAACTAGAGCTCAATGCACCTGTCGTGCTGAAGTTACCGTTGTTGGCGATGCCGTTGGTGGTGATCACGCCCCCCACGGTAGCGTTGCCCGTGGTGTTCAGCGTGCCGGTGGTGATGTTGCCCGTGTTGCTGATGCCATTGGTGGTAGTGGCGCCTGTGACGGACAAGGTGCCAGGAACATTCAAATCGGGACCTGCAGGGCCAAAAGTAAATGGTGCAATGAGAGCAGCGACCGGCTTTCCACCACTGGTCAAGCCTTGAGCAAAAGCGCCACCAGAAACCAAGGCCACAACAGCCAACGCAATCAGATTTTTTTTCATTGAAAACTCCTTTAATAACAACAATACCCACCAATTCAGCAACGTAACTTGTCAATCGCATTTGTAATATAAGCCACTTCAAGAAACATTTGTTCAATTTTTAAATGGGTCGACATAATTTCGCCACGTGTCAAAAACACCCCTCACAGAGCGGATTTTTTAATGACTTGGCGGTCAGCGAATTGCACAGTGCGTGTGACAGGCGAGGATGCATAAATCAAGGGCAGCCGAACGCAGAATCCGGTGCGCGGAGGCCACCTAAAACATTACCGAGAACACGCTGAAAGTGTTGTAAATAGGCGTCTATAGATTGTATGCAACGCTATTTTTTTGTTGTTTTCTTGAAAAAATTAACTGCCCATCAGTGTGATTATTAAAAAAATATAGCTAATGAGTTGATTCATTCACCGCTATCTGGATAGTCTGCCCTTTTTTGGTTGCAAACTTGTACTGCCATTACTTGCACTGCCATTAATAGTCCCAATGAGCTGAATATATCGTCGAGACTCAAGCGCGGGATGACACACAGACGAGAATCAGTTTCGTCTTATCTACCCATCATGAGCAACCTTTCGGCAAAGTCTTGCAAAAGCAAATAAATGGTCTTTTTCTGGCAAACATGCAGCCAACCCGAGGTGTGGTCGTTGACCTGACGCAGGTCGGCGCAGACAAGCTGGTGCTGCCTATAAACACGCTGGTGAACACCATGACGATTATTTTGGTGAACACTATGACGATTATTTCGCAGCACTTCCACGCAGCGCACCAGGTGGCAAGGCAGCGCAGCCGCATGACGCTGCAGAACGTGATGATGAAGGCCGGGTTTGTGCGTGAATCCGGACCTTGTCAGGGGCGCAGTGCCCAGAGGTTTGCGCTTATGCATAACAGCAGCAACCGAATTGCGTGCGATGCCGCGCACATTTCATGACTTGCGTCACGTCGCGGGCCATCCGCTTGATGCAAACTTAAACGTTGAGGCTTCCCGTGTTACGTGGCTGCAGCTGGTGACGGGCCTGTAATGGACGGGCCTTGCCGGGCTGGCAGCGGCGACCGGGCTACTGGCGCTGTGCTCGCTCTGGCTGGAGCTGGAGCGGCTATTCAGTCGCCTGCGGCAAGCGAGCGGCCGTCATTCGGCTTGATTTACCGGTCAATGGCTACAAGTGTTACCAGTGACTTGCAGGCCTGCCGACCCTGCGCGCGCCGCCTTGCGTCATGCCATCCCCTACTGCGAGACCCGATGAACGACAACCCACAAGCCAACCCGGAACCGGCACTGCAACCCGGCCTTGACCGCGCAGTGAACGCGCAACAGGCTGGCCGCACGCAAGGCTTGGTGCCCGCATCGCTGGGCGACGCGTACACGGACTGGCTGACCCACCTGGCGGCATCGCCCGGCAAGCAACAAGAACTGATGCGCGAGGCGCTGGATAACTACCTGCATCTCAGTGCGCATGCCGTAAAACACACCACCGGCCAGTGCCAGCCCTGCATTGAGCCGCTGCCGCAAGACAAGCGCTTTGCCGCACCCGAGTGGCAGCAGTGGCCCTTCAATCTGATTTATCAGTCTTTCCTGCTCAACCAGCAGTGGTGGCACAACGCCACCACGGGCGTGCCTGGCGTCAGCGAGCACCATGAAAGCCTGGCAACTTTTGGCGCACGCCAGCTACTGGACATGTTCTCGCCGTCCAACTTTCTGCCCACCAACCCGGAGGTGCTGGCCGAAACCCTGAAAACCGGCGGTGCCAACCTGCTGAAGGGCGCACAAAACCTGAGTCGCGAGGCGCTGCGCCAGGCCAGCGACGCACCGTATGCAGGCACCGAAAATTTCCGGCCCGGCCAAGAGGTCGCCCTCACGCCCGGCAAGGTGGTGTTTCGCAACCACTTGATCGAGCTTATCCAGTACAGCCCGCAAACCAAAACCGTGTTTGCCGAGCCGATTCTCATCGTGCCGTCGTGGATCATGAAGTTCTACATCCTCGATTTGTCGCCCGATAACTCGCTGGTCGCCTATCTGGTGGGCAAGGGCCACACGGTGTTCATCATGTCGTGGAAAAACCCCGATGCCAGCGATCGCAACCTGGGCATGGACGACTACCTGAACGCCGGCGTGATGGCGGCCATCGACGCGGTCAGCGCCATTGTTCCGGAGCGCAAAATTCAGGCGCTCGGCTATTGCCTGGGCGGCACGCTGCTGAGCATTGCCGCAGCCAGCATGGCGCGCAGCCATGACGAGCGCCTGCAATCATTAACGCTGCTGGCCTCGGAGCTTGACTTCAGCGAGCCCGGCGAGCTGGGCCTGTTCATTGACAAGAGCCAGCTGACTTTTCTCGACAGCCTGATGGCTAAAAAGGGTTACCTCGACGGCAAGCAAATGGCTGGCGCGTTTACCCTGCTCAATTCGCGCGACATGCTGTGGTCGCGCATGGTGCATGACTATCTCATGGGCAGCAACAGGCCGGTGAATGACCTGGTCGCCTGGAACCTCGACGCCACCCGCATGCCCTACCGCCAGCACAGCGAGTACCTGCGCCAGCTTTACCTGAAAAACGACCTGGCCGAAGGCCGCTACCAGGTCGATGGCAAGCCGGTTGCTCTGTCTGATATTGACGTGCCGGTGTTTGCGCTGGGCACGCAGCGCGACACGGTGTCGCCGTGGCATTCAGTGTACAAAATCCACTCGTTGACGCAAACCGACCTGACGTTTTGCCTGACCACCGGCGGCCACAATGTGGGCATCGTGAATCCGCCCGGCCCGGGCGTCAAGCGCAGCTATCAACTGGCCACGCGCGCCACTGACGCGGGTTACATGGACCCCGACACCTGGGCCCACACCGCACCAGCGCACGAGGGTTCATGGTGGCCCGCCCTGGCGAACTGGCTGCAGCAGCACAGCAGCCAGCGCGTCGCACCGCCGCCAACCGGCAACCTGTCACGCGGCTATACGACACTTGAAGACGCACCCGGCCAATTTGTGCTGGTTTCCTGATTTTCAGATTTCCTTTAAATACATTTAATGAATCCCAACTCAAACACGCCTCCAGACGCAGACACACCCCTCACGCTACCGATCCTCGCCGGCAAAAAAGGCCTGATCGTCGGCATTGCCAACGACCAGAGCATTGCCTACGGCTGCGCCCAGGTCATGCACAAGCTGGGGGCCACGCTGGCGATCACCTATTTCAATGCCAAGGCCGAACCGCATGTCCGGCCGCTGGCCGAGCAGCTTGAAGCCGACCTCACCTTGCCGCTCGATGTGGAGCAACCCGGCCAGCTCGAAGCGGTGTTTGCACAGCTTGAGAAGCGCTGGGGAAAGCTGGACTTTGTGCTGCACGCCATTGCTTTTGCGCCGGCCGCCGACCTGCACGGTCGCATTGTGGACAGCAGCGCCGCAGGCTTTGCCCGCGCGATGGATGTGTCGTGCCATTCGTTCCTGCGCATGGCCAAACTGGCCGAGCCGCTGATGACCGGTGGCGGCACGCTGGTCACCATGAGCTACTACGGCGCGCAGAAAGTCATCGACAACTACGGCATCATGGGCCCGGTCAAGGCCGCGCTCGAATCGTCAGTGCGTTACCTGGCCGCCGAACTCGGCCCAGCCGGTATCCGCGTGCATGCGGTGTCGCCCGGCCCGATCAAGACGCGGGCGGCCTCGGGCATTGGCGACTTCGAGCAACTGCTGAACGACGCTGCCAGCCGCGCGCCCCAGCACCAGCTGGTGACGATTGCCGACGTCGGCGCTGTCACCGCCATGCTGTGCAGCGACGCGGCCCGCGCGCTGACCGGCAACGTCACCTTCGTCGATGCCGGCTACCACGTGATGGGCTAAAAGGAAACACCATGAATACACGCAGCACGCTCCCCGTCCCGTCGGGGGACTTTCTTGAAAACCACCCGATTGACGAAATCCAGGTCGGCGACGGCGCCACCCTGGTGCGCCAAGTCACCGAACGCGACATCCAGCTGTTTGCCGCCGTGTCCGGCGACGTGAACCCGGCGCATGTCGATGCGCTGTACGCCAAAACCAGCCACTTCCACGAAATCATTGCCCACGGCATGCTGGGTGGCTCGCTGATTTCCACCGTGCTCGGCACGCAGTTTCCGGGCCCCGGAACCATCTACCTGGGCCAGACGCTCAAGTTCCTCAAGCCCGTGCATATCGGCGACACCTTGACCGTCACGGTCAAGGTGACATCGATGGACAAAACCACCCGGCGCGTACGGCTGGCGACGACCTGCATCGACCAGGACGGCGACGTGGTGATTGACGGCGAGGCCGAAGTCATCGCCCCGACCGAGCGGCTGCGCATCTTGCGCACCGACCTGCCCGAGCCGCTGATGGCCGACAAGAACCTGCGCTACGACCAGTTGCTCAATGCCGCCAAAGCCCTGCCCCGCATCAAGATGGGCGTGGTGCACCCGTGCAGCCGCGAAGCGCTTGAAGGCGCGCTGGACGCCGACCGGCTGGGCCTGATCCAGGCGCTGCTGATCGGGCCTGAGCCGCGCATCCGCAGCCTGGCCGAAGAATGTCAGCTGGACCTGAGCGGCTTTTCCATCCTTGATGTGCCGCACAGCCATGCGGCGGCGGCCAAGGCGGTCGAGCTGGCCCGCGCCGGCGAAGTCGATGCGCTGATGAAAGGCAGCCTGCACAGCGACGAGCTGCTGAGCGCGGTGGTCAACGCCCAATCCGGCCTGCGCACCGAACGCCGCGTCAGCCATGTGTTTGTGCTCGACGTACCGCGCTACCCCAAGCCGCTGTTGATTACCGATGCCGCCATCAACGTCGCACCCGACTTTGACGCCAAGGTCGATATCGTGCAAAACGCCATCGACCTGGCGCATGCGCTGGGCATTGAGCGGCCCAAGGTGGCGATTTTGTCGGCGGTCGAAACCGTTACGCCCAAACTGCGCTCATCGATGGACGCCGCCGCGCTGTCCAAAATGGCCGACCGGGGCCAGATTACCGGTGGGCTGGTCGATGGCCCGCTGGCGTTTGACAACGCCGTGTCGCTGGCCGCCGCCAAGACCAAGGGCATCCAGTCCGAAGTCGCCGGCGACGCCGACATTCTGGTCGTGCCCGACCTGGAGTCGGGCAACATGCTGGCCAAGCAGCTCGAATACCTGGGCGGCGCGCAGGCCGCCGGCATCGTGATGGGCGCGAAGGTGCCGATTGTGCTGACCAGCCGCGCCGACTCGGCCCATTCGCGCATCGCCTCTTGCGCCATCGCCATCTTGCTGATTGCCCACGGGCTCAAGGCGCTGGCGTGAACACATCGCTGCTCGTCATCAACTCCGGCTCGTCCAGCGTCAAGTTTGCGGTTTATGACGCCGCCCTTGACGCCGGGTTGACGCGCATTGCCAACGGCATGATCGAAGGCATTGGTGCCCAGCCCCGGCTGCGGGTCTGGGGGCCAGACGGCGCTGCGCTCGAAGACCGCCGCATCCGGGTGTCCGCCAACCCGGTGCATGGCCCTGAAGAAGCCTTCGAGCAGTTGTTCGACTGGCTCGGGCAGCATGCCAATGGCCGCACGCTGGGGGCGGTGGGCCACCGCGTGGTGCATGGCGGCGAGGCGTTTACGCGTCCGGTGCGCGTCACGCCCGCGATTTTGGCGCAGCTGGAAGGGCTGAGCGCACTGGCCCCGCTGCACCAGCCGCACAACCTGTCGGCCATTCGCGCCATCGACGTGGTGCTGCCAGGTTTGCCGCAAGTCGCGTGTTTTGATACCGAATTTCACACCACGCAACCGTGGGTCGCGCAAGCCTTTGCCCTGCCGCGCCACATCACGCAGGCCGGCGTCAAGCGCTACGGTTTTCATGGCCTGTCGTATGAATACATCGCCAGCGCCCTGCCGCCGCACTTGGGCGCAGCGGCCAATGGCCGCGTGGTGGTGGCGCACCTGGGCAACGGCGCGAGTATGTGCGCCCTGCGGGAGCGCAAAAGCGTCGCCACGACCATGGGCTTCACGGCGCTCGACGGCCTGATGATGGGCAGCCGCTGCGGCAGCCTCGACCCCGGCGTCGTGCTGCACCTGATGAGCGGGCTGGGCATGACGGTGCAGGCAGTGGAAAAGCTGCTGTATGAACAGTCCGGCCTGCTCGGCGTCTCAAGGGTTTCGGGCGACATGCGCACCGTGCAAGCCAGCGACACGCCAGACGCACAGCAGGCGGTTGAGCTGTACGTCTACCGCATCGCGCAGGAACTGGGCAGCCTGGCGGCGTCGCTGGGTGGACTCGATGCGCTGGTGTTCACCGCCGGCATTGGCGAAAACAGCGCCATGATCCGCCAACGGGTCTGCCAGGACGCCGGCTGGCTGGGCGTGGTGCTGGACGAGGACGCGAACGAAGCGCCGGCCTCGGGCGCGCGCTGCATCAGCCAGCCTGGCAGCCGCGTGGCGGTGTGGGTGATGCCGACGAATGAAGAGCTGATGATTGCCCGGCACACGCAGGCGGTGCTGCAGGGGCAGGTCATGCACAACTGGCGCGAAGGCTGAATATCGCCCTCACCTTGAGTTTTAATGCTCTTTTATGCCGCTTACGCAATACCGGCGTGCGCTGACAGCTATTGAATCAGTAGCGTTAATTTTTCGATAGCCGGGAACAGCCCGGCGCGCAAAACCATCTCAGCCCGCCACTCAAGCCACGCGTGGCTTGACTTTCGAGGCCGCCAGCTTGGCGTTCGTGCGCGCCACTTCCACATCGGCATCAAACGCCAGCGCCACGCCCATGCGGCGCTTGACGAAACTGGCCGGTTTGCCAAACAGGCGGATGTCGGTGTTGGGCACCCGCAGCGCATCGGCGACGCCGTCAAACACGATGCCGTCTGCATCGACGCCGCCATAAATCACGGCGCTGGCACCGGGGCTTTTCAGCGCGGTGTTGACCGGCAGGCCCAAAATTGCGCGCGCATGCAGTTCAAACTCGTTTTGCCACTGGGTACACATCGTCACCATGCCGGTGTCGTGCGGGCGCGGGCTGACTTCGCTGAACCAGACATCGTCGCCCTTCACGAACAGCTCGACGCCAAACACGCCCTGGCCACCGAGGTTGTCGGTCACGGCGCGGGCAATGTCGCGGCTTTTTTGCAGCGCCAGCGCCTGCATCGGATGCGGTTGCCAGCTTTCAACATAGTCGCCGCCGACCTGGAAATGGCCAATCGGTTCGCAAAAATGGGTTTCTACAGCGCCTTCAGCGCTCTCCTTGGACGACACAGCCCGCACCGTCAGCAGCGTGATTTCGTAGTCAAAGTCAATAAAGCCTTCCACGATGACCCGGCCATGCTGCACGCGCCCGCCGGCCAGGGCGTAATCCCAAGCGGCTTGCACATCGCCCGCGCCGGCAATCCGGCTCTGGCCCTTGCCCGACGAACTCATCACCGGCTTGACGATGCACGGATAGCCTATTTTTTCGTCAATCGCCGCCTGCAGCTCTTCGAGCGAATCGCAAAAGACATAGGGGCTGGTCGGCAGGCCCAGCGCTTCAGCGGCCAGCCGGCGAATGCCTTCGCGGTCCATCGTCAGGCGCGCGGCGCGGGCGGTGGGAATCACGCGCACGCTGCCAGCAGCTTCAAGTTCTTCCAGCACGCCGGTGGCAATGGCCTCGATTTCGGGCACCACCAGGTCGGGTTTTTCGCGCTCGATCAGCGCTTTGAGCTGCGCCGGATCGCTCATCGTGACGGTGCGCGCGTGGTGGGCGACCTGCTGGCCGGGCGCGTTGTCGTAGCGGTCTACGGCAATGGTTTCGACGCCCAGGCGCTGCAGCGCAATCAGCACCTCCTTGCCCAGCTCGCCGGAGCCGAGCAGCATGACTTTGGTGGCGTGGGCAGACAGGGGCGTTCCGAAAATGGTCATAGGGGGCAGCCTCATGAAAGTTGAAAAAATGGGCGCGTCTGGCGCGCCGGTCACTGTACTGTAGGGCAAGGCGTTTATGGGCACGGAACCCGTTTGACAGGCCAACCCGTCATGCAAAAATCCGGCATTTTGCTACTGTATTAATAGCTGCTAGCGCAGGTACAGCATGCGCAATCGGCCTTTTTAATGCCGAATCAGTGATTTCAGGCTCAAAACGCATGTGCCTTGAAGCCAGAAAAACGGTCGCCTTGGAATAGTGACCGAATGAGTGGCGATGACGGATTCCGTCAAGCAGCCGCCTCCCGCAGCACCATGAGATGCCCGTCCGGGTCGCGCAGCAGCCACTCGCCTGCGCCAAGTTGCATAAACGCAGGCCCGCCGCCAGCGTCCAGCCGGGGCATCGACGCCAGCCGCGCCACGATGGCGTCAACGTCTTGCGCGCGCCACACCAGCCGGTCTGACGGGTCTTTCTCAATCGCCACGTGCCGGGTGCGCGGTTGCGGTGCCGGCTGGCGATAGCCGAGCAGTTCCAGATGCGGCGTCTCCACACCAGCAGGCGTCAGACCCAGCACATCAACCACGACGCCGCTCACGCCATCAAGCCGGTCTTGCCCGACGCCTGAATTGACCTGCCTTGATGTCAGCGCAAAGCCCAGCCCTGCCGTGTAAAAAGCCAGAGTGCGCTCGACGTTGCCCACGCTGATGGCCGAATGGTCGATGCCCAATGTGGGCTGGTTCGACTGAACGCGCTGCCATTTCGGGTTGCCCGTGCCAGCGGGAAACGAGATCAACTCCAGCGGATGACCGTCAGGGTCGCGGAACTTGTAGGCCGTAACACCCCCGGCGCTTGCTGGCAGGCGCACGGCATCACCGCTGGAAATCGGCGTCGGCGCAAGGCGGCTCAGCCTGGACAGGGCCGCGTCCATGTCCGAAGCGACGATGGCCACATGCTGAAAACCGGCGCTGGCCACGCTGGTGTCCTGCCTGACCACATCCAGCGCTTCAGCCCCGGCCCACTCGCACAGCTCAATCGACTCTTCGCCCAGACGCAGACGTGCGCAGCGGGGCGCGCCGCCGTCAGTGCAGATGAGAGATTCGCACGCAAAGCCAAGCGCTTCAACGTAGAAATCAATGGCGCGGGCCAAGTCGGCCACGCTGCGCCGAAAGCCGGCAAAGGCCAGCACCCGGCCACCCGTGGTCGGCATTTCTTCAAGCGGCGCCTCGTCGGCAGAGTTCATGGCCGCTGACAGCCGCGCCGGTTGACGCTCAAGGCATACAAAGTCGCGCCTGCGCATAAATACAGCCGGCTGTATTGCGGGCCGCCAAAGCACAGGTTGGACACCGCAGTCGGCACAAAAATCTTGCCCAGCAGCGCACCCGACGGGTCGATGCAATGCACGCCATCGGCCGCGCCGCTCCACAGGTTGCCTTCGGTGTCGCAGCGAAAGCCGTCGGCGTAGCCGGGCGCAACGGTGTAAAAAATGCGGCCATTGCGCAGCTGCGCCGGCCCCGAGGGCGGCGTGGCCACGTCGAACACCCGGATATGCCGGCGCGGTTCGGGCGAAAACTGGGTGCCGCTTTCGGCCACGTAAAGGCGCGACTCGTCGGGCGAAAACGCCAGGCCGTTGGGGCCGTCAAAATCGTCGGCCACCAGCGTCAGCGTCGCGTCGCGCGGGTCGAAGCAATAGACCGAGGGCGGCAACTCGGGCGCGCGCTTGACGCCTTCGTAGTCGGTCTCAATGCCGTAGTGCGGGTCGGTGAACCAGATCGTGCCGTCGCGCTTGACCACCACGTCATTCGGCGAATTGAGCCGCTTGCCCCGGTAGTGAGTCACCAGTATTTCCACCGTGCCGTCCAGTTGCGTTCGCGTGATGCTGCCGTGCAGATGCGAGCAGCCAATCAACCGGCCTTGGTTGTCGCGCGTGTGGCCGTTAGCAAAGCCCGACGGGGCGCGAAACACCGACACCTCGGCGCGCTCGGTGACGCGCAGGATGCGGTTATTGGGCACGTCGCTGACCAGTAACAGCTGCTGGTCAGCAAACCAGACCGGCCCTTCGAGCCAGCGGCAGCCTTCGAGGAGCGGCTCCAGCGCAGCATTGCCCGGCACGAACGAGGCAAAACGCGCATCAATAATTTCATGCTTGGGAATCACGGCGGCGTTCATGGCGCGAGCCTCTCTTTATGTCAGCGCAAGTGGCAAGGCGCGCCGACCGGCTCGACATGCAGCTGCACGATCATCAGGCGCGCCGGCTCGTCGCCCACGGTGCCCGAGCGGTGGCCGATGCGGCCCTGGTCGTCCTTGCGGCAGTTCAGGTCTTCGCCCAACGACACTTCGCCGGGGCCCATTTCCACGCGCTGGCCGTCCATCGACTCGACCCACCAGCGGCCCGACAGCGGCACGATCCACTGCGGCTTCGGGTTCGGATGCCAGTCGCCGACCCAGCCGACCGGCAGTACGGCAAAAATCACCGTGGCGTCGCCGCGCGCCTGCACGTCATTCCACTGCGGCGCGGCACCGCTCATGCTTTGCTGCTCAAAGTGGCTCAGTTCGCAGCGGTTTTGGTGGCTGACGCCCTGCTCGTCTGCCCAGAGATGCCAGTAAGCGGTGCGGGGCTTGTGCATGTCGGTGCTCATGGAATGCCTTTCACAGCTTGCTGGCGATGCGGTCGGCCACGCGCAGCGCGTTGGCAATGATGGTCAGCGTCGGGTTGACCGCGCCAATCGACGGGAAAAAGCTGGCATCAACCACGTAAAGGTTGTCCAGCTCGTGCGCCTTGCAGTCGAGGTCAAGCACGCTGGTGGCCGGGTTGACGCCAAAGCGCGCGGTGCCGGCCTGATGCGCCGTGCCGCCAATCGGAATGTCCTGGCCAAAAAACAGCTTGCGCTCCATCAGGTGCGGATGCGCGCCGGCGTCTTTGAGCAGGCTTTCGAGCTTGGCGCGCAAACGCCGGTGCGCTTCCAGGTTGTTTTCAGTCAGCGCCAGCACGACGCGTCCGTCTTGCCCCAGGCTGATGCGGTTGTCGGCGCGCGGCAGGTCTTCGGACGACAGCCAAAAATCCATCGCGTGACGCGACATCACCTCAAACGGCATGTCGGGCAGCCACTCCAGCCAGGCTGGCAGCGCCTCGGCGCGAATCTGGTCGGGATGCGACTTGGCGGTCATCTGGATCAGGCCGAGCGGAAACTTCCAGTCGTCAGCGCCAAAGTAATAGTCGCTGACGGCCAGCGTTTTTTGAAACACCGTGTCATTCGGCTCGCGCGACAGCGCCATCAGTACCGACTGGTTATGGCGCATGTAGTTGCGCCCGAGCTGGCCCGAACCATTGGCCAGCCCGTTCGGATGCTGCGTCGATGCCGAACGCAGCAGCAGCAGCGCCGAGCTGAGCGCGCCGCAGGACACGACCACGGTATCAGCCGAATAACTTTCCTGCACGCCCCGGCGCTCGACCACGACCTCGCTGACGCGCCGGCCTGTTGCGTCGGTGTTGAGCCGCGTCACCAGCGCGCCGGTCAGCAGCGTCACGTTCGGATGCGCTGCCAGCATCGGATCAACGCACATCACTTGCGCGTCGGCCTTGGCGTTAAGCGGGCACGGAAAACCGTCAAAGGCGTCGCAGCGAATGCAGCGGCTGGCGCGTGTTGGCTGGCCGTCCTTTTGATCCAGCAAAATGCCCAGCGGCAAATGAAAGGGGCGCAAGCCCTGGCGGCGCAAGCTGGCATCAAGCGCGGCAATGCGCGGCTCGTGGCTGACGGCTTCGTAGGGAAACGGGCCGCTGCAGGGCGGCTCGGTGGGGTCTTCGCCACGCGCGCCATGCACATGAAACAGCCGTTCGGCGTGGGCGTAATACGGCTCGAAGTCCGCATATTTCAGCGGCCACTCGGGCGAGATGCCGTCGCTGTGCTCAAGCGCCTCAAAGTCGCGCTCGCGCAGCCTGAGCAGCGCTGCGCCATAAACCTTGGAATTGCCGCCAACGAAGTAGTGCAGGCCCGGATGAAAGCTCTCGCCGTTTTGGCCGTACCAAAGTTCATCGGCCTGGTAGCGGCCTTCTACAAAAACAGACTTCGAGCTCCAGTTGTCGGTTTCGCGCGGCAGGTAGTCGCCCCGCTCCAGCATCAGGATGCGCTTGCCCGTGCCGGCCAGGCGTTGCGCCAGCGCAGCGCCGCCCGGCCCGGAGCCGATGACGATAAGGTCGTAATGCGAGTCGGTCATGGCAAAGCGCTTTCAACAGGCGTGGCGTAGGGTCGGGACGAGGCCAAAGGCGCATTGAAAAAATTCGTGACCGACGCGGCATTCGGGCCGAAGGTAATTATCAGGAAACCGCCGGCCAGCGCAAAGTTCTTCAAGAAATCCCAGAACATCTCGCGGCCCTGGCTTTTGCCGCGCAGTTTGAAATCGGGCTGGTGCCAAAAGGGTTTCCACAACACGGCCGTCACAGCGCAATACCCGGCCAGCACAAATGCCGCAAGCCGATCTGCCACGCCAGTTAGAACGCCCAGTGACATGAACACCTCGACCGCCAAGCCGGTCAGGATCAACGCCTTGGCCAAACTTTCCGACGCCACCACAGCGCGCGCCTGCTGGCGGGCAAGGTCAAAGTTCAGCAGCTTGTCGAGCGCGCTGAACGGCAAAAACAGCAACACCAGTGACAATCTCGCCAAAAAGGTGATGATCACACCAAAGGTCATGACAATGACTGTAGACCGGTTGCCGGCATCTGGCAACGCAGCGACCGCGCAAGAAAAGGCCTGGCTTGCGTAGGCAAAAATCCCTTTAGCGCTTTCATCCCTTCAACTCAAGGAGTTCACATGCTCAAGCTGGCCATTACTTTTTTCATCATTTCGCTGATTGCGGGCGTTTTTGGCTTTACCGGCGTGGCCTCGGGCGCGCGCGGCATCGCTAAAGTGCTGTTTTTCATCGCCATCACGATTTTCCTGATCGTGCTGATCTTTGGCGTGTTCCTGGGCGTGCTGGTGATTTGACACCGGCTGAAAGCGGCCAACACGCCTCAATATGCCTGGGCTGACAATCGTTCTCAATACCCACCCGCAGCGGCCTTGAAGCCCTGCGCTTTTTTCAGAAAGCCGCCATGACTGAGCCTTCACGTTCCGATACGCCTGACTTGCAAACCAACCCGCCCGCTGCCCCGCGCAAGCGCCGCCCGCCGCGCCGCGTCGAGGTCAGCCGCGTGCAAATACTCAGCCCGGCGATGCGCCGCATTACCCTCACAGGCGCCGAGCTGCAGGGTTTTGAGGTCAGCGACCCGGCAAGCTACATGAAGCTGATTTTTCCGGAACCCGGCCAGCTAGAGCCCGAGCGGCCACTGCCCGACGGCCCGCGCGCCAAGTCCATGCGCACCTACACGCCGCTGGCGGTGCGCCCCGTCGTATGCGAGATCGATGTCGATTTCGTGCTGCACGGCGAAGGCCCGGCCTCCAGCTGGGCGGCGCAGGCACAAGTCGGCCAGGTGCTGTTTTTGATGGGGCCGGGGCCGGGTTACAAGCTGCCGGCCGACGCGCCCGCGTACCTTTTGATTGGCGACGACAGCGCGCTGCCGGCGTTTGAAACCATCTTGGCCAGCCTGAGCGACACTGCAACCGTGCAAGTCATCATGGAAGTGACTGGCTCCGCCGAAGAACGCGCCCTGCCCGACGCACCGCACAGCGCGGTGCAGTGGGTGGTTCGCGGCCTGGACAACACCCAGGCCGGGCAGGCGCTGGAAGCCGCCTTGCGACAATCCCCGCCGCCGGCTGCAGACACCCGCATCTACGTGGCGTGCGAAGCCAGCGCCATGCGCCGCATCCGCCAGTTGCTGACCGGCGAGCTGGGCGTAGACCCCAGCCAGATCACGGGCCGGGGTTACTGGAAACTGGGCAATGTGAACCATCCGGACCACGACTACGGCGACGATTCCTGAAGGCGCGCGGCCAAATAGCCGCATGACCGAGTCCTTGGGGAAATTGTCGAGTTGAGCAAGCGCTGCGGCGACAACACGGTTGTCAACCGGCTGTCGTTTTCGATGGCACCGGGCATATACCTGGGCGTAATTTTTCGCAATGGCGCGGGCAAAAACACTGCCATCCGCATGTGTCCGGGGCTTAACCAGCATCCAAAGCGACTGGTGCCGGCCAAGGGCTACGACTTTTTCACCAGGTAGCGCTCGCTGGCGTTGACACGCAAGCGTTTTTTAAGCCAAACAAGGCTCTTGCGCAATACAGACGTGCGCAAGCAGCTATTTATTTAGTAGCAAAATCAGCGCTGCAGCAGCTCACGTATGGCGGTGGGCTTGTCTTGGACTGGGTGCATGAAAAACCCGTTCTCATCGCTACGGAACAATGTCATCAGAGGTGCCCAAGCTAGCGGTGCAAAACCGCTTTTTGATTTTTTCGGGGGCAAGCCTGCCGTCATCGTCAGCAGTGCCGGCGCTTGCGGCAGATGCCAACGACGCGGCGTAGCAATGCCGCTGGCCGACAGCACAACAGGAAAATAGCGCGAGCCAGCACGGTATCGGGTGCTCGCTCTTGCCGTTTTTGCCATGAGGTCAATGCAGCGAATTGCCTGCTTCAGGGGCAACGCTGAATGCCTGAAGGTGCAGTCTGCAAGAGAGGAATTCGTCTGCCATCCAGAAAGTGGCTTTCGTTCATCGTCCCTTAAGCCAACGCAAATTTCGCTGTGCTGCCGTGCGCGGTTAAGGGTGATACGCCACTCTTTTTTCTTTTGCCATCCGTCTGAATACTATGAAAAAAAATGCATTTTTTGCGGTTTTCCTGGCCGCTGCGGTGGTTTTCCCTGCGGCGGCGCAGTTTGCCAAGCCTGAGGATGCCATCCACTACCGACGCTCATCCATGACGGTGTTGTCGATCCACTTTTACCGCATCGCCAACATGGTGAACGGACGTGTGCCCTTCGATCCGAAAGTGGCGGCAGACAATACGGCCATCGTTCTGGCTCTGTCCAAACTCCCCTGGCCGGCATTCAGCGCCGGAACGGACAAAGGGGTCACGCGTGCCAGTCCGGCCATCTGGACGCAGCCCGCCAAGTTCAAGGATTCGTCAGAAAAACTGATGGCAGAAGCCGTCAAACTCAACGCTGCTGCCAAAACCGGCAATCTGGACAATGTGAAAGAAGCATTCAGGGCCACGGCCCGCACGTGCCAGTCGTGTCACGACGTGTTCAAGACCCGAGGCGAATAGGGCGAGTCATCCATTGCGCCCCCGACAGTGGCGGCCAAATGGACTGCTTTGCACAAGCTGCGGGCGCTATGGCTTGAGCCGGTCAAAGAAGTTATTACCCATCAGATGGCGCGCCTTTGGTAACCCCTGTTTGCCGGCGCGTCTGGTTAAATTAGCATTGGCGACAACACTCAGGCACAGGCCTGGCGGCAAGACCCCTTTAAGCACTGATACGACCATGAAGCACATGCTCCGTCCAAAATCTGATCAACCGCAGATTGTTCTGGTCGCCGGAATCATTCTTGTGATCGTTGCTTTGCTGGTGGGTATCAGCGTTTTTATAGTCATGCAGCGTCATGCCGAGCAGCTTCTCGACAATAACCTCCAGTCCGCCCTGCAAAACAGGATGCAACTCACGCAGACTGAAGTGAGCGCAGGTTTTGGCAAAACGACGGTCGCCGTCACCCGTCCCCGGCTGATTGATCTGGTGCAGCGGCTCAATACCGACGCGCAGGACGAAACCGCCCGCACCCTACTCAACGAAGTCGCTTTGTCTTTTCTTCCGACAGGGCTGACGGCCATTGCGGTGTTCGGCAAAGACGGACGCGAGTTGGCGCGTGCGGGTCACTTCGTGCAGCAATCCGCGCTGACCGTCCCGCTCAATCTTCCGGGGCGTGTGCAACTCATGTGGGATGGGCAGTTGTTGCTGCATGCAGCGGTTGAAATGCAGCAGGCAGGACAGACAGTTGGCAAGTTAATCACCGAGACGGTGTTGCCAGCCACCACGAACGCACTCAAGGATGCCGCCCATCTGGGTAAAACGGGAGAAATGGTGCTGTGCGCGCCCTTCGAGGCGACGATGCAGTGCTTTCCAACCACGCTCAATCCGAACGTAGTGACCGCACCGCGCGTTGCCGCTGATGGCAACCTGCTGCCGATGGCGCATGCCCTGGCCGGTAAAACCGGCTTCATCAGCGCACAGGACTATCGCCGCAACGAGGTGGAGGCGGCGTACGCGCCAGTGGGCGATCTCGCGCTGGGGATGGTTCTAAAAGTCGACTCTGCCGATCTGTATGCGCCCGTATGGTGGCAACTGCGCATTGTGATTCCGCTCCTGCTGGGCGTGCTGTTGATTGCCCTGCTGTCGCTGCGCTGGTTGCTTGCCCCGCTGGTGCTCCGGCTGGTGCGCTCTGAAGCGAGGATTGCCGACTTGAACACCGAGCTGGAGATGCGGGTGGAGCGGCGTACCGCTCAGCTCCAGGCGTCCAACCATGACCTGCAGCAATTCGCATTTGTGGCCTCGCATGACCTCAAGACGCCGCTTCGCTCCATCAGCGGATTTGTGCAACTGCTGGAGAAAAAATACGCTGGCCAGCTCGATGAAAGCGGCTTGTCGCTGATTCACCGAACCGCCAAGGCAGCGCGCCGGCTTGAGCAGCTCACCGATGACCTTCTGTCCTATGCACGGGTCAGCGGCGAGGCCCGGCCTCTGACCGAAGTCAACTGCAACGAAATTGCCACCGAAGTGAGCGGCCTGCTGGACGCCAGCCTCACGCAGTCAGGGGCCGAGCTGACCTTTGGCGAGCTTCCGCACGTGATGGGTGACCGCACGCAACTGGTCCAGCTTTTCCTGAATCTGGCCGGCAATGGCCTCAAGTATTGCGAGGGCCGTGCGCCTGTCGTGAAGGTTTCGGCCATAAAAAAAGAGAACCAGTGGGTATTTTCGGTCGCCGACAACGGCATTGGCATTGACAGGGAGCACTTTGAGAAAATTTTCGAGGTATTCAAACGCCTTCATACCCACGCAGAGTACGCCGGCACCGGCATCGGGCTGGCGGTTTGTCGCCGGGTAGTGCAACGCCACGGCGGCTCCATCTGGCTAGAATCTGTCGTCGGTCAGGGCAGCACCTTCTACTTCACCCTGCCAGCCACTCCCTCTGAAAGTGCCGCGTCATGATGCTCAAACCCATCGGCAACAGCCGAATCGCCGAAATTCTTCTGGTTGACGACAACGAAGATGACCTTTTCCTCACACGGGAAGCGTTTGAAGCTGCCAGCCTCAAGGTGAATCTGCACCATGTCGAAAATGGTCTGAAGTGCATGAAATTCCTGCGCAAGGAAGCGCCTTATGAGAATGCGGTCACGCCTGACCTTATTTTGCTGGACATGCATATGCCGTTGACGAGCGGGCATGAAGTGCTGACGGAAATCGTCAAAGACGAGAAACTCAGGCACATGCCGGTGGTGGTGCTGACGACCTCGCATGAAGCCGAGGACATCAGCAAGATGTACGGCCTGCGCTGCAACTCCTACATCACCAAGCCAGTGGATTTTCACAGCTTCACCAAAGCCATCAGCCAGTTGGCAGGCTACTGGCTTACCGTCGTGGTCGTGCCGAGCTCTTGATCACTGTTGGCTGCGTACCGCTAAAAACCGGGCGTGACAGCGTTCAGGGCAGCCAATCCATGCACCTCAATGTGCCAAGGCTTCGCACTTGCCGGTCTCATTTCGCCTGAGCCCTGTAGCGTCTAACACAAGCCACAAAAGCGACGCCTTCAAAATCCCACACCTGGAGATCGAAACCGGCTTGAGCGGGTGGCCCTGACGGGTAAAGTTGCGCTGACAAGAGACATGGCAGACGTGCTTCATTGCCTAAAATCTGCAGTCGCTTATTCAGCGCATCAAGGCGTTGAAGGCTGTCCAGACTGTCAAGAACCTGTTTCGCCAATCATGTGCCAGGCAGCAGTGACACGGGCACCGAAATAGCGTAACCGTCCGACGAACACCATTCTTGCGCCGGGTTGATGAGCCGGGCAGTATCCGGGGAGTTGCCCACCACGATGGTGTGCACTTAACCCGGAC